>JAAZHX010000151.1 GCA_012510495.1 Smithella sp.
GCATACCGCAGGTCACACTTTCAAGGTGGCTGCGCAAAGCCAGTGTTGTCCAGCCTGAACGCTCTCAGGATGCGGCAAACGCATTCCTGAAAGTGAGATCGAACGAAATGAGCATGAGACCCCAAAGGCCAAAAGATTGGACACCTGAGGAAAAACTGCAGGCTGTATTGGAAGCCTCGCAATTATCAGAATCTGATCTCGGGGCCTATTTGCGCCAGAAAGGGCTGCATGAAGGTCACCTGAAGCAGTGGCGACAGGAGATGATCGGCGGGCTTCAGAGCCAGGCGCCACACAAAAAAGCGAAGGGAAAATCTGAAGACTCGAGGCGTATCCAGCAGCTCGAACGGGAGTTGCATCGGAAAGACAAGGCTCTGGCGGAAACCGCCGCCTTGCTGGTTCTTAAAAAAAAAGCCCAGGCGATCTGGGGGGGAGAGGACGACAGCATTCCCTCGAAGAACGAAAAATAGCCCTGGACCTCATTGGTGAAGCCATGGAATCCGGGGCGCGTCTTTCGCCGGCGGCAAAGATGCTTGGGTTGAGCGCCCGAACTGTTATTCGCTGGCGCCTTGGCAATGAGTGTGTGGATAAACGCAAGGGGCCGCAGGAGGCTCCTTGCGGCAAACTGAGCAGTCAGGAGCGGCAGAGGATCCTGAAGATTGCCAACAGTCCGGAATACAGGGACTTGTCTCCCAAGCAGATTGTTCCGAAGCTCGCGGATATGGGACTCTACCTGGCTTCGGAATCGACCTTTTACCGGATACTGCGTGAAGAAAAGCAGGTGAATCATCGGGAAGCCTCCAGGCCGGCCAGTTCTCCGCGCCCTCGTGAGCATGTAGCTACGGGGGCGTGCCAGGTTTGGTCCTGGGATATCACCTATTTGAAAACGAATGTAAACGGCATGTTTTTTTACCTGTACACGATTATGGATGTCTGGAGCCGGAAGATTGTCGCCGCCAGAGTATTTGAAAAGGAATGCATGGAACATAGCGCCGCTTTGTTTTCACAAGCCTGTTGGCGGCATGGAGTGGGGCGCGATCAACTGGCGCTTCATTCCGACAACGGTAGTCCCATGAAAGGGGCCACCATGCTGGCGACCATGCAGAAACTCGGCGTGGCCGCATCCTTTTCAAGACCAAGCGTCAGCAATGATAATCCATTTTCAGAGTCTTTGTTCCGGACAATGAAATACCGGCCAGAGTATCCCTCCAGGCCCTTTGCCTCCATCGAGGAGGCGCAACGGTGGGTGGATGCATTCGTTGATTGGTACAACAAGGAGCATTTGCACAGCGCGATACGGTTCGTAACGCCTGATGATCGCCACTATGGCCGGGAAGCACCGATCCTGGCTGAGCGTCGTCGGGTTTATGAAGAAGCAAGAAGTCGCCAGCCAAACAGATGGTCACAAGAAATACGGAATTGGGAGCCCGTCAAAATTGTCCGCCTGAATCCGGTCAAATCATCCGAAGACAAATCTGTTTTGCTGGACGTGGCATGAAAATGTTTTCAGGTGACAACTCAGTTGACACCCGCCGGTAGGAGGATTAGGCCTGCTCCCGCGATCTAGCAACTATCTAGCAGCAGCAAACAGGGGGAGTAATGAACACATCAGCGGCTGAAGTTCTGAGGCAAGACAATACGGCGGGCCGGGCGGCGTGGATCTGTCTAGCGATTGCTTGGGTCACCTTTATCGTTCCTTTCCCAGGCATCGGACTTTTCATTGGGTGGCCTCTCAAC
>JAAZHX010000210.1 GCA_012510495.1 Smithella sp.
GCATGCGCTGTTCCTCTTTAGCCGCTTGAGCAATCTCAGTGTCGGGGTGGGAAAGAAGATTCTCGTCGGCCGCGGTCAGGACATCGTGGCCCAATCCAAATAAAACCGGTTTCAGATGACGGGAGAGATTCTCATCCAGCTTGAGCTTCATTGCAGAGTGCCCGTCTTCCAGACGCTCTCATGCGCGAGGTCTGCGGCATAGGCGAGACAAGCGTGAATTTCGTTTTTCGTCAGTTGCGGATAGTGATCAAAAATATCCGGTTCCGTCATGCCTTCGGCGAGGCCGTCCAGAATTACGGCGATCTCAATGCGGGTGTCGCGAATGCAGGGTCTGCCGCCGCATACATCAGGTTTGGAAGTAACCCTTTCCATAAGTTCCTGTTCTGGCACCTTATAATCCTCCCTATGGTTTCCTGGTTTTAGCCTGCCGCCGCTTTATGCTGGACAAAAGCTTCGACGAACTCGACGACTTTTTCCTGCTGGCGGCGGGGGAGTTTGGAGACCTGCTCGAAAACCTGCCTCACCTTGCCGGAAGGTCCTTTTGCACCTTTCCAGTTGGCTGAGATCCCGATGAGGTAATCCGCGGTGGTGCCGAGAGCCTCTGCCAGGGTGCGGATCTGTTCGGCGCGGAGAGCGACATTCCGCCGTTCCCAGGCGGCAACCACCTGCTGGGTGACGCCAAGCCTTTTTGCCAGTTCTGCCTGGGTGAAACCGGCGCGCAGGCGCGCTTCGGCGATGCGCTTGGCGAACTCCGAGGGTTCCTTTTTAGGAGATTTTTCCGCGTTAGCCATGACGCCAGTATAAGCGGCAGATTTTTGCGGATTGGGGAGTGAAGAAATGGTCTTTCGCATAATAACAATTTATAATTGTAGTCTACGTTCCATAAAAGTGCAAGCTGTAAAACGCGACATTCTTCTTGACAGAGGTTTTCCTATGGCGCGAATCCCGAAGGCGGAGATCGAGCGGTTGAAGTCGGAGGTGTCGGTGGAGCGACTTGGCGGAGGCGAGGGGGATCCGGCTGGAGCGGCACGGGGCGGACATGATCGGGCTGTGCCCGTTCCATGAAGACCGGAATCCGTCGACGCATCCGGCACGACCTGAACGAAAACCTGTCGAGGAGCCGGAAATGAAATGAGGTCGTGTTACACTGCCCAAGGGAGAGCGACACGGTGAAACTGCCGAATGGAGATCGGGCTGTCGTTGATGGAAAGAAGCTGCAGGATTACTGCCTGAATCCCGAGCATCGTCGTGGGTGCCACAAGGCTCGGGTCTTCAAGTCATCACTGGGCATCACGCTTGAACATGTCGAGGATCTTCAGCGTGCGCTGCGGGCGGCGGCAGTAAACAATGATGCAATGCCGGAAGAGCACGATGAGTATGGTAGACGGTCTGTGGTAGGCCTCAGCATAACCGGGCCATCGGGACAGGCGGTGGTCCGAAGCAACTGGATCGTTCGCCGGGGAGAGGATTTTACACGATTGACGAGCTGCAATGTATTGTAGAGGAAGATGAAATGAGCGAAAACATCAAGCTTCTTGATGTTGTGGCATTGACGGAGGAGCTGCCTGCCCGAAAACTTCGCCGTGGACAAGTGGGAACGGTTGTCGAGCTGCTGGGGCAGGATGTGTTTGAGGTGGAGTTTGCGGATAATGACGGCCGCACCTATGGCAGTCTGGCGCTGAAAGAAGACCAGCTGTTGGTTCTGCATTACAAGCCGAAAGAAGCAGCCTGACGTCAGGCCTCGCCGACAAAAGACCCCCGGCTACGCGTCGCTCGCCCCTGCGGTGACAAAATCTGGAGACGTCCCGGCTCTGGCGGTCTCCTGAACGACACGGGCCGGGACCGGTCTCAGCGATAGATCTCACGACGGTGCCCGATCCGGTACACGCGCACCACCGATGTCGCATCGTCAATTGTATAGAGAATGCGGTAATCTCCCATCCTGACGCGATAGCCTGTTGCCCCCACCAGTTTTTTGCCTCCCGGCGGACGCGGATTCCTCTGCAGATCGTCCAGGAC
>JAAZHX010000167.1 GCA_012510495.1 Smithella sp.
GGTTAAGGCTTAATGTTCTGATTCGTTTATCAGCTGACGACAGGCTCAATACAACCCAGACCACATAAATGGCGGTGACGATGCCGCTATAGATGATCATGACCGGATGGCCAGTCAAAAAGACAAGCGTAAAGACCAGAAGAAGTTCAGGTGATGAGTGAGGCAGTCTATGCAAAAATCGGCTACACGCGCGGAGTAGCGCGGGTAACAGAAAATAACACCACATCATGGATGGAATCATTGGCTTGAACAATGCAAAAATACAAAATGCATATAATGCGGCACCGAAGAAACATGCGGGTTTGCGTATACCCAAATGTCGAAGAAAATGGTAACAACAGAAAAATCCGACCAAGTGACCGAGGATCATTTCCATGAACCAACCAATCTCGGCTGAAAAGAACCTGTAAATCAGTTGTGTTGCTGGAAAACAAAGACCGGATTGTCCTTCGGCCAGCAAAGAAAACCCACATGCGGAATAAGGCATCCACTGCGGACTAAAGCCCTGCTGGAAAGAATTATTAAGAAAAACTCGCAGAGGAAACGAATACAGCAATCCATCCTCAAAGAGAAATGTATTACCCCCCTCCAAGGCAATGGTCAGATATGAAGAGATCGGCGAAAGAAAGATCAGGCATAACGCTGTTTTCACAACCCATCCTTTTCTATTGCTTTTCTCCATGTATCAGTTCCCTGGTATCTCGTCCGGATTACGGATGCGGTTCGTTTTTTTCAATGGACTGTTGCCGCCGGAATAGCAAACGTCGGGCGACCAAGTAGCGAGGACGATGCTTGACCTCTTCGTAAATGCGTGCAACATATTCGCCGATGATCCCAATACTGAGCATACATGCACTGCCGATAATAAGCTGCAGCAAAATCACAGTTGTAAAACCGCTGATCGCAAGACCGAGTAGTTTGTAGATCAACGTATAGAAGGAAAGTAATATCGCAGCAAACAGGAACAGGACACCGGTTATGGCGATGAGTCGAAGCGGGATAAAAGAATATGCGGTGATTGTTTCAACGGCCATTTTAATCAGTCGGCGCATCGGCCATGCCGATACGCCTGCTCTTCGGTTTTGGACTTCGAATGTCAGCCGATTTCGCTTGCAGCCAAGCCATTCGACCATTCCCCTAAAAAACATACTTCTTTCATTCATTCCCAACAATGCATCAACGACAGTCCTATCCAACAGCTTAAAGTCTGAAGAATTCTTCAAGTCATGGCCCGACAGCGATTTAAATAAAGAATAAAAAACATTGCTGCAAAACCGCCGAATCCAGGGTTCGTCTCCGCGATGTGATTTAACGGCATCGACGACATCTATATGCGTTTCTTGCCACAACCGAATCATTTTAGGGATCAGCTCGGGTGGATGCTGTAAGTCACAATCCATAACGATGACCGCCTGGCCTTTGGCGGCTTCAAGACCGGCAAATATGGCTGCTTCCTTGCCGAAATTGCGACTCAACCGAAGCCCTTGAAGCTGTTCAGTGCTATTGTATGGTGGGTTGTGTTCCATCTGCGACAAGATCGCCCATGTATCATCAGACGAACC
>JAAZHX010000049.1 GCA_012510495.1 Smithella sp.
CCATATAGAAGCCCCACTTGATCAGCCCGGTGTTCTTGTAGCGGCCGATGGCGCCGTCGAAGGCGTCGGTAAACCATTGAAGGAAAATCATCAGACTGCTGAGCCAGAGCCAGTGGAGATTGCCGGACTTGCCTGCCAGATAGCCGAAGGCGACCAGCCCGACGCACCAGGGAACGGTCAGCAATGTCAGATGCCACGTCTCGACCCACGCCGGAAAATGCGGCGTCAGCCATTGAATGAACCGCTTTTCATACGGCGCCAACAACGTCCGCATCGCCGCCTTGCCCGCACACCCCGCTGTTTGTTCAGCCATAGCTCACCTCGTCTTGTCAATTAAATTGTGCCCCGCGCGGGGCATCCTTTTCGGTTTTGGGGTCATGTGAAAACCGTTTATTGGGTTTGTTTTGGGTTCGTTTTTTTACAGTCAACAGTTACCAGTTATCAGTAAACAGTTCTGAAATAAGACTTTACGATTTATTGTCTCCGAAAAAATGGGTTTGTTTGTTCAAATTCATGTTTAACCGCCAAGGAGACAGAGGGCATTGGGGGTAGAGATAGTTTTGAGTTTTGAGTTGGGGGTGGGGGCCGAAGACAGACGTCTGCACACAGAACTCAGAATGTCGAAAACTTTGTGTCATATTTTCCTTCTTCCTTCGGCCTCGCGGGCAAACTCATGGGCAGGATGCCCATGCTGCGGGGCACCGGCAAGATGGCCGGGCCACGACGGGAATTATAGCGTAAAGTTAGGTGAATGGCAAATAAAAATAGTTCATAGTTCTTAGTTCGTAGTTCTTAGTTCGTAGTTGCCAATCCCAAATATAGTCTATTGTCCTGCCTTCCCCCCGCGACACCCATTGAAATTGACTATTGACTATTGATTATTTGCACCCTCGCAGAGGCCACCCGTCGTCGTTGCCATTTCAGCCATTATGATTCACCAAATCCAATACGACAAATACACGATATCTTTCGTTTTAAACCTGCGGTCGATATAAAATGTGACATGTCCGCGACCGACCTCATCGATATGACCGGCATACATTTGCTCTGCCTGTTTCGGCTTACCCCCAAGCCAGGAAGCCAACGGGGCCGTACCCAAATTATTGGAAGCCCAAACGCCGGTCTTCTGCCTGTCAAGCAGACAATCAAACGTTTGTTCTTTGCTCAATATCACCATGGCATAAAAGATGGATTCGGACCCGATAAATCGTGGTTCTTCATAAAAATACACAAGCGGCGCAGTGACCGGAATGGGCAGATTCAGCTCAGTATTGGCCATAGAAAATCGTGTTACTGCTCCGCACCAGGACAGAAGGGCATAACCAAACACCAGCAACAGACTGCAAAGAGAAAACCTATAAATCAGCTTGTGACGCTGTCTTGCTTTCAGGACATAGGTCCCGTAGAGCAGGCCGATCAGGCCGCCCAAGATCAATGCCCCGTTCAGATAGGCCGAATACCCGAATAGCTGTCCGGCCAACAGAATCAAAGACCCCCGGATTCGATCTGCAAAACCGCCTTCGGAAATAGAAAAGTAAAACAGATAAAGCGTCAAAACGACCAACATCGGCAGGCAGATTATAATCAAACCGCCCGTTCGCTTTATTTCGGACACAATTCTTATTTTCCACACACAACTCGCCTTTCAACAGGTGCGCTCCAACCCATCCCGCAGGATAGACCGTGCCCACCGATTCACATTGCTGTTCATAACATATTATATTTTCTGTCGAGTTCGTAGGGTGGGCTATTCCCACGCGGGGGCGTCGCCGCTGCATTTGACAGCGTGGGCA
>JAAZHX010000318.1 GCA_012510495.1 Smithella sp.
GTTTTGGATAGAAGCGACTGCTCCATGAAGTCAGTCCCGACAATGAACACGCTTGCGGGAAGTTGCTTGCATAGAATCTGCGACTTCTCGATAGCGTAAAGGCGCGACAGTTCGGCTCTTTCAGAAAGTGCGGTCAACACCTTTCCGGTTCCCGCGCCGATATCCAAGATGGATGATAGATGGCCGAAACGGTGATAATCATCCCGCCCCTTGCTTCTGATATCCTCCGCCATTCTGTCGATGATTTCATTTGTAGTCGGATAGAACTCGTGATCCTGTCCTGCGTTCTTTAGATTCATAACGAGTTGTCCGGTGTTCATAGCGTGTCCTCTGCCCGCGTACAATGCCCACGGGCGGGCGGATTTGTCTTTATACTGCGCGGCCCATGAACTGCTGTAGCCGCAAACTTCTTTTCCTATCAGCCGCGCACATCGTCTTACCGAATGCCGGATCAACGGTGGCGCAGGTAGCAACCCATCCATGCTCCACCCGGAGGGCGCATCCGCGAGACTGAATGGCAGTCACCACGCGGTAGATGCCATCAGCAACGTGTTCCGCTGATAGCACCAGCCGCCCTTCAACCACCTTCAACGAATCGGGAATGCGAAACCATCCGGGCATGACCGTGATGCGATGGGTCACGTTTGTCTTTGCCCACTTGTGCCTGCCGGGATACCTCTCGCCGTAGGATGATTCTCCCTTGGCGTCGGGCGTTCCGACGAATACCTGCAAACGATATTCGCCGGAGAAGCGTGTCTCGATTAAGGCATGGGGAAGCAGTCGCCGAATATTCGCTCGCAGGATTTCCCGCCCATGCTCTCCGGGGACGTGCTTCTTGATGTACCTCATTCGTGACCGCCTCTTGTCCCTAACATCCGAAACCCATTGGGAGAGTTTGAAGATTTCAGGAACAAGATATTTGATCGCCTTACGCTTTCTTCCGCGAACGGATCGAATGAGGTCGGTACAATCTTTTCCGCTTGATATGCGATAGGGATAGCTGGCGACTGCCCTATACAGACGCCAGCCTATATCCTTCACATATTCTCGTGTCACATACTGGCGCGAGTTCATGTTCCCGCCTCCATCACGATCCGCTGGCCCCAAGGGGGAACCATGTGCGAGTTCGTCATCAGCCAGAGCGTGGGGATGCCGTGCGCCTCCGATTGATCCGGCCAAGTGAAATATCCATCCGTCAGGCATACGATCACCTCCGGGCGGTACTTCTTCGCCAGCGCGAATGCCGGGGACATATCCGTGCCGCCACGTCCGCCCCATGAGGGCGAGCGGGCGAACGCTTGCAACTCGCGAAAGCCCGTGCCGGGTTTGAACACCGACTCGTCGGCTACCTGCGTGTCGCATTGTGCCATCACCAACTCGGCCCGCTTCCATGTCTGCATAATTTTCAGCATCTCTGGAACCGCCGCGTTGACTTCCGCCGTACCCATCGAGCCGGAAGTATCCACGATGAACAGGCACCGCTTGATGCTCTGCGTCCGGTGGGAGGGCAGTACGA
>JAAZHX010000287.1 GCA_012510495.1 Smithella sp.
ACCTTGGCGTGCTGCCTCCCGGCGATATCCGTAATTGCCTGTCTGCTCTGAGCAATGATGAAGCACTGCTTTCCCAGGTTTTCCAATATCGGTTCCACGCTGGTGCCGGACTGGAAGGTCATTCGCTTGGAAACCTGCTGATTACGGCAATGAGCGAGATTACCGGTAGTTTTGAGGAAGCCGTAGCAGAGTCGGGGCGTGTATTGGCGATTTATGGTCAGGTGCTGCCCTCCACCCTGACACAAGTGGAACTCGTAGGCGAATTGCAGGAAACTCCTGAAGGCGAACCACTTGTTGTTCGAGGGGAATCTGAGATCACCACCACGCCAGGTAGTGTCAAGAGGGTTTGGCTGGAGCCGGTTGATGTGCTTGCGTATCCTCCCATAATCCAGGCAATTCTAAACGCTGATCTGATTTTGATCGGTCCGGGCAGTCTGTATACGAGCATTTTACCAAACTTGCTGGTAAAAGATCTGACCGAAGCGATCAGCGCCAGCAAGGCAGAAACCTACTACATCTGCAATGTTGCCACTCAACGCGGTGAGACTGATGGCTTCAATGCCTCAGATCATGTTGCGGTGCTGGAAGAGCATATCCAAAAGCGTATCTTGAATTTAGTCTTGACCAATCGGAATTTCAAAGGGGAATTGGGGCACGATACCGATTGGGTTGTAGCTGATCACTACCTCCACGAAAACTATCGGGTATACGAGGCAGATGTGGTCGACGATCTGTATCCCTGGCGACACAGTTCAAAAAAACTTGCCAAAGCAATAATCAATCTTTACGAAGAACGCACCGGTCCTTTATATTAGCTTTTACAACTTCATAGGCTGTCAGACGGCAATTCGCTTATAATACAGCACAGAATAAAACGATTCTGAATATTTCCACCTGCATAGGTGATGAAAACTTTTCATAATTACACGGAGGTAGTAATGAAAACAAAAGTAGGTATCAACGGTTTTGGCCGAATCGGACGTCTGGTAATGAAAGCAATCCTGGAGCGTGCTGACGACACTCTCGAGGTAGTCGCAATTAATGACCTGGTTGAGGTCAAACAAAATGCTCACCTGTTTAAATATGACTCAACCTATGGGATTTTCCCGGGTGAAGTCAAAGTGAATGCCGATAATGACCTGGAAATTGACGGCAAGATCGTCCAGGTATATGGCGAGAAAGATCCTGGTAATATTCCGTGGGCTGAGCATGGTGTCGATATCGTCATCGAATGTACTGGTGTGTTCACCAATGCTAAATCAGACCCCGAAACGGGTAAGATTGGCGCCGATGCTCACATCATTCGCGGTGGCGCAAAGAAAGTTGTCATCTCAGCACCCGCAAAGGGCGAGGACCTCACCATGGTCATGGGCGTCAACGAAGAGCTGTATGACAATGAGAAGCACCATGTCGTCTCAAATGCTTCCTGTACCACAAACTGTCTTGCGCCGGCCGCCAAAGTTGTTAATGACAAATTTAAGATCAAGAACGCAATGATGACCACGATCCATTCTTATACCAACGACCAGGTCATCCTGGA
>JAAZHX010000089.1 GCA_012510495.1 Smithella sp.
GCCATGAAGGTGGTCTTCTTGGCCTTGGCGGGATTGAAATGCCGCATCCGCTGCAGCAGATCGATCATCAGTTCCTGTTCGAGGTCGGGTCTGTCGTCCTCGGTGAATCCGGCCTTGCCTACGAGTTGACGTGCTTTGTGCCGAATGAGGTCGGCGGCATACTTGTCGATGCCGTCGTAAGAATTCTGTGAAACCATCGGGGCCTCCTCGGAGCGAGGAGGAGGTCCGCGTGGGTGTCGGCACGGGCCAGATCACAGGACAAAGCTGTCGCGTGGGCGAAGGGGTCGCAGGTACGCCGCCAATTGCCGTATTCGGCTCGGCGACACCCACAACAGCCTCCGCCATGCGTCCAGCTTGTTGTCCAGTGTCTAAGGGTTCAGGTCGTTACGTGTTCAGGCTGCCCGTTCCTCGATGCGCATCAGGAACGGGAGACCGTGTTTGATCTCGAGCAGGCAGACTTTTCCGCTGCCCATCTGCGCGAGGTGCTCCAGCAGCGTCACGACCTCTTGCTTGAGGATGAAGTCATCTTGGTCGCGCTCAGGCCTGGGACCGCTCTGTCCGCCCAGCTTGATCTCGCGCTCGATGACCGTGTCAGGGGTGAGTTCCGGCTCGCCGTCGCGGACCGGAATGTTGGTGATGCGGCCGAAGTTGATGTCCTGCATCAACTCGATGAGTCGCCGCTTCGGTGGGGTGAGATGTGCTTTACTTGTCTGGTTCATGCCGAACCTCCTTCATTTCTGGACCGACCGGGAGACAGGTCCGGCATGAATTTCCCGGGTGGCGGTCGTGAACTCTTTGTGTTCACCAGACCTGTCACCCTGCTTTGGCGAATTTTCGTTGCGACCCCGAAAAACGCCCTGGCTCAAGGAGGAGGAAAGCCCGTAAGGCTCTGATTGGTGGTGGGTTTACAGAGGAAAATTTTTTTAACTTTTTTTGCCCGGCCCCAGTGAAATTTCACCGGGCGGGCCTCCAAGACGCAAAAAGCCCCGATCCAGAATCCTGAATCGGGGCTTTAATTTCGCTTGGATATTAAGGGTGGTCAGTAGACCTCGGCACCTTCCGGGAGGATGCGGAACTTGCATCGGTAGGTCTTTGTATCCTTGACCCATTCGATGGGATCATCATCGAGCCGGAAGAATTCACGCAGGTGCTTCGACAACTCTTGCTTTTGTTTCTTCAGTTTGTCCGAGGCGTATCGGCTGTGCCAGTCGATCTCGCCACTGGAGTTGGCAAACCCCTCAAGCAATTTCCATTGCTCGGTTGGATTGCCATTCTTCCTGCTCGCCATTCCCATTTGCGTATAGGTGTATCGACCGCTCTGGTCTCCCGCCCATATTGTGACGGTATGGCCATCGCGGAACTGAATCTTGATTTGTGGCCATGTGGTGCCCGGCGGTGTCTTGAAAAACACTGTGCCGCCTGAATCCGGCCCAGGCACCTGATCGATAAGGGGAGCGAATATCTCAGTCTTGTCCCGACAGGTCAGGAGTCGTGGCGCATCACCCAGGTACAGATCTTCGTTCAGCGCGACGAAAAGGCTGTCTTTCTGCGCCAGCAGTGTTTCAACTGCAGGACTCAGATGAAGGCGCGTGGGCGCTATTACAACAAAGGGTTTGGGGGTCGAAAGGCATAATGATCGGACGACCTCTACCAGCGCGTCCTTGCTGTCCTGCATTGTCAGCACAACGGGGAAGTCCACCCCAGCCGTGGGTATGAAATCGCCCAGTCTCCATGTGTGGGGCAGGCCATCGAGTTTTGCCTCTCGGTGTTCAATTCCCATGGCCGTGCAGATAGCGCCATTGATGGCTGACTGCTTGAGCCGGTAGATCAGCGTCTGCCGTGGAGAGAGTTGGATGGCCGCGTGTTCTTTTTCGATACAGACGGCTCGGATGTCGGTCTTCGCATGGGTGATCACACTACGTGGGCATCCCAGGCCACATTCCGTCGGGCAATCCACAGCGGTCGCGTGATTCTTGGTCAGTTGAAGAAAATTGTCCCGAAACAATGGATACCGGTCCCAACCGGAGAGCGCCTTATCCCAATCGAACAGCGCCGCCGACTTTCCAGGCAATGTCTCCAGGTATGCCCAGAAGGGGTCACTCATCCGAGGCCCCTCCGGCTCCGACAATAAAGCCCCTGAGTCCGAGCCAGCGCTCGATAACCTCGGCATCACCATCCCGCTTGAATTGCGCTCGGTTACCTGAACTCAAGGTGACCGACCTGGGCGTCTTGGAACCGTCGAATTTGATCTGGAAGCTCGCCTTGACGATCTTGCCTCCAGCGGGAAGGGTCTTATCCCGATCTCGGAGAGAAGCGAACATGTCCTCGGATCGACGGATTTCTATATCCTTGTGTGCGCCACCCCAAAAAAACTGAACCTCTTTCAGTCTGACGTATTCAATGCCTTCCACGTCGTCACAAAGAAGCGCTTCTTCCCCGATCTGCCGTAGTGGCTCGAGGTCGAATCGGCTGCGCTCGCTAAAGAACTCTTCGTTGCCGAACAGATGCAGCCCGAATTTCTTCCGGTAGAGCTCCTTCTCGCCCTTGGTTTCGGCGTTCATGCGGATCTCCCCAATGACGGGGTTGTAGGCAAGCACGTCGAATTTTTCAGGGCGGAAGTACTGACTGGTGGACTCACCGGCCTCAATGACCGCCTCACGAGCATAGGGCTTCCCGTGGCGCACGAGGAACCATGTGTGGCCTTCTTTCGGATAAACGAACACCTTGGAATACTTGCCCCGACGCTTCTTAGAAAACCATTCGTCAAGATCGGCTTCAAGGGCCGCGAGGGTTTCCTCCGATGGCAGCACGAAATCTGGCAGCGGGTTTTTCTTGGTCTTGAAATACTCGAAGGACCTGACGTTCATGAAGAACTGTTCGGCGTGTACCTTCTCGATGATTTCCCGATCAGCCATCCAGACCTGTATAGCCAAGTCTGCCGGTGCGGCGTTCTCCCCAATTTCCACGTCGATGTCCGTTCCAGCGATCTCATCCTGAATGGAGTCGAATCCTTCAGGAGTCGAAACTTCATTTACATAGAACAAGGCCTCTGCAAGGTCGTCTGGAGTTGAGCCGTCCGGGGTCAGCAAAATGTGACTGAGCGCGTTGTAGTCCAGGCCATCTTCCTGCTGGACTGGTGGCAACTCTACGCCGCGAGCTGAAAAATAGGCGGCATGAGGCTCCAGAAAGGCAATGAGATGCTTCCTGTCGATTCGCCGGAGCATTTCCGGCTTCGAAAAGCGGCGTAGGTTGAAAGTTGCCATTAGTTACTCCTCTCGTTTTGTCGTTACTTTTCCATATCTGTCTCGATCAATTCCGTTTCCACCCAACGACCTTGCCCAACACGCGAAGGTCATCCTCCGGCCTGATTCGGATCTTCCGTACCTCCGGGTTCTCGGGCACCAATTCGATGAGCTCGTCTTTGATTCTCAACCGCTTAACGGTCGCTTCGTCGTTGAGCAGCGCCACAACGATGTCACCGTCCTCGGCGATGGGCTGCTGCCGCACAATGATCAAATCGCCATCGTTGATACCGGCACCGACCATGCTGTCCCCCACCGCACGGAGTGCGAAGTGCTGTCCGGAACGAACGACGTCCGACTCGACCAGCACCTGGCCTGTGATGTTCTCTTCGGCCAAGATAGGGTGACCAGCGGCCACCATACCCACAACAGGGACTGAAACCAGAGAGGCAGCCATCTCACTGGGGCGGCGGGCAACAGCTATTCCTCGCGACTTTCCGTCCTCTCGCTTCAGGTATCCCTTGCGCACCAGTTGATTGATTCGGTCGTGGGCGCTGGCCGGGCTGATTTCAAAGATCTCACTCAGTTCTTTCACCGTTGGAGGAAAACCCTTGGCATCGACGAAACGACATATCTCTTCGAGCGTTTTTCGCTGCAACGGCGTTATCTCATCCGTTTTCGCTTTGCCCATGGAGTCTCCATTTCTGTTGAAAGACAAAAAGGCGCAATGCGCCAACAAACCCTAATAATATAAACCTGATGCACATCAGGTCAAGAAATAATCTCACACCTGATTTCCGACACTTCCATGAGCCCCTCGGTAGGTAATGCCTGAAGAAAGCCGGTTTGAAACCGGACGAACAGTTAGAAACCAGATAACCGACCAGAGGCGGAGCTGAGGCGGTTGTGGGTGCCATCGAACGCGCATCCCGACCGCCACCGTTTTCTGGCATCCACACCATCCAGTCCCCCGGTCCCACCGGAGGTGTTCGATGTTGGATGTACAGGAAATGAATGATGGGCCGGGGACGGATGACCTTGGCGAAAACGGCAAACCCGGCCGCCTGTCGGGTGAGGCGAGGCTCCAGTCAGCCGCCTCTATTCTGGCCACGGCGATCCTGCGCCGAAAGGCAAAAAACGCATGTGTGGGCAATGAGTTAGAGGTTTTCGAAGATTCTTCCCCTGTGCTCGGAGAAGGACTTGATTCATTGCCGGAACAGAGCATTCATTCATGACAACTCGTCCGGAAACCAAAACAAGGAGTTGAAAATGAATGAGTTACAGAACGCCGCCACCGGCGGCAAGAATCAGGACCGAACCCGAAACTCGGTCCTTCGGCAGATGGCCCTGCTGCAATCCATGTCCCTGGAGCAGCTCCGGGAAAAATGGCTCGACCTCTACGGCGAAGAACCGCCCCAGTACAAAAAGCAATTCCTCATCAAGCGGCTGGCTTATCGCATCCAGGAGCTTTTCTACGGCGGGCTGTCCGAGCAGGCCAAGGTCCATCTTCAGCAGGCCGCCAAGGAGGACCCGGTCGCCACTGTCAATCGACGCATCCCAGAGGAGCGGAAATCGAACGAGGCGATCTTGCCTGGGACCAGACTGGTGCGGATCTGGAACGACCGGCGCTATGAGGTGATCGTCCTTGCCGACGGCTACGAGTTCGAAGGTCGCACCTTCCGGTCGCTCAGCGCGGTGGCCAGGGAGATCACCGGGACGCGCTGGAACGGCAAAGTCTTTTTCGGACTGAAGAAGGTTTACGGCAGAAAAGCCGAGGGAGGTTCGGATGCTTGATAACAGCAATGTCGCGCCGGGCAAAAACAAGACCCTGCGCTGTGCCATCTACACCCGCAAGAGCCACGAGGAAGGTCTCGAACAGGAGTTCAACTCGTTGGATGCGCAACGGGAATCGGCGGAACACTATATCGAAGCCCAGAGGATGCGTGGCTGGACGGCTCTGCCGGATCGCTACGACGATGGTGGATTCTCGGGTGGAAACATGGAGCGCCCGGGGCTGCGTCGCCTGCTGGCGGACATCGATGCCGGGAAGATTGACGTGATCGTGGTCTACAAGGTCGACCGGCTGTCCCGCTCGCTGCTGGACTTCATGAAGATGATCGACCTCTTCAACGAGAAGGGTGTCAGCTTCGTCTCGGTCACCCAGCACTTCAGCACCACCGA
>JAAZHX010000211.1 GCA_012510495.1 Smithella sp.
CCCGGTTTGTCCAAAACCCAGTTATGCAAAATGAGGAAAACCAGGAATATCCGGAGGAAATTTGACCTCTTTTCTGGGACTCCCATCAGACTTGACCGACCGTCTTGCCCGACACGCAGCCAACACCTCCCTTCGTGAGTTTCGAAGCCCCCATTTACCAGGAGAACGCAGGATTTCAGCTGCTGTTCTTATGCCGTTAATCCACAGGGATGATCAGTGGCACTTAATTTACACCCTGCGCTCCAGTTTGCTGCATGATCATAGCGGGCAGGTTTCGTTTCCCGGCGGCTCCAGAGAACCGCAGGATCAGGATATCATCGCGACAGCACTGCGTGAATCACAGGAAGAGATAGGTTTGAATCCACAGTCTGTCACCGTTTTGGGTTGTTTGGCGGATATGGATATGGTTACACGTTTTAAAGTCACCCCTGTGGTTGGGGTTTGCGAGTGGCCTACCGGTCTTACCATCAATCCTGATGAAGTCGACCGAGTTTTTTCGATCCCGATCGATTGGCTCGCAGACGAACAAAACCATTATTCCCGGGTATTGACCCACAATGGCATGGATATTGAGGCGGTTTATTTCAAGCCTTACGATGGTGAAACTGTTTGGGGGGCCACCGCGATGATGACCGTTGCGTTGCTGAGCCTGTTTGACCAGGCACCTTAATCTGAATTTCTTTCACCACCCCAAGCGATTAAGACCGTTATAAAATCTCACACACGCTTAATAAAAGAAAAACCTGTCCAGCAGACAGGTTTTTCTTTGGCAAGTATATTGGACTCAGAAGAATTATTCTTCTTCCTCTTCTTTCTTGCCTTTTTCCAAAACTTCAGGTTGAGCAGCAAGCTCTTCACCGAGCTCGTCAGGTTCTACTTCTTCAGCTACATAGGAGATGGAAACGATAACTTCATTCTCGTCTGTCAAAACTGTGATTTTATCGCCCAGATTCAAATCTGCTACGGTGATCAAATCTTCTGCAGTTGCTAGACCAGTGATATCAACCTCGATACGTTCTGGCATGTCATTGGGGAGGGCTTCAATTTCAATTTCGTTTAAAATATGATTAACCAGCGATCCGGGAACCTCATCCAAAACCGGGGCATCGCCTGTCAGTTCAAGTGCAACATAAGCTTTGAGTTTTTCGGTCATGGAGATTGCCAAAAAGTCGAGATGGAGCAGTTCGCCGGTTACGACGTCATAATTTCGATCGCGCACGATTGCCTTGGTTTTTTTACCGTCCAGATCCAGTGAGACCAGGGTGGTAGGGGTGATCCGCTTCATGAGCAGGCTGGTTGAATGGCGGTCCATCTGGATCGGGTAAGAATCGACTTTGTAGCCATAAACCACCGCGGGCAGGAGACCCTGTCGGCGAAGTTGGTTGACTTGCTTGCCCGTGACGCTGCGCTTTTCAACTTTGATAATAATATCGTCTTGTTTTGTAGTCATTTTTCCTCCGGGCGCCTCTCACCCTCTTTGGGGTTACCCTCGCCCATAAATTTACCAGCTGGATTTGCTGGCAACCAATAATGATACTCGTTGAGTTGTGATTAGTCAACATTTTTTGGGTATTCTGCGATTCTCAATATGATATCAATAC
>JAAZHX010000214.1 GCA_012510495.1 Smithella sp.
CGCATTAGTAAGACTGCCGGCAGGATAGGTGATGGGAACAGACCACGCGCCTTGAAAATAGGGATATTTACATCCGAAGTTATATAAAACGGTTTGGTCCTGCGTGGCTGATAGGAATTTTGATTTTTTGGGCTGAGGCTGTTCGGGCTTAGAAAAGCTCTTTACACCCGTTACAATTTTTAGCCGCATCCATTTCATAATTCCTCTTTCAGCTTGTCCATAAAATAAATATTGGGTCAAAAGAATGTCAAAAAAGCAAAAAAATGCATACCAGAACAAGGGCGCAGTAACGCAGGTTTGACGGAGTGGAAAATATCAGAGGCAGGTTTGCTCAAAGAAGCCGTAGTCAAGTTTCGGCTCATCGGACTTTGACTCAGCTTTTTCAGGAGGCGGTGGCCTTGGCTGCTCTTCTTTCCATAAACCGCAGTGTCGCAGTATTTTCTCAATAACATCTGCCTGATGCCGTTCAATAAAGCTAATAATCTTCATTGTACCACCGCACTTTGGGCACTCAAGTGGATCGACTTCATAAACACATTTTATCAGTGCCGCCCAGGTCATCTTGCACTTTTTCACAAAGGTTGTATCACCTTCCGGAACACCGGGCTGGGACTTAACTTCTGTAGGCTCTTTTTTCCCTCTCATCCCTCGCTTCTTATTGGAGTAGAATCCATAATAGCGTATCTGGTGTTCCCCTTTATCAGGAATATGCTGTGTCACATTAGCCAGAAAATCAAGCGGCTTGAACACCTCAAAGTTACGTGGATTTCCGGCGGTGAGTTCATGATCGCCAGCTATCGGAAAGGGAACGCACTGGGGGTTACTTGCACGGTAAAGAATATCGCCTTCCTTGGTAGTGCTGATCATTCGAGTAAGACTGAAAGGACAACGTGATATGTATTCCACCAAACGCTGCATTCCTTCTTTATCTTCTGCTTCAATAATCACCGAGTTATCTACACTAAACCCAGAGTTCTTCCATTCTTTCATGCCGGAAACTGTATCAGGGTCGATCTTTTTCTCATCCAGTAACAGATCAAATACCTTGTCCCGCCAGATATCTATAGCCCTGTGTTTCCATGTATCGGGAATACGAACAAAGTGACCGGTTTCAGTAAACACTCCATCAGCAACAATAGTATGAATATGCGGATGCCAGTGGATAAGATCACCAAAAGTCTGCACCGCTCCAACCATGGCTGGAATGCCCAGATTGCCGTCAATCTCCAGTGCATAAACATCACGAACTGTATCGTAAGCTGCGCGACACAGTTTTCCCAGCAGCGCTCTATCAAACCGAAAGTAAATGCGAAGCCGTTTGGGAATAGTAAATACCCACTGTCTGTGAGGAACTTCCACAAACACTTCATCTTTCAGCCGGTGTCCAAGAAGCAAAGCGCGTTTCTGGTCGCAGGTGGGACAGCAAGCTCTCTGACGACATGAAAATGCTACGAAAAATTCTTCATGGCAGTCAGGACAGCGCACGCGAGCGAACCCTTCCTTGAGGTCACCGCACTTGAAAAATTTATCAATCGACGAGCGGATTACCGGTCTCCAGTAACCATATTTTGCCTGATACCGCTCGAAATAAACATTCTCAAACTCATCGAAATGATCTCGCACTAGCTTGAAAAACGGCGTCTCATGGTTTCGGGGACGATAAAACTTGCCGGGCGGCTTTTTTGTGCGGGGAACAGGGTTTGGCCTGTGAGAGTGTTCCGTGCCCAGCCTTTGTTTTTTGCGACCAGGAATGGAACATGGCATGGCGTCCTCCTGGTTTGCGGTAGAAACCGGAGGAGTTAATCAAGTATCGTGCCATCATTGCAAAGACCGAAATAGTAGAGTGGATCATATATGAAGGCGAAAACTCAAAAAATTGAGCAAAGGTACAATAACGTCAATTGTGCAGGCATGGTGTATGGTACGGCAAAGCCGATATTATATCCACCACGCAGCACATTGCGTCATTATATATATCTAAGGATGGTACCTAATGAAAAAATTAATGTA
>JAAZHX010000045.1 GCA_012510495.1 Smithella sp.
CGCTTATACGGCGGGCCAAACCCGAATGGGGCTATCTCCCGCTGCTGGCCCCTGTGCTGCTGGCGGCGCTGGGATTCGGGCTGGATCACGCAGTGCAAACCGACAGTGAAAAAATTCACGCGATTATTCGCCAATGTCGGCAGGCGGCGATTGAGGAGGATTTGCCGTCACTGGCCGTGTTGATTTGCGACGATTATGACGACGGCTATCATCGCAGCCGCAATCAAATGCTGGCCTCCGCCGAACGGTTGCTGACCGGCGCGGCGATCAATAAAATCCGGTTTCAGCACTTGCAGTTGACGCTGGAAGCACGAAGCGGGGTGGTGGATCTGGATACGGTCATGCATTTGGACCCGAAAAGCCGATATGCGGCGTTCGGTTCAGTGATTTTTATCTCCTTGCAGATCGAGCTTATCCAGCAGCCGGATGAGACGTGGTGTATCCGCCGGGTAGGCGTTACCTCTGTCAACAATCAACCGATGAACTGGGGCTCCATCTTATAGGGGGGGGCATTCTAAAACAAACGTCACCGCCCCCTTCGTCCACAGACTGAACAGCACAATAAAACCCCCGCCATAACATACCTTGGAATTGACGGTTGACTGCTGACTGTTATTTATTCAGATGCAAAGCCCTCTGAATTCAGGTTGTATTCTGTCATAAAAGAAAAAATGTCGTCTAACTGAAGCGGCTTGGTAAGGAAAAGCATGCCGTTATTCATTTGTATGGCCACCCATCCGCTATGGTATTGTTTGCCGCCGGAATACCCCGTGTAGGTCCCATGTCCCAACAGAATCTGCCTGGCATAATCCCACCCTGTCACTTGCACTCGCTCATGTTTCAGAAAGTATTCCTTTTGCTCCTTGAATGACTCTGCTACGTTCCGGTATACCTTTACTTCCTTGGTTTCTTTGATCATTCTGTCCTGTGCTTCATCATGCTTATTCAGAGAAAAAGAAAGCGTATCTCGGTCAATAAATTCCAAATCGGAAATCGCCGCACCTTCACTATGGTATAACCATTGTTGAACACTGGGCGTGCTAATGCTGTCATTAATCTCAATAGCAGTAAGATAATAGTGCCCTTTTTGAACTTCTGTCAAGGGCCGAAAAACGCTTGCCAGTACCCTTCCGTCAGAAGATAGAACCGGAGTTGTATTGATCTGAAAGTATCCCTCAGCAGCTTTGCCCCATAAACATCCTTCAACGTCCGCTATCCACAGCTCAGACTTTCCATCATACCCGACCGGCAGGAACAGATAGAATTTTCGAATTTCACCGTCATAAGCTTTCGGACGCCATTGAGGACAAATTCCCGGCACCCGTTTCGAATAGGGTTCACCCGGGGCGGCCTGATAATAAATCCAGTCTTTATATTCCACCAACCGACATGTACCGGAGTCATCCGCACAAGGTTCATTATGAAAATATAGATCACGATTCTTTATCGTCTGTTCCGACAACTCCTGAGAAGCCGAACAATACACCGCAAATACGAGGCCCCATCCTAAAAACCATATCGCTGCGCTGCTGAAACG
>JAAZHX010000012.1 GCA_012510495.1 Smithella sp.
CCTGCAAGCAGTGCTCTCATTTCTGAAAGCTTCAAACCGCAGAATCAACTTGTGACGGCCAGGCATTCGTCCTCAGACAATTGCATTTCCTTTAAAAACAAACACGGAGATGTGGTTTTAAGAGAAACATACCGCAGCTTAACCGAGAAAGAAGTATATCGGTATATCATTGACGGCGAACCCATTATCAAACGGAAACAGACTGCAAACGGAGAAGTGGAATATATTGAGAATGCCAGGGAGGAACCCGCGGGTACTTCCTATGAGGGCAGGATTGTTTTTTCCATTACTGAGAACGAAGGCTTATACGGCTTGGGTCAGCATGAGGATGGGGTATATAACTATTATGGCAGGACGGAATATTTATATCAAAACAATATGAAAATTTCCATCCCCTTTATTCTGTCAACCCGGAATTATGGAATCCTGCTCGATACCGAAAGTGCCGTTATCTTTGACAGTAAACAGGGTGAAATCACCTTTACGATCGATACGACCCGGGAAATATCCTATTATGTCATTACGGGTGGCAGCCTCGACGAAATCATCAGGGATTTAAGACTGTTGACAGGTAGTTCGCCGATGCTGCCACGATGGGCATTTGGGTATATCCAGTCCAAAGAAAGGTACCACTCTTCCGAAGAACTGGTAGATACGGTAAGACGTTTCAGACAATGCGGCATTCCTATCGATTGTATTGTTCAGGACTGGCTTTCCTGGGGTGATGGCTTGTGGGGTGAAAAGCGGGCGGACAAAACCAGGTTTCCGGATTTGAAAGGCCTTGTGGACACGCTCCATGACCAGAATACCAAATTGATGGTATCGATCTGGCCTAACATGGCAAAGGAAAGCAGTAATTGTTCAGAAATGAATGAGAAGGGAATGCTGCTGCCCAACTCAACAACCTATGATGCTTTCAGTGAGGAAGCCAGGGATGTCTACTGGAAGCAATGCGAGGAGGAATGGTTTTCGGCAGGTATTGACGCGTGGTGGTGTGATAATGCCGAACCTTTTTCCGATGCGGACTGGAACGGAGAAACAAGGCGCCCGGAAGAGGCGCGGTATCAGCTGATTGTCGATGAATCGAAAAAATCCATGGACTGGACGCGTTTGAACTCTTATGGTCTTTATCACTCCAGGGGTATTTACGAAAACTGGCGGCGATCCAACCATGAAAAGCGCGTGGTGAACCTTACAAGGTCATCCTATATCTCCGGGCAGCGCTATGGAGCCATCGCGTGGTCGGGAGACATCAGTGCCAAATGGTCCGTCCTCAGAAAACAGATCACCGAAGGAATCAAGTTCTCCATGAGCGGGATGCCTTATTGGACATTGGATATCGGTGCTTTCTTCACTGTGAAGGATAAATGGGAAAACAGGGGCTGCAACAGCAGCGGGAATACGAACAGGCTATGGTTCTGGGACGGCGACTTCAACGATGGTGTAAAGGATCTCGGTTACAGGGAGCTTTATGTCAGGTGGCTGCAGTATGGTACGTTTTTGCCGGTTTTCCGCTCACATGGGACGGACACGCCCCGGGAACCGTGGAATTTTGGTGAACCCGGCAGCATTTTTTATGAATCCATTGTGAAATTTATTAAACTGCGGTATCAACTCATGCCCTATATTTATTCCATGGGGGCTGAAGCATGTCGGAATCATACAGTCATGATAAGGAGCCTGTTGTTCGATTTTGCGAAGGATGACAAGGTGAGAGAAATATCCGACTGTTACATGTTCGGCAAATCATTGCTGGTTTGTCCTGTCACCGAGCCCATGTATTATGAAGTGAACAGTATTCCACTGCCGGAAACTGAAAAGAC
>JAAZHX010000212.1 GCA_012510495.1 Smithella sp.
CAACACGTATGGCAACACCCAGGGTATGGCGATTGATTTTGACACAACCACCGCAGATCTCAACGCGGCCATTACCGCCGGCTGGGCTCCGGCTTTGGTTGATGGTCAGCAATATAGCCTGGACTCCATCAGTCTCAGATCTGGCGCTGAGGCCCTTGCGGGAACAGGCAATGTTTACCTTGGAGTCTATCAGGGTCTTGCTGAAGGCGGGGCATTGAGCGGCTTTTTGGGCACGTCGGTTAACGCTATCGACTGGCCCGCGGTTACTGCCGGCGAATGGGCACAATATACGTTCTCCGGGATCAACGTTACCGCGGATTCGACGGTCGGATCGGGGACGGGCATGCTCTATTTCGTATTTCAGCAAACCACCGATGCTAAAACCACCAGTTACGGTGACGAAATCAGACTCCAGCGGATTAACGTTGACACAACCATTAACCAGGCTCTTTCGAGTGTAATCGCTTATGGCGGCCTTAGCCCGCAGCGGGCAGCGGAATACCAGGCAGTGGTTACCGCGGTTCCGGAACCTGCAACAATGGTGATTCTGGGGCTTGGTTCGCTGTTGGCACTGAAACGCCGCAAATAATTAGTTTTGATCTTTCGTTAAAGCTTTACAAAGGGCTGCTTTTTAGCAGCCCTTTTTTTTGTGTGAAGAACGACGTCTGCTCTGATTTAATGATATTGGAAAACTAGTGGGAAAACTGGGGACAGAGGGGCTGTTGAAAAAGTCCCTTCCATTCCGTATAATACCATCATACATTAACCCAGTGGTTATTTCAAGCATGGAGGTTTGATTGTGATTGGTAAACAGGATCGCTGGCAGGAAGATTTGTTCGTTGCCGGGCCGTTATCTTCTCTTATTCCGGAAGATCATATTCTCAAGCGGGTGGATGCCATTCTGGACTTTTCCCGACATTTTGCGGCAAAACGATTGTTGGGAAGGCACAGTGACCCCGGAAAAGAAAAAATAAGAAAAACAGAGAAAATTCTATGGAAACAGGCGGCATGAAAAATAATCGCTTAATCAATCGACTTTTTCAACAGCCCCACTGTCACCGGTTTCGCCCCTTTTTATGAGCATCTCAACTATTTGTGCAAAATGTCGATTCTGTGCAATTTCAAGAGCATTTGAACCGTAAAACTCTGGGCTGGTTCTACCTTTTCCTATATAACTATCGTGACTCATTATATATGAATAGCCATCTGGATTATCATAATCAATATCAGCGCCATAGTCCATAAGGAGTTGAACCATTTGAATACGACTCGCAATGTCGGAGTAATTATTCGATTGCAGGCAAATACAAAGAGGAGTCCAACCTGATTCAAGTTTGATATCAGGATTAAACCCATTTCCTAATAGGGTCCTTGCAAGGAAAAGGTCTCCGTTAAGAGCCGCAAGTGACAGCAAATTCTGTCCTCGTTTATCTTTAACATGTATATCTGCACCAGCATCCAAAAACTTGTGGACAATTTCAAAACGCGATTTTTGAGCAGCGATAAGAATCGCAGTTCTTCCGTAATTATCGCGCATATCTAAATCTGCCCCATATCGAAGTAAGTCGTTAATCACCTCTTCGCTGGCAAAATAGGACGCTACCATTAACACAGTGTTTCCATAATTGTCCGTCAGGTTAATATCGGCGCCTGATTTAATTAATCTCAATACTTCGTCCCATTTATCAGCATGGGCATAATACAATAATCCAACACGTCGCCCTTTTAAGTAGCAAATCGACAACGTCAATAATACTATGGCGGTCAATATTGTCGATGATATGATTAATTTTTTATGCATGGCACTTTCCAGACATCAGAATCTTTGCTAATGGCATATACTTGAAATGGTTTACCTAAATCACATGCATTAACTAACGAATCCTCAACAACAATTTTTCCACCCAGTGGGAGGGGAAGTTCAAAAGTTTCCCCATCGTTAAAATCTGTTCGATCATGCAATGTAAAACGATAAGCAATGTCCGCTCTTATGTAATC
>JAAZHX010000242.1 GCA_012510495.1 Smithella sp.
ACATTCTTCCCTGGCGGTTTCGCAGGCGTCCACATTGGTATAGCCGGCGGCGTTGATGACCAGTTGCGGCCGGGTTTCCGCCACGGCTCTGCGGCATTCGGAGGCGCGCGTGATGTCGATTTCTTCCCTGTCCATGCCGATGACGTCATGCCGATGCCTGAATTGAGCCATCAGATCATTTCCCAGCATCCCCTTGTGTCCGAGCAACAGCACTTTCATGGCTCAGTAGATGACCTCCTTCAAAAATAGACCGCAGGCGGGCGCGGCTGTTCCCGCCTGTTTCCGGTCGCGTGATGCGAGAATCTCCGGGATGCGTTCAGGCGCGATTTTCCCCCTGCCCACATCCACCAGCGTGCCGACGATGTTGCGCACCATATGGCGCAAAAACCCGCCGGATTCAAGCGTGATTTCCACCAGGCCGTTCTCCGGGGTATCGATCGAACAGACCGTGAGGTGCCTTACGCGATCCTTAATATCACAGCCCGTCGCGCAAAAGCACGAAAAATCATGTTCCCCGGTCAGCTCCGCCGCCGCCATGCGCATGCTCTCCAGGTTCAGCGGGTAGCGCACATGCCAGAAATACTGACGCCCCAGCGCGGGACGCAGGCGCTGATTTCTGATCCGGTACAAATAGACTTTCCCTTTCGCGTCTTTAAGTGCGTTGAAATCCGGCGGCGCTTCCTGCAAGTCCTTCACAACAATATCATCCGGCAAGACGCTGTTGACGCCCAGAAAAATATTGCTGGCCGGCAGCCCGGTGCGAGACCGGAAGCTGGCCGCCTGATTCATGGCATGGACGCCTGCATCCGTTCTTCCGGAGGCGATGACGGTAACGCTTTCGCCGATGATGCGCTCCAGCGCCTCTTCCACAACCTGTTGGATGGAAAGTCCGTTCGGCTGTCTTTGCCAGCCGCAGCAGGCCGCGCCGTCATATTCGAGAATCATTTTGAAGTTGTGCATCTTGTACAAATCAGACTTGCCAGTTTGCCTCAAAAAGGTTAAGCATTTTCTCACCGTTTCCAGAAAGAAGGATCGTGGCCGGTATTTTTCGGTTGGGATAGTAACTTACACCCGAAGCCCGGTCAAGATAAAAACGGGAAAGATATCATGTGGAATGAAGGAGATGATCTATGGGAGACGACATCAGACAGGCGACGACGCAGGGCAAACTCCAGGATTTCGACGCCAGAGTTCAGGCATTGACGCAAATGGGCGGCGCGAAGCAAATTCAAAAGCAGCACGATGGAGGAAAGCTTACGGCCCGCGAACGACTGAACCAATTGTTTGATGAAGGCAGCTTTCAGGAAGTGCAACTTTTCGTGAAGCATCACGCCACTCTTTTCGGCATGGACAAAAAAGAAATTCCCGCCGACGGCGTTATCACGGGTTTCGGCAAAGTCAACGGCCGGATCGTCTTTGCAGCTTCGCAGGACTTTACCAGCGCGGGCGGCACGCTGGGGGAAATGCACGCCAAAAAAATATGGAAGGTCATGGATATGGCGCTCGACGCGCAAAAACCGTTTATTGCCATTAACGATTCAGGCGGTGCGCGCATTCAGGAAGGCGTTCCGTCTTTGGAAGGCTACGGCGGCATCTTCTACCGCAACACGCTGGCCTCCGGTTATATCCCCCAGATTACGGCGATTATGGGACCTACGGCGGGCGGCGCCGTGTATTCTCCGGCGCTCACCGACTGGATTTTCATGGTGAAAAACACCTCATACATGTACATCACGGGACCGGACGTGATCAGGGCCGTGATCGGAGAGGAAGTCTCGCAGGAAGACCTGGGAGGAGCGACGGCGCACGCTTCCAGGAGCGGTGTGTGCCATGTCGTAACCGAAAACGACGAGGACTGCATTCGGAAAATCAAAGAGTTGCTGTCGTACCTGCCGGACAGCTGCCATTCACCGCTGCCGGTCAGGGAATCCACGGATGCCCCCGACCGGGAGTGTCCCGAGCTTGACAAAATCATTCCCGATAAAGCGGCGCGCGCCTACAATATGAAAAACATTATCAAGTCGGTTGCCGACAACGGCGAACTGTTTGAGCTCCACGCACAGTGGGCGCCGAACATCATTGTCGCGTTGATCCGCATCATGGGCAGCCCCGTGGGCGTCATCGCCAACAATCCCATGTCTTTTGCGGGCGTTCTCAACGTCAATGCTTCGGACAAGGCGTCGCGCTTCATCCGTTTCTGCGACGCCTTCAACATCCCGCTTCTCACGTTCTCCGACGTGCCCGGATACATGCCCGGCACGGATCAGGAATGGGCGGGCATTATCCGCCACGGCGCGAAGCTCCTGCACGCCTATTCGGAAGCCACCACGCCGAAAATCACCGTCGTTACGCGCAAGGCTTACGGCGGATCTTACATCGGCATGTGCTGCAAGCAGCTGGGGGCGGATTACGTCATGGCCTGGCCGACGGCGGAAATCGCCGTGATGGGGGCTGCGGGCGCCTGCAACATCATTCACCGCGCCGAAATCAAAGCAGCGGCGGATCAGGAAGCGAAGCGCGCGGAGCTGATTGCGGATTACGAGGAAAAATTCAACAATCCCTACTACGCTGCTTCTCTGGGCGTCATTGACGAGGTGATTCTGCCCAGCCGGACCCGCCAGCGCATTGTCATTCTGCTGGAGGCGCTGCGGAATAAAAAAGAGCCAGGGCTGAAAAAGAAGCACAACAATATTCCGCTGTAGGTTTGCGGTCCGCATCCTGAAAGAAAAGCAGGGAAGATTCATGGACATTCCCCGCTTTTTTGCGTCCGGGCTCTCAAAAAAATGTTGAACTAATTAAAAAGTGTCCTTTTTTGGGGTTGTGGTAATTGTTTCTGCCATTTTCTTACGATTACCAAAAATTACAAAAAATCATAAATGTTTCCTTTACAAAAACACCTGTAAATGGTAATTGACCTCCGGTCACCCGAAGGACGGGCTTGTTTTTGGCTTGGCGGCAGGGCTGACAATGAAAAAGCGAGCCGGGGATTGAAGGCGTAATTGCCAATGGAAACCTGAACTTCAGGATAAATCATACGCAGTGAGGAGAGCATGAAGAGATTTTGGTTGGTTTTGCTGGTACTGGGGCTGATCGTCGCCTTCAGTTCGACGGCGATGGCCGTTGACGTCAAGTTCAGCGGCGAGTTTTATGCGGGTGGAATGTATCTGGATAAGACAAACTTAACAAAGAGCACAACAGGCGGTAATCCGAGCACGGCTTTTTACTACCAGAGATTGAGGGTCAGAACGGACTTTACAATTACACCAGGCCTGAAACTGATCACGCGTCTGGACGCGATGGAGCGAGCCTGGGGCGCGGCAAGATCTGCACCCGGTGTTGCGCTTGCAGCTGATTCCGCGGGAACGGTGGCGGAAAATGAAAACATCGCCATCGATTGGGCTTACATCGATTACAAATCGCCCATCGGCACGTTCCTGGTCGGTTACATGAATTATGGAACCACGGGCACAGTTTTTGGTAACAATCAGGCGGCTCAGCCAAGAATCCGGTTCAACAGAATGTTTGGCCCGATTAATGTCTGGGCTTCTATTTCCAAAGTGCAGGAAAACAGCAAGACAGCCATCAATCCTGTTCCGCCTGCGACAGCTGATGCGGACAATGACGTTTATCACCTTGAAGGCGTTTACAACTGGAAAAGCGGCCGCGCCGGTTTGAATATCAATTATTACAATTATGCCGCCAATCGTACCAATGTTGCTAATCCTTACCGGAGAAACTACTTCCTGTTTACGCCGTACGTAATCGCTAAATTTGGCCCAGTAAATGTTCAGGCGGAATTGAATTACGCTGGTCTTGGGAAGGACAAGTATGAAGCTCCTAGCACCAGAGAGGATAGAGACATTGACAGTTGGTCGGGCTGGATTGACGCGACGGCCAATTTCGGCATGTTTTACGCAGGCGGCAGCATCGCTTATGTTCAGGGAGATGTTGACAGCAACGACAACCAGATTAACAACATTCTCAACGGCGGACGCGACTGGAATCCTTGTCTGATTATGTTTAACTACTACGATCGGGCCAAGTGGGCCGGCAATATCACGGGCTATGGAACCTCCACCGACAACGGTCAGATGGCAAACGCCTGGTTTTTCCAGCTCCGCGGCGGCGTGAAGCCGGTTGAAAAGCTGGATGTCATGGCTTCCGTCAGCTATGCTTTTGCCGATAAAAAGCCTTGGAACACAGCCGGCGCTCCGGCTACCGAGTATCTCAACAATGATTACGGATGGGAAGTGGATTTGACCGCGACCTACAAAATCACCAACAACCTGTCCTATATGGTGGGCGCCGGTTATCTGTTCACCGGCAAATACTATCAGGCCAACGTGGCCGGCAACAATGAGTTGACCGATAATTTCCTGGTCATCAACAAGCTGACGCTGACGTTCTAAGAAAGGCGAAGGCTATAAGATAAAGAAGCCCCACGGCTTTCAGCCGCGGGGCTTCTTTGTATTTGATGGATAATTTTCAATTGCGTTCATCGCGGATATGCCGTAATGGATTGGCGGCTGTTGGATTGTGGTTCACAAAACAAAGGATTGTCCGTCCACCGGGAGGTTTTGGAATGAATTTCAAGATCGTCTTGCTCATTGTGGTTTCCTGTCTTGCCGTTGTCTTCGTCATTCAGAATGTGTCGGCCGTAACGGTCAGTATTTTCTTCTGGGAAATTTCCCTGTCTCTTGCACTCCTTATTTTCTTTGTCCTGGCCTTCGGTTTTGTCTTTGGCTGGTTTTTGCACAGTTTTTTAGCGTATCAGAAGGTCAAAAAGGAAGTGACCGAGATTCAAAACGATCTGCGTTCGCAAAAAAGATAAGGTCTCAATTTAATTGATGTATTTCCGTCTATTTGCCCTGAAGATTTACCCGTCCATCCACTCTTTTCCGCCCAGCACCCTCGCCACCATCATGCCGGAGACATTGTCGCCGACGGCATTGACCATCGTAGCCGGCGCGTCCACCAGTGTGCCGATCATGGTGACGAGCGGAAACGCTTCCGGCGGAAAACCATACAGAGATAAAATCAGCAATTCTCCGATGGTGCCTCCGCCGGGAATGCCGCTGACCACCACGCCGGTCAGAAGAGCGATGCCCAGCGCCGTCAGAATCGTGTCGATGCCGGTCAGGGGTATCGAAAAGATGCCGAACAGAAAAGCGATTTTCAACACGGCGGCAAGGCACGATCCCTCCATGTGCATGGTTGCGCCGATGGGAATCACGACTTCGCGAATGTCCTGCGGCACGCCGATTTTTTCCGCCGCCTGAAGGCTGGCGGGAATGGCGGCCATCGAACTGCCGGTCGCCAGCGACATAACGGATGGGGGAATGATGCTGCTCCAGAATTTTTTGACGCCCCGGGAGCGCCCGGCGAGGTATGCGTAAAACGTAAAAGCGATAAAGAAATATAAAAAGGCTGCCGGATAGTAAATGGCCACCGCCCTTGCGTAGGAGCCCAGAAGCTCCGGGCCGAAAACGCCGACCAGGTAAGCGAAATAGGCGCACAGGCCGATCGGCGCGTAATACATAATGAAGGAGATCAGCTTCATCATGACCGAATTGGCCGAGGCGAGGAGCCTTGTGAAGCCTTTTCCCTTTTCGCCTGCCGCGGACGCCGCCACGCCGACCAGCATCGCAAAGACGATCATCGCCAGCATATTGTTTTTGGATAAAAGGTCCGGAAAATCCGGAACGGAAAAAGCCCGGACTATCTGATCCCCCGCCTTGAGGTGTTGCACGTCCGCGTTTGTCGGCAGGGGGATGCTGACGCCGGAGGCGGGGGGAAAGAAAGTGACGACGACCATCATGACCGCCGACGCGATCAGGCCGGTGATGACAAAAACCAGAAGCATGACCAGGAGAATTTTCCCGAGACGCCCCAGATGAGTCATGGAGGCGACGGCCGAGGCGATGGAAAAGAACACCAGCGGCACAATGACCGTGAACAGCAGATTCAAAAACAGATCGCCCAGCGGCTTGAGCCGGGCGGCGTCCTTTTGATACACAATACCGATGAGAGCCCCGACCAAAATCGAGGCGACGAGCAAAATCGAAAACCCGTAAGATTTCAGAAACGGCGGCAGATTGATTTTCATATTTATTTTACCGGAAAGTTGAAATACGTGTCCGGATAGGGTTCATTGTTCAGCGTGAAATGCCACCACTCTTCGGGAAGGTTCCTAAAGCCGTGTCTGGCCATCAGCGTTTTCAGAAGGAGGCGGTTGGCTCTCTGCTGCGGGCCGATGTCTTGGTTGTCGGGGTGGGACATCTCCCCGAAGCAGTCGAACCCCGTGCCCATGTCCAGCGAGTTGTCCGCGAAGCGAACACCGGCCGGAAGATGACACTCCTTGAGAGGGTCGCCGGCCTTATAAGAGGGCTGGATCGGGGCCGGCAGCGGCACAAGGGTCAGGTCAACCGTGCTCCCCCGGCTGTGTCCGGAGCGTTCGGCAATGTAGCCGTCGCGGAAAAGATGGCGTTTGTCCACCGTGGGATAAAACTCTTTCCTGGTCCTGGTGTCGTCAACGTCTTTCGCCCAGCGCACAAAGTGGTCGACGGCCCTTTGCGGCCGGTAACAGTCATAAATTTTGACGGTCATTCCAAAAGGCGCGACGTCTTTCTGGACCAGGGCCAGCGCCTCGGCCGCCGGACGGGTTAGAATGCATGCAGGCGCAAGGTAGCCGTCCACTTTGACGCCCAGAAAATTATGCTCGGTAAAATAGCGGATATCCAGAAGGGCGTCGGGGATGATTTCTTCGATGTGAACAAAGGTGTCGGGCATGGCCTCTTCGCAAAAGGACGAAGGAGGCTCTCCGGCGGAAAACAGGATTGCCGCCATCAGGACCATCACAAATAATTTGGGCTTCATGAAAAAACCTCCTTCTCTTACGGTTTGTCAGGATTGATGATCATAACGGGATGTTTTTCGGGATTCAGCCAGCCGAGAATTTTCAGGATGTCGCCTTCCGATGCGGCGACGCATCCGGCTGTTGTGGAATTCGCGCCGGCCCAGATGTGCAGGAAAATCGCGCTGCCGAGGCCTTTGATGACCGGGTCCGTGTTGTATTCAATCACGATCCCGTATTGGTAAAGATCATCATCGCGCTTCATTCTTTCGTAGGAGGCGGCCTGTGTTTGGTTTTGCCGGATCAGGCGATTGTAATCCGGATCGTTCTGGTCATCGATCCACAAGTCGCCCTCCAGCATCTGACGGTAGGGCATTTGGGTGGGAGCGGACGGCGGATAGCCAAAAGCGGTTTTCAGCCGGAAGAGCCCTGAAGGCGTGCGCCCGTCCCCTTCGCGTTTTGCGCCCGGCTCCGCGAAGCCGTTTCTGCCGATGACGGCGTCCATGGGCGCCATGGCCTGCCGCCATGAGGAATCCATCTTCTCCAGGAGATTAATTTTATGGGAAGTCAGGAAAAGAGAGCTTTCGTCCGTCACCAGAAGAATCTGCCCGGCGTTTTCCGCCCGAACGGTTTGTGCGTAAAGCGCCAACCGGTCGGTCACGGCGGTGTGCGCCGCGCAGGCGGCAAGCGACAGAAAGGCCGCCAGCGCAAGAAAAAAGCCCGTTGCGGGCAACTGTTTTCCCGATTTTTTGCCGAAGAGGATCATGAGAGGATTTGTAATGGAAAGTTCTTTATTTTTCAATCAATTTTGTGACGTTCATCGTGTGGCGGATTTCTCGCCTCGCCAATCGCAGTTGATTGGGGCTGAAGCCGGATGGTGCGCGGCGACGGAAAAAGGTTATTTTTTGGCTCAAACTGTGATATAAAGTATCCGGCGTCAGCAAGAGAAAAACAGTCCGGTTGAAAATAAACAGATTGTATCAGACATCGTTTTCTGCCCGTTTCCTGTGCCCTGTTGTCCTCTAGTAAGGAGAAGAACCGTCTGGTTCCCCCCCCTGCGTGCGGACATCGATCGTCCCACCGACGACGCAAGGCGCCGCCGGGAAAGCATCTGCAAGGCACCCGATGTACTGGTAGAAATGGTGGATCAAGCCAAAACAAGCGGTACTAAAGCCCGTCATCAACTAGAAAAGCTCTTTCATAGATGGCTGCTTTCCATTAATTCCTTACAAACAAAGCCGAGGACAGATTGCTTAGTTCCACATTGAGCGCCTGCCTTACGACCTGCACGCCTATGAGGATCGCCTGCTGGACATCGATGTTGCCGCCCGCATCCGGGGCCGAGACCACCAGGACGCCGTCGGCCGTCACCGAAGCGGTCATCTGAAGCGTCATGCCGTTATCCAGCACCAGGGTAAAGGGCACCGACTGG
>JAAZHX010000226.1 GCA_012510495.1 Smithella sp.
ATCTCAACCATTCCGTCAAACCCGCCCCGGTTAAATAATGGGTAAATTGCGGCTCCAATGCCCATTCGCGTTTGTTGATCGGGGGAGGTCAAACAAAGCAACCGATGATTGAGCGCTCACGATTTGGACCTCCCCCTACCGATCTTTTCATAAACAATCCGTTGTTTGGCGTTCATGAAAACGGGGATTTGCGGTAATTGCATATTTTTAACGGTGGTAGGGGCGGGTTCAGAACGTGAATATCGGAATCTCAACCATTCCCTCAAACCCGCCCCGGTTTGAATCATTGTTAAATGGCGGCTCCAATGACCATTCGCGTATGTTAATCGGGGGAGGTCAAACAAAGGAACCGGTAATTGAACGCTCACTATTTGGACCTCCCCGATGTTATTACCATCGCGACTTGAATCCGTCCCGATGGGATCGAAAACCTTTATAATCTTGACTGAGAAATGCGATGAAAGAACTAAGTAAAACTTCGAATAAGCGTCAATCTATCCGATTAAAAGATTATGATTATTCTGGGGTCGGGGCTTATTACTTAACCATGTGTACCAATGAAAATAAGAGGCTATTTGGTGAGATAAAAAACGGGGAAATGCAATTGAACCAATACGGAAAAATCGTTTTATTGACTTGGAATGATTTAACAAATCATATTGAAAACATAGGGTTGGGGGAGTTTGTGATTATGCCTAATCATGTGCATGGAATTGTCAATATTGTTGAGCCCAAAAATATTACTTATCAGGAATCTGACGAAAATTTGCCCGGATTGAAAATCGCTAAAACTCATCCGACTCAAACACCTGTGTCTGAAATTGTCAGGCAATTTAAGACATTTTCGGCAATGAGGATTAACAGTTTACGAAAAATGCGCGGAACAGCGGTTTGGCAAAGGGATTATTATGAAAGAATAATTAGAACCCAAAAAGCATATATGAAAATTGCGGAATATATTCATAACAATCCGTTTCAGTGGGAGAACGATAAGTTTTACGAGGAATCATGTAATTATTGATATTCGTTTGTAATCCAAGTGCGAGCTTATGTTCGCGGGTACCTTGTAGGGCGAGATTGTGGGCGCGACACAGGCTTGGTTGTGGCGGTGGAATTCCGGTGGTATCGTCCCTCTTCAATCCGCTGAAATCAAAAATCGCACACACATCGGCGGATTGGAGGCGCGAAACGCTCTTGTCAATGGAATCATCTGGCACCTCCAATTACGCCCTACGAGCTACCCCCGTGACGGCGTGGCAGCGGTTTACAAATTACTCACGATCGGCGATCACCTTCTCTTCGCATCTGTGACCGGCAGGTCGCCCAGGAAAAGTGTGGGGGTGATGCCCTTATCGGTCAAAATCACCTTGGTATTGTCCTTCATTGAGGCTTCCACCATTTCAATCTGCTTCAACGACTGGGCATTGCCGACAAAGTATCTTTCAGCCGATTCGTTGACCAGCCTGATTGCTTCGGCTTGCCCCTCAGCGATTTTGATGGCGGCTTCGCGGTCGCCTTCGGCGCGCTGAATGGCTGCCAGTTTTTTCTGCTCAGCTGCCTCATACTCACCGGTTGCCAGCAGCCGCATAGAACGGCGTTCTTGCTCGGCGGTTTTTTGTTTGTGCATGGCTCTTTTGATGTCTTCGGGCGGATCGATCAGGCGAATCTCGACCTTGCTGACAGTCAGCCCCCATTCCACGGCAAAGGCACCCAGCGTAGCCTTAAGATTGGTGGCGATCGTCTCCCTGGCAACCAGGCTCTCGTCCAGGGTGAGGTCACCAAATTCCTGGCGCAGGTTGGTCATTGCTAGTTGAATCACTGCCCGTTTCCAGTCATCGATATTATAGAATGTGCGCTTGATGGCATCTTCTTCAGCCGCGGGGCGCACCCACATAACGCCATCGACCGAGATCTCAACGTTATCCTTGGTGATCACCGACTGGGGCATGATGTCCATGGTGTGTTCGCGGACATCACGAACGCGCACCAGCTGCGCAAAGGGCCACTGCACACCC
>JAAZHX010000316.1 GCA_012510495.1 Smithella sp.
GGGCAATGGTGGTTTCCGTGGGCAGACCATATTTCAGGCGCTTTTGGAAAAGCTGCAGACGATTGATCGGGTCGCCTGTTCCTTCGCGGTCCAGCATTTCTACAAATTCACACAATGCACTCACAAGAAGAGCCCCATCATAGGCAAGCCCGCCCTCGCAGATATCAATGATATTTTCGATTTTGACTTTTCTAGGCCTCTTTCCTTTACCGAGCTTGCATTTGTTTGTATCGGCAATTCGGTAAAGCTCATGAAATGGGGTCCCTGAAATCCACTTCTTAGTAATTTCTTTCAGGACGTTCTTTTTGTCGAATTTATTGAATGCTTTGTTGTGTGCATGCCTCGTTATTAACGACCACGCGAGGTCAAGAACTTGGTCTCCATTTTGGGCGGCAAGAAGTTCATCAGCGTTATCTTGTACCCACCCCTCAATCGCCTTGGCATCGTTGACACCATATAATGTTTTACCAAATGCTTTCCGCCGGTTAGCGTCAGTAATATTTTCAGATATGTTTTCAGCTAGAAGCTTGAACAATTCTTGAATCTGCTCCCGTTTCTCATCATCAGCTAAGAAGTACGCCAATGTCTGTTCCGCGAGATCAGCAATGTCTTCTTCCGTCAGCCCATTATCAACAGCATCCCAGTTGGAGAGAAGAAAGCCTTCGATGGAAGCGAGAGTCAGGCTGAAGAATTCGAATTGCGGCTTCATCGCATCGACCGTGAAACCGTTTTCACCGTGTTGTTTAGCAATCTTGCCAATAATTTCATTCAGGGAATCCCACCCGGCTATATGAGCTTTGGCAAAAGACAGGATGTCCCATGTCAGCGTATGATTCTTTTTGTCCTTTGACTTGGTGCGGTCATTCCGAATAACCAGAGGGATCAGTTGAAAGAGGCTGCTTGCGCATTCCTCTGACTTGGTTGGATCAAGCAGCTCCTTGACTATATCCCACCGCCAGCCGTCTTTTCGGTTGCGTCGCTTGTCATACACAATCGGGTCTGCAAACAGAATGCTGCCTTCAGTATGCATACCGGCGCGACCCGCTCGGCCAATGAGGTTATGAAAATCCCGAACCTTGATGCGCTCCATGCCCTGGTAGACACTGGTAACAATGAGGTATCTGATTGGAAGATTTACGCCCTGCGCCAGTGTGGAGGTGCAAACAACGAACCGCACGAGGTTTTCACGCATAGCGTGTTCCACTGAAAGGCGGATGCCATGCGGTGTATTGCCATGATGAGAAAATATGCCATGCTCGGCACTCATGGAAGCCGAGGCTTCAGTTCCAAGATTTGCAACATGGAGGTAATGGAGCCGTTCAACCTCCCTTCGGTCTGAGAATTCTTGTGGGAGTGGAAGCGGAATACCACGATCAATGAATTCCACCGCTTTTTCACAGATGCTTGTCGCTGTTGATTTTTTGCCACAGAAGATGGCGATGCTTCCATTTGGGGCCAGTTTTATACCGAGATAAAGTGCAATGGCCTGGCCGTCGTCTCTCTCTGGAAAGTGGCGATCTTTCTGCTCTCTGCCTCTTCTCCCGAGATTGAATCTTTCAATCACCCTCGGAACGAAAAACTCACCTTGTTCGGCATCACGGCTGTCGACGTACTCGATTCTTCCCAACTGATCGAGCCAGCTCGCGAATCCGACCGACCTGAAAGTCGGAATCAGGGTTGTGCCTTCGACGACATTGGGCTCCCCGTTGAGCCATTCTCCAACAGCCTCGGCGTTGCTGATGACCGCTGAGATCAGCACCTTCTGAGTTCCTGCGGGAATCATGGAGCGCAGCGACGTCAGGAGCAGCTCGTATGTGATGCCTCGGGTGCCGCTGTCGAACTGGTGGCCTTCATCAAAAACCAGCAGGCCAATGTGGGCAGCCAGTTCCGGAGCGTGCCGAAGGACGTAGAGTAGCTTCTCGGGGGTTACGACCAGAATTTGTTGGTGCCCCAGGAGTTCGGCAATCTCGAAGTCGGTCTGTAGGGCATCGGACAATTCATCCACCTTGGTGGGTTCGTTGTGGAATGCCTCGACAAGGCTGTTCTTGATCTCATGGCACAGCGCCCTGAACGGGGCGATGATGATGGCCAGTGACACGCGCTCGGCCAGAAACGCGCTTCGAAGAATCAGTTCAGTTGCCTTCGTTTTGCCAGCGCTGGTGGGCATTTGAACGATGGCAGACTCGCCTTTAAGAACATCCGCCTTGCCCAAAAGGTGTTGGGCAGGCCACAGTTCCTTGATGAACGAATCCTTTTGCAGCGCGTGGAGCCATTTGTCGCGGGGCAGCCCGGAGTATGACGGCAAAGCCTTCCAGGAAGAATTTTCGAGCTTTTTCCTCAGAAC
>JAAZHX010000319.1 GCA_012510495.1 Smithella sp.
CGATATATTCCCCGGTCGATTCTGCCGGTGTGGGTTTGCATCCCCCCAACCAACCGGACAGGAATCGCGGCATCCCCGTCGCGGTCTTGCGTTTTGTGGGGTTGTCAATCAGCCATTGCCGGGCTTTACGGAGTTCCCGATGAATATCAATATCTGAAAAGGTGGTTTCGTATTCGGAGAGTTTTTCAACCGTTAAATCCCACTGGCTACCGTTGCGAAGCAAAAAACTGTATTCAGTTATTTTACTCAAGTTGACTGATTTTTTAAACATAGATTTATGCGGCGATCAGTAGTCGCCCAAGCTCTTTGACAATTTGTGTTCCACTGGACAGCTTCTTTAAGTGTTGTGTCAGATCGTCCCAGACGATGCGACGCGCCTCGTTTTGCAGGTCAGCGGTGGACAGCTTTACAGCCGGTTTTCGTTGTGCTTTTGCACCTTCGCCGGTAATGGCGATGTGGGTCAGCAGGGCATAGGCGAAGCACACCAGATGCAGGTGTGTAACTGCCGCTTCAAATGAAACGTTCTGGTATTGGCCCAACCCCAAAAGCTGTTTGCCGTCCTTGAAAAAGACCTCAATACTCCAGCGGTCATCATACGTCCGGATCATCTGTCCGGCCGAGAGTTTCGGATCATCGGTGACGATGCCCAGTGTCTTCTTGTCATGGTTCTTGCGTGAAAAGATCACATGCAGCGGCCCCAGATCGCTGACCGCGATTGTTCCGGCATCGACATAGGTATAGGTTGCACACCCGTTGGCCTTCTGGACACGACAGGATGTTTTACGGCTTCGATTAAAGAGGTTGCGGCCATATTGACCCGCCTTGAGTTTACGCCCGTTTTTGTACAGGTTTCGGTTGGCGGCAAGCGTCGAGATAAAGCGATATTTCTTTTGGCGACAGGCTTTTACGACCACAGGGCAAAGATAATAGCTGTCAAACAGAACCCGGACGTGAACCCCTTGAGGCGGATCGAATGCACGGATCAAATCGGCTGCCAACTCCGTTGTTTTTTTGAAGGGCTGACCCAATCGGGCGGCATCTTCCTTTTTGATATAAAGCCGAATGCCCCATGGAATAACGTGGCCGTGAAACCGCAAGACGGCAGTGACATACTGGTGTCCCTTGACTGTACGGTTGGTGACCGGGTCGTGAATCCAGCCGACGGCGTCCATGGTTTTGCCGCGTTTTTGCTTTTTGGAGTCGTCGAGAATCAGTTCGATGACCTCCCCCTTTTGCGGGTTCAACAAGGCCAGTAGCTCATGGGCTTTTAATTGCAACGCCACTTTCGGTTCCCACCGCCCGACATTCAGGAAGTTGTTGAAGCGGCTGCGGTGCGGCTGATTACGGCTGTCCAGATGACGGTATAGGGACGAGATGTTACGGCGTCCCCACGCAAAGACAAAGAGTAAAACCAGCGTGCGAAAGTATTCAAAATGGTCCCAGTGGAACTGATTTTCAAGCGGTTGGAAGAAAGATTCGAGTTTTTTCGGGAAACGGACGATCTTAAACATAACGGCAGTCTCCTGCATAAAAGTGCTGTTTTCAACCCTTTTATCGGACAGATTGCCGTTTTTTGTTGAAATAATCATCATTTTCGTCCAAAATCCCGATCAGAAAAGTCAGTCAACTTGAGAACTTAGATAGCAAGCAAAAATGTTCATCCATCCTAAGACTCATATTTGACTCCTGTTTTTGTCTCTCCGTCGCCTCACTGCCCGCCGCAGCCGCCCATATTATAC
>JAAZHX010000134.1 GCA_012510495.1 Smithella sp.
GATGATATCCACTCTGATTTAAAAGATGATCTAAGGGAGAGGCGGATATAAGATACGGATAAAAATGGAAATGGGCGTGTCACAGATCAAATCTAAAACAGAAATCTAATTTCAGTCTAGAAAAGAAATGCAGGAGATAACCCATTCAAAGGATTATCTCTATATCCAGTTCTTCTGCCAGTTCTTTATAGCGGTTCCGGATAGTTACTTCCGTCACTCCTGCCACATCTGCCACCTCGCGCTGAGTCCGCCGGTCTCCGCAGAGGATCGAAGCGATGTAGATTGCAGCTGCGGCCACGCCCGTAGGCCCGCGCCCGCTGGTGAGTTCTTTTTCCGCCGCCTGGCGGAGGATTTCAATCCCCTTTGCCTGCACCTCTCCTTTCAGATTAAGGCCGGAGCAGAAACGAGGAATGTAGTCTATGGGGCTGGTGGGCATGAGCTTCAGTGACAGCTCTCGGGATACGAACCGGTATGTTCTGCCGATCTCCTTTCGGGAGACCCTGGATACCTCTGCGATCTCATCCAGGGTGCGGGGCACATTGCATTGGCGGCAGGCGGCATAGAGAGCTGCTGCGGCAACTCCCTCAATGCTCCGTCCCCGAATCAGGTTCTTGTCCACTGCTTTGCGGTAGACGACAGCAGCCGTCTCCCGCACATTTCTGGACAGGCCAAGAGCCGATGCCATTCTGTCCAGCTCGGATAAAGCGAATGCCAGGTTGCGCTCAGTGGCATTGCTGACCCGAATACGCCTTTGCCATTTTCTTAAGCGGTAGAGCTGAGCTCTGTTCTTAGAGGAGATAGTCTTGCCGTACGAATCCCGATTCCTCCAGTCGATCATAGTGGAAAGGCCTTTGTCGTGGATGGTGTACGTCATGGGCGCTCCAACCCTAGACCTCTTCATGCGCTGATCGTGGTCGAAGGCTCTCCATTCTGGTCCCTGATCTATGAAGTTCTCATCGATCACCAGGCCGCAGTCGGAGCAAACCAATTCAGCTCGTTCATAGTCCCGTACCAGAGTGTGGCTCTTGCACTCCGGACACTCGACTGTGAACTTCTCAAACTCGTCTACCTTCTCCTTCTCGCGTCTGAGCCGGGTGCGCTCCTTTAGCTTCTCCGGTTCCGCCCTCTCTATCTCTCTCAGCTTTTCAATTTCTTCCACTTGCTATCTCTCCCCGGCGCCTCATCGATATAGAGCTTCTTTCCGATGTGGGCAGCAGCATCTGTTCCTCTGTTTGGCCGAACTATTACATACGGACGATCGATAGGACCGAATATATCAGAAATCTTTCCGACCCTGGTCCTTTTCTGATCCACCACCCAGGAATCTCCCCGGGAAATGCTGATATCGCTTCCAACGATTTCTTCGCTCTGGACGATTAATTTATTCTGCACGACATGAAGCGCGGTGCCTAGTCTTTTCAAAAGGTCACCTCATCTATATAGATAAAGAAGTACTATTTAAGTCTTCCGAAAACCATTTATTAAATGAGAATTTCTTAGCATTTTAGGCAGAAAGGGCAGGATGGAATTGAAGAGGGGGAGAAGCCGGCCCCAAGCTTTATCTGCTAATGCCGGCAAGTTCCCTCTGATGTTTGAGCATCTTCCAACCGTACCCACTTCGCAGGAGCTTTTAGATAAATCCTTTAGACGTGCCTCCCGCGCCCAGGATAATGAATCCATGGTCCAGAATGCCGGCAACATCCTCTCAGACAATCTTGCCAATTTAATCCGAAAATTCCCCTCTTTTGAGAACCTCCCACTCTTCTA
>JAAZHX010000124.1 GCA_012510495.1 Smithella sp.
GCTCTGGAATGGCAGCAGGATATTACAAATCTTAAGGCACTTCTTCTTGCGCAGGAACTGCCAGAAGATTTCTACAATGGTGGAGAAGAAATCGTCATTGAAGACCCTACGTTATTTTTTGATCCAAACGAGATTTTTACAGTCCTCGACCACTTGAGTATGCAACCTGGTTATAAATTGGCATTTGTGTACCTCACAAGCAACCTGGAAGGCTTCCCGGTGGTATATGCGCAAGTAGAAGGCGAGAACCCTTATCGCAGCTTTACGGAATTTGTGGCAGACAGACCAGAATGCGCTGAAAAGCGAGAAGACAGTTGTTACGCCAGTAACCATATGGAACATGATGGTACAGCTCTTGGTTATTTACAATTCTTGACTTTTGAAATAATGTATGAGCAGTTTTATTTGTTCTGGCATGCCAATTACAATGATGGGAGACCGGTGGCAACGTCTGAACAATTGGAATTGATCCTTGAATGGGTGGATCCTGATATGTTCGACATGGATTATGCGGCGTTTACTAGCTACGGAGACATTAATTTTACTGATGAACAAAAATCCACCGCCCGGGAGATGGAGCTTGAGCCAACTGTGACAATAAAGGAAGATGGCGCGGATGTGCGTTTTGTGTATTACACCAAATGGGGAGGGTTTTATGAGCTCAAAGCCTGGGTGCCGAAGCAAAACCTAATAGCGTATGGGTTTAGAGAAGCGAACCAACTTTTAGAATATGAAATCCCAATCAATTTTTAGTTCCCCAGGTTTTCTGGTAAAGATCGCTCGAATGGGTCGAGATCTGCCTGGATCTCACGAATTTGGCAACAGAAAAGAAGTTGGCATTTGCCAACTTCTCTTTAAAAACTATTGAAAGATTATTCTTCGTGCAATTCCTTCTGGCGGGCGTCCATAATTTCCTGTGCCAGGTGAGTGGGAACCAGGTCGTAATGGTCGAATTCCATCGAGAAGGTGCCGCGACCACCGGTCATCGAGCGCAGGTTGGTGGTGTAGCGCATCATCTCCGCCAAGGGAACTTCCGCGGTGATGGTGGACTTGCCGCGGTCAGTATCCATACCCTGAACACGCGCACGCCGGGTGTTGAGATCTCCCATGATATCGCCCATGTTTGCCTCAGGCATATGCACAGAGACTTTCATGATCGGTTCATAAAGCACCGGATTCGCATCTTTGAAGGCTAATTTGAAGGCTTCGCGTCCGGCGATTTCGAAAGCGATCGGTTTTGAGTCGACCGGGTGTTCCTTACCGTCGAAGACAGAAACGCCCACATTGTGGACCGGGAAACCGGCGACAACGCCTTCTTTCATAACGTTGCGGATTCCTTTTTCAATTGGAGCCATATAGTTGTTGGAAATAGCACCGCCAAAGACATCGTTGCTGAAGGAGAATTCCTCACCCTGCAAGGGGAAGACCTTCAGGTGAACTTCACCAAACTGCCCGGAGCCGCCGGTTTGTTTTTTGTGCCGATACATGGCACTGGCTTCCTTTGTGA
>JAAZHX010000247.1 GCA_012510495.1 Smithella sp.
GGTACAGCCAGCTCGTGTACAGGGCGATGTCGGTATTGGAAAGCCCCAGGTTTTTATACGTCACGACGCTGACGGTCATGACGATCATGTAGGGTATTCCTTCGGCGATATAGATGGACGGAACCCAGAGCCAGGGGCTTGGGTTTTGCGACGCTTTTGTGTCGGGTGAAGGCATCAAATTCCTTTATTTTGTTCCGATGCGTTTTTTTGGTTTGGCTGTGAAGCAAGCGTTCAGTACAGTTTTTTCAAAATCGCTCCGGTAAAATAATGCGCCAGAATCTCTTCGGCGGCACGCCCCTGAGACGCCATGACCGCCGCGCCGATCTGGCAAAGGCCCACGCCGTGCCCCCAGCCGCCGCCTTCCAGAAGAAAGCCCCGCGCGTTGCCGTCCGGATCCCGCTCGACCGAGACGACAAACGCGCTGGAGAGCAAATGCGTTGGGGAAAGCCAGCGGCGGATTTCCAGTTCCTTGCCGACGACGACCGTGCGGCGCGAGCCTGTAATTTTCAGCCGATATATTCTCCCGGACGGCCCCCGCGCCAACGGATCGAGGTTTTGCAGGACGCCGAAATCGATGCCGGACCTGGACCGGAGAATCTGCTCCAGCTCCTGTCGGCTGTAGGCGACCCGCCAGCGGTAGAAGTTCAGGGTCTCCAAGTCGAACGAAGGCAAAATCCGTTGCAGCAGGTCATGATCGGCGGTGTTGCAGAAAGCCTCGGGGCGAAAGCGAAGCCAGTCGGCCGCCTCCTGTTCCGTGGCGATCGGCGCGCCCGGCCGGTCGGAATCGGCCACGCCGGCAAGATAGGGGAAGGATGCGTCTTCCCAGGCGGTTGCGTAAACATCCGTCCGTCCGCCGCAGCATTTGTAGTAGCGCGCGTCGCAGATTTGGTCTCCGCCGGTGAGAAACAGGCCCCGCGTGGCCCCGATGGCCCGGGCGACATTTTCCGAAGCGATTCGCGAAATGCCCTGATAGCGCTGGCAGTGGTCGTCGGCGCACACATCAAAGCCTTCGTGATCGTTGACGTCCTGCCAGACGGAGATTTCATCCCGGATGTTTTGGGGTGGGATGCGGCGTGTTTTCTTCCGGCCCAGCATCGCGACCAGCCAGCTGCGAGATGTGACGGCCTGCGCCTTGAGAAACTCCAAGGGGGCGCCGGCCGACATTTCCGACGAGATCACCGAAGCGAGGTATTCCTCAAGCGGGACAATATTGATGAGGTGAAAGGCAGTCCGGCTTTGTCCCGACAGGAAAAGCGCGCCCCTAAACGATTGTTTCTGAGAGCGCTGCCAGTGAAAATCGATTCCGATTTTTACGTCAGGGACGGTAAAAAAAGATTCGGCGGGCATGGCGGGAGAAAGCAGAATGTCTTTGCCCTGGAAAATTTTCCTGCCGTCGGAGTCGGTCAGAACGATCAAACCATCGGCTCCACGGGCTGTGTGCTCTCCGTCGATGCCGCGTCCGTCGGGAAGAACAAAAGCGCCTTCCAGGATCAGCCGGGCTTCGGAAGTGTGTTGCAGCAGGGCCGCCTGTATGTCCGGTTCGCGATCGATCATTTTTTTATCCCCGCAGCTGGAAAGGTTATCGGTCTTTTTAGAAACAATGAGAGGATAAGTCAAGAAAGTTGTCGCTGCCTGCCCGTTTGTCCTCCGGAATATATCGCCCGGTACAGCACTGAGGTGGGATTAAAATTTTTAAAATGGTCAAAATCATTAGCAATATTAAACTTTTTGCTTGAATCTTGGCGATTTATCGTGTAGTAAAACAGCAAAAACCTTTGAGCGGATGGTTTATGGCGCATATTTGGCCGATTGGCGGAGGCAAAGGCGGTTCCGGCAAAAGTTTTATCACCAGTTCACTCGGGCGTTTATCAGCGGGGTTGGGCAGGAGAACGCTGGTGATCGATTTGGACTTGGGCGCGGCCAATCTGCATACGCTGGTCGGCGTTCCCTATCCTTCAAAAAGTTTTTCCGATTTTCTCTACAAAAAGGTTGCCCGCCTGGACGACGCGATAGAGGAGACGCCTTTTGAAAACCTCTTTCTCATCAGCGGCGCCCAGGATCATTTTGATATTGCCAACCTTCCTTATGAACAGAAGGTCAAGATCCTGCGCGCCATTACGAAACTGGACTATGACGCCATCCTGCTGGATCTGGGCGCCGGGACTTCTTTCAACACGCTCGATTTTTTTCTGGCTTCCCAAAATGGCATTTTCATCACCACGCCGGAACCGACCTCCATCGAAAATGTCTATCGGTTGATTCGCTCCGTTTATTTCCGGCGGATCCGGTACTGTTTTCGCATATCGCAATTCAAAGCGCTGGAGGAAAAGGCGATCGAGCGGTTCGGCGAGGGCGCCTTCAATAGGCCGGAGTGCATAATGAGTGTCGTTGCGCAGGACTACCCGGAAAGCCACAGGGAGCTGCGGAATGATTTTGACGCCTTTCGGTTCAGGCTTATGGTCAACCAGCTGCGCAAGCGCGACAATACCGTGCTCGGGTTGCATATTTGCAGAGTTATCGAAAAACACATCGGCCTGCGCGTTGAGTTCACGGGCAATGTTTCTTACGACGATCATGTTCACGACGCGGTTTGTCAGCGGGTGTCTTTTCTGGACCGGTATCCCTACACGAAGACCGCGGGCGAATTGCGCGCCGCGAGCCGTCAGATCTTTCAGCCGACGGGCCGGCAGTTAATGCTTCAGTGTGTGTAGAAAGAACCGGGGCAGGTGCGCCGCGGTGCGCTCAGGGAGGCCGGAGTGCGGAAAAGTTTTGCCGAGTTGAACTTTTATGAAATGCTGGATATCCGGCCCACCGCGGCGGCGTATGAAATCCGCCAGGCATACAGCGCCGCCCTGCAGATCTATCAGCCCGGTTCTCTGGCGAGCCATTCCTTTTTCACGAAGGAAGAAAGACAAGAAATCCTGTCTCTGATTGAAGAGGCGTACCGGACCCTGATTCAGGACCAGACCCGGAAAGCGTATGATGAAGCGCTGGTGCTCCGGGGAGAGCTTGACGCGGCCGGGCGAGCCGCGCCCGCGGTCAAAAAGCCGGTCGACATTTTTAACATCAGCCGCGGTCGCGACCATCAGAAGCCCGGAGAGCGCCAGGCATCCCTGAAAAGCAGGATCCGGCAAAGCGCGCGGATCGGCGAGCTGACGGTCCGGGATTCCTTAAGCGGCGCCGATCTGAAGGAAATTCGTGAAACGCTCGGCGTGACGCTGGAGCAGATCGCGCAGGCCACGAAAATCAGGCAGGCTCATCTGATCAATATCGAGGAGGATCGCGTTGCCCGGCTGCCCGCGGCCATTTTCCTCAAGGGGTTTGTCAAATCGTATTTAAACTATTTGTGCCTGGAATCGGTGGAGGAATTGGCCGCCCGCTATATGGGTACCGTAGCGCGTCTGCCGCAAAGCCAAAATGCGGAGGAAAATAAATGAAAGGAGCGGCCATGGAATTCGATACGATTAAAACATCCGGGGGGGACCTGGGGATTCGGTTTCTGGGGCACAGTTCGCTCATTTTTTTCTGGGCGGGGAAAATCCTTCATGCGGACCCGGTATCGGGGGAGGCGGATTACACGAAATTGCCCAAGGCGGACATCATATTGATTACCCACGAGCATTACGATCATATGGATTTGAAAGCTGTGGGCATCATCAGAACCCCGGCGACAAAAATCGTTGGCAACCGCGAAGTCGGCAAACAGATTCCCGAAACGATTGTTCTGAATAACGGCGACACGCAGATAGTTGACGGTCTGAAGATTGAAGCCGTGCCGGCTTACAACCTTCGGCATGAGAGAGCGCCGGGGGAGCCCTATCACCCGAAAGGGATCGGGAACGGCTATGTCGTCACCTTCGGCGATCTGCGCCTGTATATTGCCGGCGACACGGAAAATACCCCGGAGATGAAGCGTCTTCAGAACATCGACGTTGCCTTTTTGCCGATGAATCTGCCTTATACCATGACACCGGAGATGGTGGCCGATGCCGCACAGATGTTTCATCCGAAAATCCTGTATCCCTATCATCAGGGCGAGACGGATACGACGAAGCTGCTCGCCCTGCTTCAGGATCAGAAAGACATCGACGTTCGCATCCGGACGATGAAGTGACGCGGCGCGACCCCCCCGCAGGATGATCCAGGAAGGAATGGGCGTAAGTGAACGACAAGAGAATTGTCTTTTGGAAAGTTAGCGGCAGCGGTAATGATTTTATCATCATCGACAACCGAAATTTATCGCTGAACGTCGGCGACTTGCCGGAATTTGCACGCAGGGTGTGTCGAAGAAAAGTATCGGTCGGCGCGGACGGCCTGCTGCTCGTCGAGCCGTCTTCAACCGCCGATTTCCGATGGCGGTTTTTCAATTCCGACGGCTCCGCGGCGGCCATGTGCGGCAACGCGGCCCGCTGCGTGGCGCGCCTTGCCTTTGAAAACGGCATTGCCGGGTCCACCCTGTCTTTTGAAACGCAAGCCGGCATCATCAACGCGGAGGTGGCGGGCGACATCGTGAAAGTCCGGCTGACCGACCCCTCTCCCCTGCGGCAGGACATCCGGATTCATCTGTCGGGGGGCGAGTGCGACCTGGACTGCATCGACACGGGTGTGCCCCACGCCGTCTGTTTCGTCGCGTCCGCCGAGGCGTGCGATGTGGCGGCGACCGGAAAAGAAATTCGCCATCATGAGGTTTTTCAGCCCGAAGGGGCCAATGCGAATTTTGCGCTGGTGATCAACCGACATAAAATGCGGATTCGGACGTACGAGCGCGGCGTCGAGGACGAAACTCTGGCCTGCGGCACCGGCGTGGTCGCTTCCGTCCTGGCCGCCGCCGGACGCCGTTTTGTGGATTCGCCGGTGGATGTGGCCGTGCAGAGCGGCGAAACCCTGCGCGTGTATTTTTCCCGTCAGGACGGGACTTTTTCGGAAATATACCTTGAAGGGAAAGTGAAAATAGTCTATCAAGGAACGCTTTTTGAAGACGCATATCGATAACCTCTGATCAGGAAGGAAGACGCATCGTGGAAACGGCCCGACGGCTACAGAAAATCCCCCCCTATTTATTTATGGAGCTTCGAAAAAAAATCAATCAGGCGAAATCCGACGGTGTGGACGTCATTTCTCTGGCGATCGGCGATCCTGTGGAAGCGACCCCTGCTTCCATCATCGACGAACTGTGCCGGACGGCTCGCGACCCACAAAACCACCGTTATCCCACCGACGAGGAAAAAGGCATGCTCGCACTGCGCAGGGAAATCGCCCGCTGGTATGCCCGGCGATACAGTGTGGAGCTCCATCCCGAAAATGAAATTTTGGGCCTCATCGGCTCCAAAGAGGGATGCCACCACTTTATTCTGGCGCGCGTGAATCCCGGCGACATCGTGCTGATGACCGATCCCGGCTATCCGGCTTACCGCGCCAGCATCCTGATGGGGGAAGGTGTTCCCTGCAACGTGCCCATCCTGGCGCAAAACGACTATCTTCCGGTGCTGGAAGATATTCCGTCGGATGTGGCGAAAAAAGCATCGGCGATGTTTTTGAACTATCCCAACAATCCGACGGGCGCCTGCGCCACGATGGGGTTTTTAAACAAGCTGGTGGCGTTCGCGCGCCAATACGACATTGCCGTCTGCTACGACAACCCCTACAGTGAAATCGTTTTCGACGGACAGGAGCGCATCAGTTTCCTTCAGGCACCGGGCGCCAAAGACGTCGGCATCGAGCTGAATTCTTTTTCCAAGCCGTTTAATATGTGCGGCTGGCGGATCGGCATGGCCTGCGGCAATCCCGATCTGATCGCGGGGATCAGCAAAGTCAAGGAAAACACGGATTCCGGCATCTTCAACGCCGTGCAGTTTGCGGCGATTCAGGCGCTCACCGGCGAAACGGGTTTCATCGAAGAGATGCTCTCCATTTACGGACGCCGCCGGGAGCTGGTTTTGAAAACGCTCCAAAAGATCGGCATTGATTTTCAGCCGCCGCGCGGCACGTTTTATCTGTGGGCGCCCGCGCCGAAAGGTATGACGTCGCTGGAATTCACCAACCGCCTGTTTGACAAAACCGCCGTCGTGGTGGCGGCCGGGACGGCCTACGGACAGTACGGCGAAGGTTTTATCCGTATTTCCCTTACCGTGCCGGACGACCGGCTGAAAGAGGCGATGGAGCGGATCGAGAAAGAGTTTACTTAAATGGAAATGGGCATTCTGGGGCTTCCCCAGAGCGGGAAGAGCACCCTGTTTGAAATCATGACCGGCGTGAAAGTAGGCCCGTCACACACCGAAACGGTTGTGCGCGGCCAGGCTTCCGTGCCGGACGAGCGCTTTGACCGGCTTGTCGAAATCTACAAACCCGCCAAAGTCTCTCCGGCCAGGGTTCCTTTCGTCGATGTCCACGCGGTGGGCGAGCATCCCTGGGATGCGATCCGGCAGAATCTGAGCGGCGCCGACGGCATCCTGCACGTGGTAGACGGTTTTTCCCTGCCGGATATTCCCCTGGCGCTTGACGCCTACCGCAAGCTCGAAGACGAGCTGATTCTCTCCGATCTCATCATCATCGAAAAAAAGCTCGAGCGTCTGGCCAAGACGCCCAAAAAAGCCATCCCGTCGCAGGAAGCGGCGCAAAACGAGCTTTTGCCCCGGTTGAAGGATTGTCTGGAGGCGGGAAAGCCGTTGCGCGGAGCGGGACTCACCGCGCAGGAAGTCTTTACGCTCAAAAGTTTTTCCTTCTGGACGATCAAGCCGGAACTGGTCGTGGTCAACGTGGCCGAAGACAACCCGGCATTTGCCGATGAATTTGCCGAAGCCGCCCATCTTGCCTGCCCGGTGATGGGCATCTGCTGCAAGGTCGAGGCGGAACTCGCCGGCTTGGACGCGGCCGATCAGAAAGAGTTTCTGGCCTCGATGGGCATCGCGGAGGCCGCCTTCGGCCGGATCATCCGCGCCGCTTTTACGCTGCTGGGCCGCATTTCTTTTTTCACGGTCGGCGACGACGAAGTCAAGGCCTGGGTCATTCCGCAAAACACCAAAGCTCCCAGGGCCGCGGGCGCCATCCACAATGATTTCGAACGCGGTTTCATCAAAGCCGAAGTCATGTCCTTTGAGGATTTCATGGCGCACGACGGCTCGCAAACGCAGGTGAAATCCGCCGGCCGTCTGCGTCTGGAAGGCAAGGAATACGTTGTTGCCGACGGCGACATTATCACCTTCCGCTTCAACGTCTGACGGGCCCCGTCGCTCAGGCCCGAAAGCAGTCTTCGGTCATTCCGCCTTTCGTCTTTACCGCGTTCCGTTCCAGGACTGATTCAGTCCGACCCCTTCAGAAACCACGTTTACGAACCAGTTGTTGTCGTTGATCCGCTGGAAACGGATGGTCATCGGCGTGTTGCCGTGAAAAAAGGAATTCCGGTGGACTTTGATCACGCCTTCCTCATCGTCCTTTTCGCATTTTTCGCCTGGAAATGTTTTCTTGGCCGTTTCAAAAGCCAGATACATCGCCTGCCAGCGTGTTCCAGTGAGAATCACCGGACGCAGCACCGAGGAACGGCGACACCGATGTCTGGGCGGCGCCGCACGAGCAGTGTTTGATGGTTTCCATCCGAAAAAACCAAAACGGGGCGGGGATTCGATCCGGGCGGGGAATAAAAAACAAGAACCGCGAACGCCGTCTTGTCTTTTTCTGGAGTCATTCGTTTTACACTTGGTCTATTGCTGGTGGCCATCACCACGAAGACTCTGTGGCTCCTTTCTACAGTTAACATCCAGCAGAATGGACTCAATACTCGCGTCGCAGTTTCTTGCTGGCTGTAATCTAATGCTGTCTGCGCTTATAGTCAAATCTGGAGTGCTTAAAGCCGGAGAGTGAAAAAAAGGAAACGCCGGACAGGGGGATAATACCGGATAATTACCTGAATTTATGAATAAAAAATGGCGGAGAGAGCGGGATTTGAACCCGCGGTACACCTTTGAAGGGCGTACAATCGCTTAGCAGGCGATCGCTTTCGGCCACTCAGCCATCTCTCCGCTGATTTTTTCAGGCCTGTATGTTTAAAACAGGACGCCTCGAAAAGCAAGACGAACTGTTTGATCTGGCGGAGGGAGCAGGATTCGAACCCGCGAACCTTTCGGTCAACGGTTTTCAAGACCGCCGCCATAGACCACTCGGCCATCCCTCCATCATGATGTTTTTCCGGTTATCCTTCCGGCCTTACGGCGTGATCCGCTCCAGACCTCTCATATAAGGGCGCAGCGCCTCCGGGATGACGACGCTTCCGTCGGCCTGCTGATAATTTTCCAGAACCGCGACCACCGTGCGGCCCACGGCCAGTCCGGAGCCGTTCAGGGTATGCACGAATTCCACCTTGCCGCTGTCTTTCCGGCGGAAGCGGATTGCCGCCCGTCTGGCCTGGAAATCCTCAAAGTTGCTGCACGAGGAAATTTCCCGGTATGTGTCCTGACCGGGCATCCAGGCTTCCACGTCGTAGGTTTTGGCTGAAGAGAAGCCCAGATCCGCCGTGCACAGACAAACGGTTCGATAAGGAACGCCGAGCCTTTTAAGGACTTCTTCCGCGTTGATGGTCAGCTTTTCCAGCTCATCGTAGGACGCCTCCGGTTTGGAAAATTTGACCATCTCCACCTTGTTGAACTGGTGCTGGCGGATCAGCCCCCGCGTGTCCTTTCCGTAGGAGCCGGCTTCTGCGCGGAAGCAGGCCGAATAGGCCACCAGATAGATCGGCAGTTTTTCCTCTTCCAGAATTTCATCCCGGTAAACGTTCGTGACAGGCACCTCTGCCGTCGGAATCAGGTAATAGTCCATCCCTTCAATTTTAAAAAGGTCTTCCTTGAACTTGGGCAGCTGGCCGGTCCCGGTCATGCTTTCGGCGTTGACCATGAAGGGTGTAAACACCTCCGTGTAGCCGTGGTTCGCCGTATGCAGATCCAGCATGAAGTTGGTGATTGCCCGCTCCAGCTGGGCGCCTGCCCCGCGATAAAGCGTGAATCTTGCCCCGGTGATTTTCGCGCCGCGCGCGAAGTCCAGAATGTTCAGGTTTTCTCCGAGTTCAAAGTGCTGCTTCGGCGTAAAGCGGAAAGACGGCTTTTCGCCCCAGGACCGCACCACGGTGTTATCTTCGGGTCCGCTGCCTTGCGGCACGGATTCGTGCTGGATGTTCGGCACGATCATGACAAAGGCGTTGAGCTCCTCTTCCGTGACGCGCAGGGTTTCGTCGTATTCCTTGATTTTGGCCGAGACGTCGCCCATTTGGGCAATCAGGGCGGAAGCGTCCTCTTTCTTCTTTTTCAGCTCGCCGACCTGTTTGGACACGCTGTTGCGCTCGTTGCGCAGGGTTTCCACCGCCTGCAGGATGTCCCGTCTTTTCGCATCCAGGCTGACAAAGCGGTCAAAGTCAATGTTTTGCCCCCGTTCGCTCATTTTCCGGCGAACGGTCTCCAAATTCTGTCTCAAGTACTTAATATCCAACATAGTTTACCTTCGGGTCCCCGGCTGACGAATCCCACCAAAGACGGGTTTCCCTATCACTTTGAACTATTGAAGTCAATGGTTTTATCGGGCGGGATCAATGGCCGGAGGAGGTCAGTCTTTTTTGAACCATTCTCAAAAAGGCGCGCATTTCCGGGCTTTTGAGAAGGTAAGCGCACACCAAGTACGCGACGGCCCCGGCCACAACGGCAAAGGAGAGATAGATCAGTCGTTCCCGAAAGCCCGAGGACGTGTTCCAGGGCAGTCCATATTCCACGAGTCCTATGGCGGCCAGCATCGCGGCGGATGAGGCGATGATTTTGAAAACAGAGGTGTAAAACGCGCGGTCCAGATAAGGTCCGATTTTGTTTCTCAGCACAAACGCCAGGACGCCGACATTGACGGCGGCGGAAATGGAGCCGGCCAGCGCGATGCCGTTGTGCCGGAGCGGGTACATCAGCGTCAGGCTAAAAACTACGTTGACGACCAGCGTAATGATGCCCGCCTTCAGAGGCCATTTGGAATCCTTTAGGGAATAAAAAGCGGAAATGAAGACGCGCAGAACCGAATAAGCCCAGAGCCCCAGCGCGTAGCAGAACAGCGCCTGGCCGGTATAGACGGCCGCCTGGGCGTCAAATGCGCCGCGCTGAAACAGCACGGAGATAATGGGCAGATGCAGCGCCATCAGGGCGAGCATCGAGGGGATAGTCAGAAAAAGCATCAGACGCAGGGAAAAGGAAATGCTGGATTTCAGCTCTTCGGTTTTCCCCGCGGCGGCATGCGCGGAAAAACTGGGCAGCGCCGCCGTTCCGATGGCAATGGCGAAAATCCCCAGCGGGAACTCCATGATCCGGTCGGCGTAAAACAGATACGTGACCGAACCGCTCGGCAGCAGGGAAGCCAGCACCGTTCCCACAAAGACATTGATCGTGCCCACGCCCGCGCCGAGGATGGCCGGAAGCATCAGAGCGCCGATTTGCCGGATGCCCGGGTGGTTGAGATTGAATCGGAAATGAAACGACACGCCGAATTTTCTGAGCGCGGGCCACTGCATGGCCAACTGCAGAACGCCGCCCGCCAGGACGCCTACGGCCAGCGCCGTGATCGGCTGGTCAAACGCGTCATGCAGAACAAGGGCGGCCGTGATCATGGCGATGTTGAGCATGACCGGGGACAGGGCCGGCGAGGTGAAATGCCGGAAAGAATTCAAAATCCCCATGCACAGGGCGACCAGCGCGATAAAAAAGATGTAGGGAAACATCAGGCGGTTCAGAAAAACCGCTAGCCGGTATTGCTCGGGATTGGCCATGAAGCCCGGGGCAATCAGTCCGACAATCACGGGCGAGAGCGCAATGCCCAGCACGGAGACCGCGGCCAGGATCACGGAAAGGATCGTAAAGGCATTGTCGGCCAGCTCCAGCGCTTCCGGCTTGGTTTTCTTCTGCAGGTGCTCGGTAAACACCGGAACGAAGGAAACCGTGAGAGAGCCTTCGCCCAGCAGGCGCCGGAGCATATTGGGAATGCGAAACGCCACCCAGAAGGCGTCCGTTGCCCAGCTCGCTCCGAAAAAAGCGGCGATGACCATGTCCCGGGCCACACCGAGAACACGGCTGACCATTGTCGCGGCGCCCACGATTCCGGCGGCTTTGGCGACTTTTGTGTTTTCTGATTTTTCTATCGGATCGTCCATTTCTTCAAGCCGATTTAAGCGTTATGGATGGTTTCATAATTCAGGACGGAGGTCCAGTTGACGGAGTTTTTGCTCCAGTTCCGTCCGGCTGATGTCGTCCAGCAGGATCGTCTTCCTGCGTCCTCTGGCCCCCGCGGAAATTTTCATCCGGCTTTTCTTAAGCCCCAGTTTTTTGGCCAGCAGTTCGATGCAGGCGTCGTTGGCCGCCCCTTCCACCGGCGGCGCGGTGACCTTCACTTTCAGCAGGCCTTCGGCAATGCCGGCGATTTGAGCCCGCGATGCGTGTGGATTGACGGAAATATCGAAGGATAAGCCGTTTTTGGTTTCCCGGATGAGGAGCGTGTCGGTCAAAGCGTTTGCCTTTCTTAAAAGCTGTGCGCCACCTGGATCATGGTCTGGACCAGGAAGTACTGCAGAAAGATGATGATCAGCAAAGCGATCAGCGGAGAAAAATCAATCGGCAGGCTGTGCCGGGGAATTATTCGCCGAATCGGTCCCAGCACCGGTTCGGTGACGCGGTACAAAAAAATGACAATCTTGTTGTAGGGATCGGGGTTTACCCAGGAGATGAGCGCGCGGGCGACGATGATCCACAGATAGACTGTCAGAACAATATCAATGACTTTTGCCAGCGCGATGATGAAATTGCTCAATGCAAACATAGCTGCCTCACCGATGGATCTTTTGCTCCCCGCAGGGAGGTTGTGTCAAAGAGACGGGGCTTTTCGTGAGAGTTTTCCTGCCGGCGATTCCTGCAAGGCATCCATCAAACCGGCAGCCGGACGACGCTGTTCAGGGACGGGGATCCGAGCCGATTTCCCGGCAGAAAGCAGTCAGGGCGTCATTGAACGCCCCGGGTCTTTCCAGCATGGACATGTGTCCCGCTCCTTCGATCAGGACGCATTTTGCCCCGGCAATGCCCCCGGCGATCTTTTCGGAAGAAGCGGGCGGCGTCATCTTGTCTTCCACGCCGCAAAGTGCCAGCACCGGCACGCGGATGTTTGGCAACTCTCCCGTCAGATCAAACTTGCTGCACGCCAGCATGTCGCCCGCCACCACATCAACGCTGGCCTGTCCCAGACTTTGGCGCAGCGGGTTATACAATTTCGGGCGGTTTTCTTTGGCGATGGAGAATTTGCACATTAAATCCAGGATCAAATCCGGCTGTCCGGCAAACCCGTTAAGGATGTCGGGATTGACCGGCATGGTCACGCCTCCGCCCGCGGCCACGATGCCGCTTATCGCCCGCGGATATTGCACGGCAAAGCCAAGCGCGATGGCCGCGCCCAGCGAATGGCCGACCAGTACCGGGCGCGCAAGCTTCAAAACATCAAGGATTTCTTTTAATCGAAGGACATAGGCGGAAATATCGCGCTCTCCGCTTCCTTCCGATTGTCCGTGCCCCGGAAGATCGATAGCCGCGATGTTATACGCTTTGCGCAGAATCGAATACTGTTCGATCCAGGCGCCGGAGTTGCCGCCGGAGCCGTGAAGAAAAACAAGGCTTTGCGCATGAGCGCCAAAATCATCCGGATTGACCCAGCAGGCGATACGGTTTTCTCTTACCTTGAAATATTTCAGCATGAATTTCTATCCTCTCGTGCCCGTGACTACCACAAAAGCGGGATTTTATACAATCTTCAATATTGTGTTGACAGGATGCCGGGAAAAAGGGCATGTATTTGCCATCCGGAGGACATGACGATGTTTACAGGCAAGAAAGTTGCGATTATCGGTGGGGGAAAGATGGGCGGCATTCTGGCGCAGGGGATGGTTTCCCGGAAGATCCTTTCCCCGCGGAATATCACTGTGGCGGACGTTGATCCGGCAAGGCTTCGCGAACTCCGTTCTTCCCTGAAGCTGCGGGTCACCGAGGACAACCGCGAGGCCGTGAAGGAGGCCGATATTATTGTTCTGGCCGTCAAACCGCAGAATTTCCCGGACCTCCTCAAAGAGATTCGCCAGGCTTCGAATTTATCGAAGCTGTTCATTTCGATCGCCGCCGGCGTGACGACGGATTCCATCGAACACCTGCTGACCGGAAAACCGCGCGTCTTGCGCGTGATGCCCAACGTCGCCGCGCTGGCGGGTGAAGGCGCCGCGGCTGTGGCGAGGGGGCGTTTTGCCCGTCCCGATGACGTGCGCTACGCCCTGGCGATGCTGGGCGCCGTCGGCCTGGCCGTGGAAGTGGAGGAGAAACTCATGGATGCCGTGACGGGACTCAGCGGCAGCGGCCCGGCCTACTGCTTTGTGATCATCGAAGCCTTGGCGGATGCCGGCGTTCAACTGGGCCTTGGCCGGGATCTGGCCGAAAAACTGGCCGCGCAAACCATGCTGGGCGCGGCCCGTCTGTGTCTTCAGGAGAACCAGCACCCCGCCCGGTTGAAAAATATGGTGACCTCTCCCGGCGGAACCACCGCCGCGGGTTTGCGGGTGCTGGAAGAAGGAAAAATACGCGCGACGCTGACGGGCGCTGTGGAGGCGGCCGCGCGGCGCTCCAGAGAACTGGCCGGCTCATAAACGATTAACGGATGGATGGGAAACGCAAGTGAGGAGAGATGGATATCAAAGGGAAATCCATCATTGTAACAGGGGCGGCTTCCGGTATCGGCCGGGGTCTGTGTCAGCGGTTTGCAAAAGAAGGCGCAAGGGTCATTGTTGCGGCCGACATCAATGAGGCGGGCGCGAAGGCCGTCGCCGCCGAAGTGGGGGGCGAGACGTTTGTCTGCGATGTGCGCAAAGAAGCGGATATCGCCGGTCTGGTGAAATTCACGGAAGACAAGTTTGGCGACGTTGGCCTTTTCTGCTCCAACGCCGGCATCATCGCCATCGGCGGTTACGAAGTGGATAACGAAACCTGGCAGCGCATCTGGGAGATTAATGTTCTTGCGCACGTCTTCGTGGCGCGGGCGGTCATTCCCGGAATGATTCGGCGCGGCGGCGGGGCGATCATGATCACGGCCTCCGCGGCCGGGCTCCTAAGCCAGATTGGTTCTCTGCCTTACTCCGTCACCAAGCACGCAGCGGTGGACATGGCGGAAAATCTGGCCATTACGTACGGCGGCCAGGGCATCCGGGTGTTTGCGCTGTGCCCGCAGGCGGTCGAATCGGAGATGACACGCGGGCATGAAGGCGGCGGCGTGGCGGGGGTGGATGGTCTGATGAAGCCGGAACAGCTGGCGGACGCCGTTATGGAATCTTTCGCCGCCGATGAATTTCTGATTCTGCCGCACAAGGAAGTCAAAACCTACATCCAGCGCAAGGCGGCGGATTATGGCCGGTGGATTCAGGGCATGCACCGACTGCAGGAGAGATTCTTTGCAGGAACACCGTTAAAAAAATAAGAGACGGTCTGAATCGGTTTTGTTCGTTTCTTGCATCAGGAGGGGAGAAGCCCATGGACAACGAATCCTGTGCGGCGGTGGACAACCTTCATGATTTGAGGCAGGCTCTTGGGGCGAGCGACAGAGTCATTGCGCTGGTGTATGCTACCTGGTGCCCTTTCTGCCGGCAAGCCCTGCCGGAGTTTGAAAAACTGGCGCGGAAAGAGAAACGGCGTCTGCTCCTGGCGGCCGATGATGAGGAACTCGCCGCGGATGCATACAATATCGATATTTTCCCGACATTGATTCTGTTTGAAAAAGGCCGCATCGTCAAACGCCTCGACGGCAGTCCCGGGGTGGGCCTGAGCAAGAAACAGATCGGCGATTTCATCAAGTCCTGTCCGCCGGCTGAGCCCGGTTAAAATTCGGAGTCCGATACGCTTGGATATTTTCGTTCGATACTGCGGCGGTTGCAACTGTCAGATCGACAGGGTGCGGATCATCAAAGCCATTGAAAATTCGCTCGGGGCAGGCTGCAGGCTGACAACGGATGCGTCGCATGCGCCTTTCGGAGCAGGCATTTTGATGTGCGGCTGTCCGTCCGCCTGTGTGAACAAACCGGAGATCACCGATCTTGCGCGGAACTGGATCGTGATTGCGGGCAAGACTCTGGATTTCCGGGAAATGCCGGAAACGGAGCTGGCCGGGGCGGTCGGGGCCAGAATAAGCGAAATGGCAACGCATGACCGGGGCTGCCTCAGGGAAACCAAAGCTCTTTCCCATAAAGGGCTCAACGAAGACCTCGACGGTGCGATGCGGATTCAGGAAGGGCTCTTCAGGACCTACATCGGATCGGAAGACAACCACCAGCGCATCGACGCGCTGCAGGCGAAGCTGGCGGCGAGGAAGAAGTAGCGGCCACTTGCGGCAAGGCGGTTGGTTGTCGAGCGGACGCGTCTCCGTGGCTCATCGTCAGGCGCGCACCGTTTCCGTCGGCGCGATGCCGCACAGATTCTTTAATCCCTTTGCCGGCAACGGCACACGACCATCTCCGCTTCGACCGGGACAGGACTCTCTGCCGGCCCGTTTCCTCTTATGTTTAGTAAAAACCGGCGGATAATCCCATAATCAAGCCATAAACTATGGATTATCTTAAAAAATCATAGTTAGACTATGAAATAAAATAATACTTGACAGTAGGACTATAATAAACTAGTGTTTAGTCCAATCGGAAGAAGGAGATCTTATGGCTGATCGTGCACGACCCAAAACTCGTAAGGACCGAATAATGGATACGGCTTTGCGCATTTTTGCGGAAAAGAGTTTTCAGGAGGCGACGATATCCGAAATCAGTAAAAAGGCGGGTGTTTCCGAGGCCACGATTTATGAATATTTCGGCACCAAGGAGGATCTGCTGTTTGCCATACCCGAAAAAATCTCCAATGATGCCAATGAAGATTCTGAAGCCGTCCTTCCTTACATCAAGGATGCGGAAGGCCGGATGCGCGCCATCCTGTTCAGCTATATTCAGCTCTACGAGAGCAATCCACACTATTCCGCGCTGGTGCTGCTGCAGTTAATGTCCAGCAAGCGTTTCCGACAGACCGCCGCGCATGCGGCCATCCGCCGTTCCGCCCACCGCCTGCTCGAATGCATCCGCGAAGGCATCGCCGACGGAACATTCCGCTCCGACGCCGACGCCTACCTGATTCGTTCAATGCTGATGGGCACTATCGAACATCTGTTCATCCACTGGCATATGCAGGGAATGCCCAAACGCGACAAAACCATTATGGAGATGCTGGATCCGTTTCTGGAAATCGTTTTGAGCGGTATCCGGGCAAGAAAAGAACAGCAGGGACTCACGCTGCGTTTGAATCTGGAGGACGCGCGTGTCCTGGAACAGATTCTACAAAATGATCCGATGTTACAATCTCCGGCCCGGAGCGCGGACGCCGCCCGGACAACGAAGGAAAAAACTAAACAACATCTATGAAAGAAGGGGGTATTTCCTATGAGAACCAAGCAGGATTTTATTAACGCGCTGTCGAAAATGAAACGCAATATCTATTATGACGGACAATTGATTGATCGGACGGACGAGCTGCAGAGCGACTGCATCAATGTGATGGGCACGACCTATGACGAGGCGGCCAAACCGGAGAACGAAGAGCTGATGACCGCCACGTCTCACCTGACCGGAGAGAAGATCAACCGTTTCACGCATATTCACCAGAACACGGTTGACCTGCACTGCAAGCAGGACATGACCCGCATGCTCTGCCAGAAGGTAGGCGGCTGCATTCAGCGCTGCATGGGCATTGACGGCACCAACGCCATTTACAACGTATCGTTCGAGGCGGACAAGGTGAAGCCGGGCGAAACGAACTACCACGATAATTTCAAGAAATGGCTGACCCGCTTCCAGAAGGAAGATATGATTGCCGCCTGCGCCCAGACGGATACCAAAGGCGACCGCCTGCTGCGCCCCGCCGAACAGCACGATCCAAGCGCCTACGTCCGCATTAAGGAAAGAACCAAGGACGGCATCGTCGTGGAGGGCTGCAAGCTGCATATTTCGGAAGCTTCCGTTTCCGATGAAGTGCTGGTCATTCCCACCCGCGCGCTTCGTCCCGAAGACAAGGACTACGCGGTGGCGTTTGCCGTGCCCGCGGACTATGACGGCATGAAGCAGGTGGTGACCATTCATAATTACCGCCAGCGTGAACATTTTAAACGGGGATTCACGCCGGGGCTGACCGATTCCTATCTGCTTTTTGAGGACTGTTTCGTGCCCTGGGAGAGAGTTTTCCTGGCCGGTGAGAATCTGCACGGCGGGATCCTGGCGCTGCTCTTTGCTCTGTTCCACCGTCATTCCTATTCGGGCTGTAAGCCCGCCATCGGCGATGTTATCCTGGGCGCCGCGGCGCTGGCCGCCGAAGTGAACAACATCCACAAGCAGCCCCATGTCCGCGAGAAGCTGTCCGAACTGATCATGACGATCGAGCTGGGCTATGCGGCCGGTTATACCGCCTCCGATCTGGGCAAACCGGAAGTCTATATCCCCGGGATGGGTTTTGTTCCGTTTGGTCCCGGATCCTACATTCCTCATTCCATTTACTGCAACGTGGGACGCTGTCTGTCGGGCGAGGCGGTCTGGCGCGAGGCGGAGATTCTGTGCGATATCGCGGGCGGCGTCGTTGCGACATTCCCGCACGAGAAAGATTTCACTAATCCGGCCACCGGTGAAGCGCTTTTAAAATACACCAAGCGCAATCCGAAAATGTCCGCTGAGGATCAGGCGCAGTTCTGGCGCTATCTCGGCGATGCGATGTGTTCGGCCACCGGCGGCATTGCCAATGTCGGCAACTACCACGGCGGCGGCTCCCCCATTATGGAGCAGATTGCCATCACGACGCAGTATGATATTGAATCCCGCAAGAAGCTGGTGAAATACATCGCCGGCATGAGCGGCGGCGACCGCGAAGCGTTGGCCAAAATCAACTTCATCAACAAGCCGATCGATAAGTAAATGCAGTTGTCGGTCAAAAAAGTTTCGTAAAAAAATCATCGTATCCGCCCGTCATTCAGACCGGCGGATACGGTGGGTTGGCTTTGCAATCATCACAACAACTTTAGGAGAAGGAAGTTATGTTTGATCTGAATCAATTTTTATTGAAGGATAAAGTTGCGCTCGTCACCGGCGGCGGTCGCGGCATCGGCCAGGGAATCGCTTACGGTTTTGCCAAGGCAGGCGCAAAGGTTGCCATCACCAGCCGTAAAGAGAAGGATCTCGAGGCGACCGCCTGTGCGATGGATGAAGTGGGCTGCGAAACGATGGTGGTTCCCGCTCACCTGGGCAGGCTCGACGAAATCCAGCGTGTGGTGGACGCAGTGGTTCAGAAGTTCGGCAGGATCGATATTCTGGTCAACAATGCCGGCGCCAGCCCTGCCATGGCTTCCGTGCTGGATTCCGACGAACGCCTCTGGGATACCATCATGAATCTGAATCTTAAAGCCGTTTACTTCATGAGCCAGGCTTGCGCGAAAATCATGAAAAATCAGGGCGGCGGCAAGATCATCAATGTGGCCTCGATTGACGGCGTCAATCCGGAGCCGTTTGTCAGCGTGTATTCGACCTCCAAGGCCGGCGTCCGCCAGATCACGCGCGCGTTTGCCATGGAACTGGTCCGTGACAACATCATGGTCAACACGATTCTGCCCGGTCCGATCAGCACCAAGATGATGAATTCACACTGGGTCCATCTTCCCCCGGAGGAAGCAGCCAGGCAGAAAGAGGAATTGTGCAAGCACCTGCCCACCTGCCGGATCGGTGAACCGGACGAAATCGCCGGAGCGGCGATTTATCTGGCATCCGACGCATCGAGCTATACCACGGGCGCGGAGATCATTATCGACGGTGGTCTGCTTTTGGGCGCGCATTTGTAAACAAACGCCGGACGCTTTTCCGGCGACCGGCGCTTTTTGGTGCGCCGTTCTCCAAACCCGTAAAAGCGGCGAATATTTCGGCAAAGGAGATCGTTTATGAAAACCCTTGAGCATTTGTTGTCGCCCATCAAAGTTCGCTCCCTGAAAATTCCGAACCGCCTGGTCCTGCCGCCGATGGGAACGGCGCTCGGCAATGCCGACAGCACCGTCAGCGAAGCGAACCTGGCCTATATCAAACGAAGGGCGGAAAGCGGCGCCGGACTCATCATCACCGAGATCACGGAGGTGCATCCGCTGGGATCCGCCTCCCCGCGATGCATCGGCGTCTGGGATGACAAGTTTATTCCCGGCCTGAGCAAGCTTGCCGATGTGGTGCATGCCCAGGGAAGCAAAATCGCCATGCAGCTTCATCATACGGGCCGCGAGAACTACCTGCTGCAGAAGAAAAACAAGGCTCTCGCGCCTTCGGCCATCCCCAGTTATATCTTCGGTTTTCTCGGAACGCCTCGCGAGATGACGCTTGCCGAGGTCGAGGAAACCATTGTTGCTTTCGGCAGCGCTGCCCTGCGGGCCCGCAAGGCGGGATTTGACGCCGTCGAGCTTCATGGCGCACACGGTTATCTTCTCATGCAGTTTCTTTCGGCGCTCAGCAATCAGCGCAAGGATCAGTACGGAGGCGATTTTCGCGGACGGGCCCGCTTTATGATCGAATGCCTCAGGGAAGTCCGCCGTCAGGTCGGCACGGATTTTCCCGTTTCCATCCGGATCTCCGGCGAAGAGTGCATCAGGGACGGCTACACGATCTCCGACATGGAGACCATCATTCCCGATCTGGTGACGGCCGGCGCGGACCTCATCAATGTTTCCTTCGGCACGCACGGCTCCCCGGCCGTGAACATCGACACCCCGAACCCGAGCGCGCCGGTTGAATACACCCCCGGCTTCAAGTCCCATCTGTCGCGCAGGGTGAAAGAGGCGGCGGGCGTTCCGGTGATTTCCGTCGGGCGCTACACTGATCCTTACTTTATGGATGAAGTCATCGCCCGCGGCGATGCGGACATGATCGCTGTGGCGCGTCAGCATCTGGCCGACCCGGATTTCCTCAAAAACGCTCTGGCCGGTCATCCCGAGGACACGCTGGAATGCCTGGCCTGCAATCAGGGGTGCATTGAGCGTCTTTCTCTGGAAGCGCTGCCGATTCGCTGCGCCATCAATCCGCAAACCGGTCAGGAACTGATGTATCCGGCTGGTCCGGCGTCTGTTCTCCGCAAGGTCTGGGTGGTCGGCGGCGGGCCGGCTGGACTGACCGCCGCTCACGAGGCCGCGCGCCTCGGTCATCAGGTAACCCTCTTTGAGCAGGAAAACCAGACGGGCGGAAATGTCCGCTATGCCGCCAAAGCGCCCCACAAAGAGGTTTATGGCCGGTACATCAGGACCCTCACGGCCAGGTGCCAGAGGCAAGGCGTGGATATCCAAACCGGCGTCGAAGTTACCGAGGCGATGATTGAAGCGGGCAAACCGGACGCCGTCATTCTGGCGATCGGCGCCGGCAAAGCCGATTGCCCGGCTGAAGGCATTGACGCACCCGTGGTTTGTGACGCCTGGCAGATTCTGGACGGGACCGTGGTGCCGAAAGAGCCGGTGGTGGTCATCGGCGGCGGGCTGGTGGGCATGGAAACAGCCGATTTTCTGCTGGAGAAAGGCGTGCGGAATATCACGATCGTGGAGATGCTGCCCGCTTCCCCCGTTCTGGCGCTGGCCGCGCACGGCTACATGCTGCACAAGCGCCTTCGGGCAGCCGGAATTGCCCTGATGCTGGGCGCCCGGGTGAAAAAAATAGAAGAAAACGCGGTGACGGTTGAAGTCGGGGGAGAAGAAAAGAGATTGGAACCGGTTGCGCAGGTGATTGTGGCCATCGGTGTTACGCCCCGCACGTCGCTTAAGGAAATGCTTTCGAAACACGGCATCCGTCATTTTGTCGTAGGCGACGCTTCCGCGCCGCGAAGGATCATCGAAGCGACGACGGAGGGGGCGAAAGCGGCCTGGGAGATATAAAACAGGCTGAAGAAAAAGATAAAAGAAAATGATGTCATCACTGGGCGCGAAGCGCCCCGAAAGAAGATATACACGGTTTTCTGAAGGGCGTTTTTTATCGCTTTTCAACACTGATGAACTCGTAAAAAGTAACCCAAACCGTCACCCCGGCGAAGGCCGGGGTCCATAACCAACTGTAATTACTGGATACCGGCTTTCGCCGGTAAGACGAAAAGAGTGCGAAATTGATTTTTTACGAGGACGTCAACACTAAAAGATGAAGAGAGGGAGTTGTGGGCAAGGAGGGGGAAAACGCTGCACAATTTCCATCGACCATCCTAACGGCGCGTCCGGCGCCTGCATCTGTATCTTCACCATGCGCGAACTGATGAAGAAGGGCGGCAAGTACGGCTGTTTCAGCTCCTGCTGCTGCGGTCTTGGCGTTGCGGCGGTGATCGAGAATCTGATGGTCTGGTGCCGGTGCTTGGTCAGGCGAAGGGGTTAAATTACCGGTGTGAGCCGGGAACGTATGGAAGCGTTCCCGGCTTCTCGGGCCTCTTCCCAAAATTGCGCTTGACAGCCTGAAATAATTGCGTTAAACAGCTCCACCTTATAAAAAAAGAAGTTCAGGAGGAGAACCTTTTGGCAACACACAAATCAGCAGAAAAACGCGATCGTCAGGCCAAGGCCCGCCGCGTGCGTAATATCGCAGCCAAGTCTGCGATCAAGACCAAGGTAAAAGCAGTGATCGCGGCTGTGGAAAGCAAAAACAGAGAAAACTCGGAAAAAGCATTGAAAATAACGGCTCCTGCGGTGGCGAAAGCCGCTTCCAAGGGCCTGATCCACAAGAAAAACGCCTCCCGCAAAATTTCCCGATTGACCAGAAAAGTCAATGCCATGAAGGAATAAACAACATATCAATCAGCAACATGAGCGCGGTCATGCTTACGGGCAGACCGCGTTTTTATTTCTCCGGCATTCATCCTTATTGTTTTTTGCCGATCAGGTCAATGACGGTGATCTCCGGCGGTGCGAAAATGCGCACGGGCGGCCCCCAGGTGCCTGTGCCCCGGCTTATATACAGCAGCTTGTTTTCCGCCAGGATATGCAAACCGTAAATTCTTGGGAAGTAGAGTTTGACGATAAAGCCGAAGGGGAAAAGCTGGCCGCCGTGCGTATGGCCGGAAAGTTGCAAATTGAAATTGGCCGTTTCCCGAATATGCGGCCGGTGCTTCAGGAGCAAAACAAAGCCTTCCTGCTTTTCGGCCAGCGCCTTTTGAAACGCCGCGCTTTTCGGTGTGGCGCCGGGCTTCCGGCCGGTGATATCGTCTTCGCCGAAAATCGTAATTCCCGCCGCCTGAGTCACATCGTCGCGCAACAGTTGAAAGCCGGCTGCTTCGGTAAATTCAATGGAGCGCGAAACGCCCGCGTAATATTCATGATTGCCCAGAATGGCAAATTTCCCGGCAGGCGCTCCGAGCGCGGCAAACCGTGCGGCATCCGCCATGATGTTGTCCGGTTCGCCGTCGAGCAGGTCACCGGTGGAAACCAGAATGTCGGGTTTGGCCTCCCGGACCTTCTCCAGAATGGGCGTAAGGCGGTCGTTGCGGATAATGACGCCTACATGGACGTCGGAGATCTGGACGATGCGGAGTTTTCCTTCTCCGGGGAAAATTTGTTCTGTAGGAATTGACAGGGTCTTGACGCGGACGCGCTGCGCGTCGATGTAGCCGTAAACAAACAGTCCGGCGGACAGAAGCACGGACAGGCCGAACGTCACGGCTTTCAGCGCCAGCGTACCGGTTTCGGGAACGATCAGCTTGTGAAGGAACCGGACCAACTCGAGGGAAACGCTCAAAAAGAAAAACAAAAAGACAAACGCCATCCACACATAGCCTGTGCAGGCGGCGAAACGAGCGGCCTGCTCACAGTGAAGCGATTCCAGTGTCCGGACAACGACCGGCGCGAGGATTAGGAAAATGAGGAGGACCAGCAGCAGGGCCTGCAGCGTGCCGGAGAAATGAAGAACGCTTCTGGCCCGGAAAAAGAAATAAAAATTAATTCCACCGTAAAGACATAAAAAGGTTAAAAGAAATAGAATCATCCTGATTTCCATAGTCGGTTACTATCTGCTTGGAAACTAAAAGAAAATAAGACGAAAGTCAATCATTAAGGCAGATCGGTCTTTCGGGCGCAGATTGATGTTGACAAGGCAAACCCCTTCATATAAATACGATACCTCTTCAAGGCAGGCCGATGTAGCTCAGCTGGCAGAGCAACTGATTCGTAATCAGTAGGTCGACGGTTCAAATCCGCCCATCGGCTCCAGGATGATCAAAGGCTTAGGCAGCAGGGGCTTAAGCCTTTTTCTTTGTGCGGGCATGGGATCACAATCATGGGATCGATCTGACTCCATGATTGAGGATGGACAGAAAAGCTGTGGATAAGAAATTTGTTGTTTTGATTTCCGGTTGTTCGTCGGGCATCGGATTGTCGCTGGCGCGCGAATTTGCGTCCCGCGGATGCAGCGTTTTCGCCACGGCGCGCAGGCCGGATCGTATTGCGGAGCTTCAGCATGAAAAGATGCAGGTTGCCGCGCTGGATGTAACGGATCAGACGTCGATCGAAGCCTGCGTGGCGGAAGTGATGGCCAGGGCGGGCAGGATTGATGTTCTGGTCAACAACGCCGGTTATGCGCTGATGGGGCCGGTGATTGATTTGTCCATCGAGGATCTGAGGCTCCAGTTTGAGACCAACGTCATCGGACTGATTGCCCTGACCCAGGCTGTCGCGCCGCACATGATCCAACAGCGTTCCGGTCTGATCGTGAATATTGCCAGCGTGTCGGGTGTCTGTGCGACGCCTTTTGCCGGGGCGTACTGCGGCACCAAAGCCGCGGTCAACCTGCTTTCCGATGCCCTGCGGATGGAGCTGGCGCCTTTCGGCATCAACGTGATTACCGTACAGCCCGGCAGAATCCAGTCCGGTTTCGGATATGCCGCCGCGAAGAAAATGGGGCGGCAGGATCGTTCCTTTTACGCCCCGGTGGCGGAGGATATCAGCGCCAGAGCCGCCCTATCGCAGCAAGATGCCATGCCGGCGGACGTGTTTTCCAAAAAACTCGTCGATCGTCTGCTGCAGGAAAAAATTCCCAGACTGATTCGCATCGGCAAGGAGTCAACGCGCCTGCCGCTGATCAAAAAATTGCCGGTGAATCTGCTTGACCGGATTTTGATCAAAAAATTTGGCCTTGAGAAATTGAAAAAACAGCGAAAGCCATGAGGTGAAATCGCTGCCGCAGCCGGGTTACTCGCCCATTCCCTTGAGGCAAAAGAGGCCAGAATGCAGGCGGATCAAGAAAGCTGATCCTTCCAGAAACGGTCTGTCAGTGTGCAGAAGGATGTTCGAGGACGATCTTAATCGCCCCTGCGGAGCCTTTGGAGAGAAAAGTCTTTACCGCGTCGCGCCAGCGGTCCATGGGAAACCGGTGGGTGATGAGACGGCTTACGGGCAGGCGCTTTTCGGCGATCAGTTGCGCGGCAATGTCGAAGGAGGAGGCGCCGGATGCTTCCCGAAGAATGTGGCAGTTGGTCCCTGTGAGATGCAGTTCCTGATGCCACATCGGCGAGTAATCGATTTTCCCGGGTTTGAAGTTGACACCCACAATCACGACCGTGCCCCGGCTTTTCGTCCATCGGAGCGCGTTGTTCAGGCTGGCGTCATTACCGATGGAATCGTAAATTACATCATACCCGCCCAGGAGGATTTGGTTGCCGAAATACCCCTCGAAATATTTCGCGTCGGTGAGTTGTGCGATGCGCCGGTAGGGATCCTGCCGTCCCGTGATGACCTCGTCCGCGCCCAGCGCGCGGGCCATTTCGGTCTGGAAGGGATACCGCGCCAGGGCGGTCACCTCGGCGTCTTTGACCATGGCTTTTGCCGCCGCGATGATTAAGAGTCCGATGGTGCCGCACCCGACGACCAGCACGCGGTTTCCCGCCGCGGGCGGATGCTTCAGGACCGCATGCACGGCGACGGCCATCGGTTCCAGCATGAGGGCCTCGTCATTCGTCAGATTGTCGGGAATCTTGAAGGGCTGCGTTTTGTGCATGACCATCCGCGGGGAAAACCCGCATCCCGCGTCCGCCGCGGCCAGCTCCCGGGCTCCCAGGTTCTGGCAGAGCATGTATTCTCCCCGGGCGCACTGCGGGCACATCGGGTCCAGCTCCATCTGAAAACAGGAAGGCCAGTCGATCCGGAGGCAAACCCGGTCGCCCTTCTTGAATCCGTCAACTTCATTTCCGGTTTCCATCACTTCTCCGAGAAGTTCATGACCCAGGTATTTCCGGGCAATGCCCGGGGTCGCCGCGGGGAAGCACTTCGGGTCCATTTCCATGAACATGAGATGGATGTCGGAGCCGCAAAGCCCGCAAGCCAGGTTCTTCACCTTGAGCCAGCGGGGGTTGGGAATTTCCGGTTCCGGCACCTCGGCGTAGTGCGTCGGTGAAAAGGGCAGAAGCGCCGCCTGCCGGTACAGCAGGGAAGCTGCCTGAACCAAAACAATCCGCGGAAGACTGTTGTCGAAGTAAAGAGCCTTCATGTTTGCTTCATCCTTTCCGGTGTCTGATGATCGGTGAGGGCAGACTACAGGAAACCGGTTATGCATGTCAAGGGAATCATGACCGGCGTCAGACCCGCCTGGAATGGCTCGTTTGAAAGGGGAAAAGCCCTTTCGTTTTCAAGCGGGCTCTCCGGCGGGAAGCGGAAAAAATTCTTGAAAAACGATTACAGACATGATTAACAATCCCATAATTGCATTGCATTCATTGAGATATTTGTGCAGTCTGCTTCCCGTCATTCCCGCGAATACCCTAACAACCTAAAGGTTACGCGAGGGCACAAGTGCGGGAATCCGGAGAAGATACGGAATTCCGGCTTTCGCCGAAAAAACCAGGGTAATGCACGGATGAGGTTGTGTGAAGCTTGCTCATTTTGTTCTTCACTATTTCATGCAGGGGGTCTTATGAAATCGATGGCGCGGGCGGTTTTCCTGATGTGGACGGTGATCTTTCTCATTGCGGGCTGCGGGATGAGAAATCAGCCGGACTGGGTCGTGTATCATACGGACGACGACGGGATCTATTTGTATGACCGGACGAGCATCGAGAAGAACGAAAAACAGGCTATCGTGAAAGTATGGAGTGGGGCGCTGCTGAGTGACGGGTATCGAAAAAACAGGATTGGGCCGAAAGTCCAAGACGGGACACTGCCCGGAGAAATGGCGGCATTGTCCATTGTCAGGAATCTCGAGACGATGGACTGCGCCAATAAAAAATATAAAATTTCCATCGTCGTCTTATACGATTCAGACGGGAAAATATTGCTTTCCGGCTACGATGAGGGTCATCCGGAATGGAAGCACATCCTGTCGTTGCTGCTTCAGGAAAAGGACGCAGCCGTCATGCGCACACGATATAAAACGGACGCCTCCTCCGGATGGAGAGATATCGTTCCCGGCTCGCACGGCGATTTATTACGACAAGCGGTCTGCGAATCATGACACGGATATTTCCTTCTTGCCGCCGCGGTTCCGCTCGGCACATTTTATTTGATGCAATTCGCTCGCGAATGAACACTTGAACTAAAAAAAAAATAATTTATAATGCTTGGGCATTCCGGAGCAAAAGAGCGTCAAGGATCTCTGGAATGCAGGAGTGATCCCATGGCCGGTCGTGATGAATCATCATTTCTTGAGGCGGTGGAAAGCCGTTTGGACAGTATTTTCGGGGCGAATTCAAAACCAGCCAGACCCACGGACCCCGCCGGAGACGACATCGCGGATGAAATCGCCGCCGGCGTCAACGACGTCCTGCGGGCAAATCCCGTTCTTCCGGAAACCGGTCAAGGCCCGTCCGGTCCGGCTGCGGTTCAGGATCAGTCCGCTTACCTTTCGGAAATCGACAAGCGCTTTACGGCGATCTTCGGCGACACGGACAAGCAAAACCGGCTTGCTGAAGATGGGACGGAACCGGATGATCTGAAAGGCCTGATTGTCCGCGTTGGCCGGGAGGCAGTCCCCAATGAAAAAAATATTTCAGAGGACCTCACGCTGTTTTCGCCATCTCCGCCGGACTTCCCTTTGAAGAATCTGCAAGGTATCGTTTTCTCCATGGAAGCCCGGATGAGCGATGCCGCTCTGGAGCGGCTGGACAATGAAGTCCACAGGCTGGAACGGCTCTACAAAGACGATCCTATTGTCCTGGGATTATTGCGTATTTTGCGTTTTGCGGAAAGATACATCCGGGTCACAGACAACCGGTCCGGCCGGGATGCTCTGGACCTGCTTTTTTCTGTTTACGGCCGTCTGGAATTGATCACGGACGGGGAAGAAATGACCCGGGAAACCAGGCGCCACTTTTTAAAGGAAAGCATTGAACAGTATCGTTCGTGGGTGGAAAGAGCTGATCTGGAGAAGCGAGTCGATCCCGATGTCCCTGCAGGTATAATGGAAGAAGACCCAGCCCGGGGCATGGAAGCGGCCGACGGCAGGCAGCGCAGAGACGCCTTGATGGAAGACGCGTCTTTTGCCCGCGTCCGGGTGGTGGAGGAGCAAAAGCCGTCCGGGGCAGACGGAAAAGACGCCGAAGGCCTGGCGGCGACGGAAGATGCGCCGCCGAATGAAGCCATTGCCCGGGAGCTCGCGGAGCTGAAGAAAACATTCCAGGATGAGATCGCCGTTCTGAAAGAGGAAATTCGTCTTTTGAAGGAAAAAAGCAATACAGCCATTTAGACAGGAATGTTGCGGATCCGGCTTGAAGTTCAGCCTGGCAGGCTGCGGACGTTTTCCAATTCGCAGGGAAGAAAAACAGGATGAGGATGCCGCCCGCGCCGCCGCAATGAGCGGGAAGTGCGCCCGCTTGTTGGACGCAGGGAATGGAAGAGGATGTGAGATGCCCGGTAAAACGGAGGAGATCGATTTAAAGCGCGAGAAGCGGGAGCTGGATGAGTTTTTGTCCGCCATTGTCGAAGATGAGGCGGCGCTCTCCGAGGAAAATGTTTTTACATCCGGCGATGTTTCCGTTTTCTCTCCGAAAGACCAATTTGCGACGGCGTCGGACGAAGTGACCGCGGCGCCGATTGCTGAAACGGACAGGATCAAATCACCTGAAAAACCGGCGGAGGATTTGGATCCGGCGTCTTCCGGAGACGCGCTTTTCGAACTGGAAGAACCGGCCGCAACCGCGCTGCCCGAAGAGGAGGAAATTTCGGTTCCGCTGGACAGCATTGAAACGATGGCGCGGTTTGACGAACCGAAGGAATTTGCCGGACGAACGGCTTTGACGGAAAAGCGCCGGACCTCCGGGTCTGATGCCTCGTCAAAAAAGGAAAGCAACGGGATCCTCCATTGGATAGGAATGACGGCCGCCTTTGTAGTGGTCATGACCCTGGCGCTTCTTGCCGGATATTTCTGGGTTTACCCGGAGCGGGGCGTTCAAGCCATCGATCTGGTTAAATCTATCCTTATGGGTTTATAAACCGACCGGTGTCCCGCGCTCAAAATACTTTGCCGAAAAAGCTCTCCCGGCGCGCCTGCCGGGACGGACACCGTTTGCCGCAACGGCCGGGGCGCGGTCAGGCCCTGGCTTCCTGAAGCAAAGAGGCAATCTGAGAATCTTTTTCTTTCCACAAGCCCTGCACCCACTGCTGAAACAGCGCCTGGAAGTCCTTGTCCGACTCGTAGTCCATGTGCAAAAACGCTGCGGGGATTTTCGAAGAGGAGATCCGGACGACGACCCTGCGCACTTTGCCGCACAAAAATTCCCAGAACGTCGGAATGCCGTCCGGATAAACGATGGTGATGTTCAGCAGAGAATGAAATTTGTCCCCCAGAACGTTCAGGGCGAGAGCGATGCCGCCCGCTTTGGGTTTCAGCAGATAGCGGTAAGGTCTTTTCTGGTGTTCATGCTTTTGCGCGGTGAACCGGGTTCCCTCCAGAAAGTTCATCACGCTGGTCGGAATCCGCGAAAACTTTTCACAGGCTTTCCTGGTGGTTTCAAAGTCCTTTCCTTTTTGCTCCGGATGTCTTTTCAGATAGTCGGCACGATGACGGCGCAGAAAAGGAAAATCCAGCGCCCACCAGGCCAGACCCATAAAGGGCACCCAGATCAATTCGCGCTTGAGGAAAAATTTCATGAGCGGGATGCGCCGGTTCAGCAGTTTCTGCAGGACAAAAATATCCGCCCAGGACTGGTGATTGCTGACCACCAGATACCAGTCCCGGTAATTCAGGTTATCGAGCCCCTGCACATCCCAGACGGTCTTCTGGGTCAATTGCATCCATGCAGTGTTTCCGGAGATCCAATTTTCTGCGATCCACAATAAAATTTTATCAAACTGTTTGGTCAGCGGCCGAATCGGCAGGATGAATTTCAGAAAAGAAAATACAAATAGAATGAATATCCAAAACAGGATATTCAATGACAACAAAAGCATGGTGATGGCACCCACCAGCCATTTCGGCAGAAAATTCAACATGGATAACTCCCTTCCTTTTGCGATGGGCGCCTTTAACACGCGTTGGCGGATTGGTCAAAGAATAACACGCTTTAAGTGGAATTATTTTTTGCTCTGTTGTAGAAAGAACCGGTGATGAAGCCGAAAGATCAACAAAAACGCGACGGATGGGCGGTGTATCTTATTTGCTGTTCGGACGGCAGCTTTTATACCGGCGCGACAAATTGCATCGAAAGAAGGCTGAGGGAGCACAACAGCGGCAAGGCATCCAAATATACCCGCGCCCGGAGACCGGTGACGCTTCTGGCGGTGAGCGGCCCCATGAGCAGGAGTGAGGCGCTCAGCCTGGAGCGAAAAATAAAAAACTTGCCGAGAACAAAAAAAATAACGGTCCTCACGACGGAAGGGTATTCAACCTTTCAGAAGTGTGCTAAGCAAAAAACAGCTTTCATCGTGCGGAAAAAGGAGAGGACGGCGTGAAAAAGAAAATTATCATTCTGGCGTTTGCGTTGCTTTTTATCGGCGCGGGATTGTTGGTGTATATCGGGCAGCAGCACAGGGCGTCCGGGGAATTGTTTTATTCAGGCACCATTGAAACCACCCAGGCTAAGCTCTCCTTTCAGGCGCCGGGCCGGGTTTTGCAGGTTTATATTCAGGAAGGGCAGACCGTAAAAAAAGGCCAGGTGATTGCCGAACTCGACCGGGCGGAGTATGCATCCCGCTGCGAACAGGCCCGGGCCAATCTCGACCGCGCGCAAAAGGCGAAACAGCAGACGGAAACCGCTTTTGAAATCAGCAAGAAAACGCTGCCGGCCGAAGTCGCGCGCGCCCAGGCCGCCGTGAAAAGTGCCAGGGTCTCTCTGACGGATGCCGAAAAAAATTACCGGCGCTATGAGGATCTGTTCAGTAAAAGCGTGGTCACGGAACAGGAATACGACACACTGAAACTCCGCTATGACGTCGCCCTTGCGCGGCTCGCAGAGAGCGAATCCGTGCTGGCCCTGGCCCGCGGCAATCTTTCGCGCATTGACGCGGCCAGAGACGATATTGCCACCGCCGCCGCGCAGGTGGACGTTGCCCGGGCGGCGCTCTCCCAAACGGCCATTCAGCTGGAGTACACAAGCCTGCGATCTCCGGTCGACGGCGTGGTCACCAGCCGGAATATCGAGCCGGGCGAAACGGTCAACATCGGGCGCGAAGTGATCACGATTGCCGATCTGAATCGCGTGGATCTGAAAATATATGTCGATGAGACGACGATCGGCCGGGTCAGACCCGGGCAGAAAGCGGATGTCATGGTCGACACGTTTCCGGGCAAAACCTATCCGGGTGTCGTGTCGTTTGTTTCGCCGGAAGGCGAATTCACCCCCAAAATCATCCAGACGCAGAAAGAGAGGGTCAAGCTGGTCTATCTGGTGAAAGTTTCCATCCCCAATCCCAACCATGAACTCAAGGCAGGGATGCCGGCGGACGCCCGCCTGCGCCCGTGACGGGAGGAGCGCAATGGCCGATCTGTCTTTGAACCGTTCGCCTCTGCTGGAGGTGAGAAATCTTTCCCTCGATTTCCAGCAGGTCCGGGCGGTCCGGAATGTATCCTTCTCGGCGTGGCAGCAAAGCATTTTCGGACTGGTCGGCTCCGACGGCGCCGGCAAATCCAGCGTGCTGCGAATGATCGCCGGCATGGTCCGGCCCTCCTCCGGCGCTATGGATATCAACGGACAAGACGCGGCCGAAAGAAGGCGTGAACTCAAGCATTTCATCGGCTATATGCCCCAGCGCTTCGGTCTGTATCCGGATTTGACCGTCGAAGAAAACATGGATTTCTTCATGGACGTTTTCAGCGTCCCGCGCGCTCAAAGGGAAAAGCGCAAGGAAAAGTATCTGGGATTTTCCAACCTGCTGCCGTTTATGGATCGCCTGGCCGGCAATCTTTCCGGCGGGATGAAGCAGAAACTGGGTCTGGCCTGCGTACTCGCCCATGAGCCGTCTCTGCTGATTCTGGATGAGCCGACCAACGGTGTGGATCCGGTTTCCCGCCGCGAATTCTGGGACATTCTGCAGAGCATGAAAGAGGCGGGGATGACGCTTTTGATCTCCACCGCCTACCTGGACGAAGGCGAGAAGTGCGACTGGCTGGCCCTGATGCACGCGGGCGTCATTCTGGAGCAGGATGCCCCCGGCGTCCTGCGGGGAAGCTACCCGTCGCTGGAGGAGGCCATTGTCGCGCGTCTTCGGGAAGCGGACGAGGAGATTGCACATGACACCTTTGCCCTCTGATGCCATTGCGGTTTCCCGGCTGGAAAAAAGATTCGGCGATTTTGTCGCCGTCGATCACATCACCTTCCGGGTGAGAAAAGGCGAAATCTTCGGTTTTCTCGGCGCGAACGGCTCCGGAAAATCCACCACCATCCGCATGCTGTGCGGCATCATCACGCCGACAGCGGGCGAAGGCGTCGTGGCGGGTTTTGACATCCTGCGCGAGCCGGAAAACATCAAACGGTCCATCGGCTACATGTCCCAGAAATTTTCCCTGTATGAAGACCTGACGCCCTACGAGAACGTGCGGTTTTATCTCGGGGTGTACAGCGTTCCCCGGGATCAATGGGCGGAGCGGATAGATTGGATCCTGAACATGACGCGCCTGCAGGACGTTCGCAATCGCCTGACGCGCGAACTGCCGCCGGGATGGCGCCAACGGCTGGCCCTGGGATGCGCGCTTTTGCACCGGCCACAAATTCTGTTTCTCGATGAGCCGACGTCGGGCGTCGATCCGATCACCCGCGGGCATTTCTGGAATTTCATCCGGCAGCTTGCCGCCCGGGGCGTGACGGTTTTTGTGACCACCCATTACATGGATGAAGCGAGTTTCTGCGAGCGGATCGTGATGCTCAACGCCGGCCGCATTGTGGCGGAGGGATCTCCCGCGGAAATTATCGCGGCGACCTGCCCGGAGTTGGCCGGCGCAGACTTGGACGACGCGTTTATCCGGCTGATGAAGAGGACACAGGCGTGAATCCCTTTCGACTGCAAGCCATCGTTCGCAAGGAATTTTACCACCTGATCCGTGATTACCGCAGCCTGTACCTGGCCTTTGCCATTCCGCTTTTGCTGATCATCCTTTTCGGCTATGCGCTGAGCCTGGACGTGGAGCACATCAAAACCGTGGTCGTGGATTATGACCGCAGCGAACTCAGCCGCGATTTTACGAACCGGTTGAAGTCGTCGTGCTACTTCGATATTGTTGCCACCCCCGGTTCCTCGCGGCAGGTTAACCGTTATCTCGACCGCGATGAAGCATCCGTGGCCGTTGTCATTCCGCCGGACTTTGCCCGGAATCTTCAGGCCGACCGGGAAGCGCAGCTGCAGATTATCATCGACGGCAGCGATCCGGTTTTTGCCGGCGCGGTGCGGGGCTATCTGACGTCTTTTACCGAAGGATATAATTCGAAACTTTTGCTGTCGTTTCTCAACCGTCAGGGGCAAAAGACGCTCAAACCGCCCGTGGAGGGGCGCATCCGCATCTGGTTCAATGAAGACCTGGAAAGCCGCAATTTTATTATTCCGGGCATCATTGCCATCATCATCATGATTTCCGGCGCCATTCTGACGTCGCTTGTCATTGCCCGGGAATATGAAAGCGGGACGATGGAGACGATCAAATCTTTGCCGATCACCGCCGGTGAATTTCTGCTGGGCAAGGCGGTCCCCTATTTCTTCATCGGAATGGCCGATGTGTTCATTGCCATGCTGCTGGGGCAGGTTTTGTTCGGCGTGGTGATGAAGGGAAGCTTCGTGCTGATGGTCCTGGGCACATCCCTGTACCTGGTGTGCGCGCTTCTGCTGGGGCTTTTGATCTCGTCCGCGACCCAGTCGCAGTTGGTGGCCAATCAGGCCGCGGTCATGCTGACCTATCTGCCGTCGCTCTTGTTGTCTAATTTCGTTTTCCCGATTATCAATATGCCGGTTGTGCTGCAGTGGATGACGTATCTGGTCCCGGCCAGATACTACATCGATATTCTGGTGGGCGTCTATCTGCGCGACACCGGCCTTGCCTACCTGGGGATGGACATGGTTGTGCTGGGCGTCATGTGTCTTCTCCTGACGGCGCTCAATTACCTCCTTTTGAAAAAGGAGGGCTTATGAGTTGGATGAGAATCCGTGAACTGGTGCGCAAGGAGTTCATTCAACTTCTCAGGGACCGACGCTACCGGATGATTCTTTTTGTCGCGCCGCTTCTGCAGATGGCGGTTTTCGGCTATGTCGTTAATTACGACATCAAAGATATCCGCGTCGCGGTGGTGGATCACTCCCGCACGGTGGAAAGCCGGAAGCTCGCGGACGTCTTTGATGGCAGCTGGATTTTCACGATCGCCCACCGGTTGGAGGATGAAAGGGATCTGGAGGACCTGCTGCTGCGGGGTCAGGTGGATATGGGCGTCAAAATGGGCCCGGATTTTGCCGGCCTGATCCGGAAAGGGCAGACCGCTCCCGTGCAGATTATCGCTGACGGTTCGATGAGCAATATGGCGTCGCTGCGCATGGCCTACACCTCGAGCGTCCTGGAGCGGTTCAACAGCGAAACCATCCGGGAGTTGTATCCCCAGACGCTGCGCTACGGCCGGATCGACGCGCGCGTCCGCACCTGGTACAACCCCAACATCGAGAGCCGCTATTTCTTTGTGCCCGGCATCGTGGCCTTTGTGGTCATGCTGATCTCCCTGCTGTTGACGTCGATCGCCATCATCCGGGAAAAGGAGGCGGGCACGATGGAGCAGCTCATCGTAACTCCTTTGAAATCCTACGAGCTCATTTTCGGGAAGACGATCCCCTATATCATCATTTCGCTGGTTCAGCTGGCGGTGGTCATCATACTCGCGGTTTTCTGGTTTGAGATCCCGCTGGTGGGAAGCATTCCACTTTTGTTTTTTGCCGCCTGCCTGTTTCTCCTCTCCACGCTGGGCATTGGTTTGTTCATCTCGACCATCTCCGCGACGCAGCAGCAGGCCATGATGACAACCTTCTTTTTCATCCTTCCGTTCTTCATGCTCAGCGGCTTTGTTTTCCCGATCGCCAACATGCCCGCCGTAGTCCAGTGGCTGACATATCTGAATCCGCTGAGGTATTTTCTGGTGATCCTGAGGGGCGTATTTCTCAAGGGGGTCGGGCTGGACATCCTCTGGCCCCAGTATGTTTCCCTGGCGATTCTGGGAGGCGCGGTGTTTGCCGGAGCGATTGCCCGCTTTAAAAAACGTCTGGATTAGTGTAAGGAAAGCACTATGGTGGATAGTGGATGGAAAAAAGTGAAAAGTGATGAGTGATCAGCAACGAGAGATGTAGCGCGGGGTGCTTGTGGCCTTTAGGTTATCAGACCCGCTGTTGTGGATGGTGAAATGCAGGGAACGGTCGCGACTACCCTTGCGGGTGGCAAGCCCGTTCCCTGCGGGAGGATGGGCAGGTCTGAAGACGGAAGGTAAGGCATATGCTGAAGGTTGTCGAAGATGAAAAACTGATCGCCCGCTATGCGCGCCTCTTTACGAAAAGCTTCCGGCTGTTTGCCGATGAAAAAATCCGGGTGAAACTGGGGCATCAGGGAGCGAATTTCGACGCCAACGTGGCTTGGTCGAAAAAGCTGAATCTCTGGATTTACTCGCAGGTGACCCGGGGTGTCCGCTACGGGAATGTGTTCGGAAGAGACAAGCCCGTGGCGGCAGGTTACCTGGCGATCACGGCGGAAATCAATTTTCCATGGGAAGGCATCGATCGGAAGACCGCCGCCGCCTTTGCCCGGGATCGGCAGAACCGTATTTATGTGATTCACCGGGGAAAAATCGGAGGCGGCAAAAAAGGCGTCGGCAAATCTCTGTTTGAAGAAAACTACCGGGGGGTATGGGCCTGGATGGAGGACGGCGGTTCCCTTTCGCAGGTCGCAGTGGTCGGACTGTTGGGAAGCGGACGATTTGCCCTGCAAGCCGCCGGGTTTGTCGAAAAGATCGAAAAACTCAAATTGGCGGTCTCCCGCTCCCCCCAGACGTCGTTGGATTTCCCGGACGTGTCTTTTTCCGTCATGCGTGTGGGGAACCCGCCTTCATCCGCCCCGGAGGAAGAGATCGCCGCCGCCGACCATGGCCTGATCGTCGGCCGTCTGGCTTCTCTCCTGTCACGCTGGAAATGTAAAATCGGAAATGATGAGAGCGTGGAATTGTTTGTCATGCAGCCCGACTCGGACAGCGTGTCCTCCCTTTTTGCCGTTTGCGCCGACCGGCGCGAAAAAAGCGTGCTGGCCGCGGCCGCGAAACTGCTTTTGGAAAAATTCACCCGGGACGGCCATCCCCGGGCGATTCTTGTTCTCCCGGAGGAGGAGGCAAGCCGCTACGCGGCACCCATGCGGCGGATATCGGTCGAAGTTTTCCGCTATCGCCTGGAGAAAGAAAAAATACTTTTCCCGGACCTGGATCGGGCCGGACTGGTCCGGAGTTGATGAGAGGAGCAGGCACAATGGATGAGTTGTTGGACATGGGCCGGCAGGTTCTTGCCTCACAGCCCTTCAGTGTTTTGATCGGGGCGGAGCTGACCGATTTTGCCGTGGGCAGCGCTGCAATCAGGGTTCCCATCCAGCAGAAGCTCAAGCAGCAGCACGGGTTTCTGCATGGCGGCGTGGTCAGCTACGCGGCGGACAATGCGCTGACTTATGTGGGCGGCAGCGTTTTAGGCCCCGCCGTCGTAACGTCGGAATTCAAAATCAATTATGTGCGGCCGGCGTTGGGCGACGCGATTGTGGCGCGGGCGACGGCGGTTTACATCGGAAAAAATCAGGCGGTCTGCCGCTGCGACGTCTTTGCCGTTGACGGAGGCCGGGAAAGCTTATGCGCGACCGCCCAGGGGACCATCAACAAACTCGGACAATCCAAATAAGCCGGGAGCGTTTCTTCAGTGAATCATGCCGGATTCCGGTCTCTACGGGATTGCCGAAACAGGGTGACTGGTCCGGCGGCCTCCATGCGCCGGACCGCTTAACGGTTCCGCAAACCAGGTGACGATATCCTGGGCGCGGGCCATCCATGTTCCCGACATCACCAGACCGACAACCGCCTACACCAAAAGAACTTTCCAATGCTTCATTTATTTGCTTGTAATGCCCGGAGATATTTGGTTAATAAACTCCTGCTTTATGCCTGTGGATCCGAACCGTGCCGTGAAAAATGGTTCTGCAAACCGAAAAACGAATGATATCAAGGAGAAACTATGGGCGAAAACATCGATGATTATTCACAAAACATTGTTGATCTGAGGCGTCACATGTGGATGGCGGGCGTTGAGGTGGAACTAAGAAGGCTGATCTGGCAGATTGCCATTGTCGGCAAGTACATTTCCGCCAAAATTCATGAATCCAACCGTAAGTTAGCGGGTTTTAAGAATATTTACGGAGAAGAGCAGCTTGCCCTGGACCGCGTGAGCGACAACATTCTGAAAAACAAACTGCAGCATTCGGGCTTTGTGAGCCATTATGCATCCGAAGAACTGGACGACATCGTTGCCATCGGCAACGGCAAAGAAAAATACATCGTGACGGCCGACCCTCTGGATGGATCGTCTCTCGTGGACACCAATCTGGCCATCGGCACGATCATCGGCATCCACCGGAACTCCATTTTTGACTGCGGGCGGAATTCCATGATTGCCGCGCTTTATATTACGTACGGTCCGCTGATCACGATGATTTATTCGGCCGGGAAGGGCGCGCACGAGTTTGTTCTGGACCGGGAAGGGGAATATGTGCTCTCGGAGGAGAATATCCGCCTGAAGGAAAAAGGATCGATCTTTTCGCCCGGCGGCCTGCGCCGGGACTGGACGGACGCGCATCTGAAGTTCATCGACAAGCTGGAAACTGACGGCTACAAGCTGCGCTACAGCGGCGGCTTTGTGCCGGACATCAATCAGGTGATCATCAAGCGAGGCGGTTTGTTTACGTATCCCGCCCTGAAGAAATCCCCTCAGGGGAAGCTGCGTTTGCTGTTCGAACTGCAGCCGATGGCCTTCATTGTGGAGCAGGCCGGCGGCAGAGCCACCGATGGAAAGGACGATATCCTTTCCCTGAAGGTCACTTCAGTGGATCAATGCGCGCCGGTGTATATCGGCTCTGCGGCGGAGGTGTCGATGGCGGGAGAGTTTCTTGCGCAATTTTAGAGGTATTAAGGAGCAGCCATGATTTACGAAAACAAAGATCAGTTGAAAAGAGGATGCGAAACCGTTCTCTCCTGTGAAGGCGGGGACGTCCGCATTTTGGATGAAGAAAGGTTTCAGGGCAGGTTGATTGATGATTTGATCCAGACCGTGGTGTTCAGCCCCGATCAGGGAACGAGGGAAGCCGCGGGCTTTCTGATTCGTCGGGGAGCGGCCGCGCTGGGAATCCTGTCGTCGTCGATTCAGGCCCTTTATGACGCCATGGGAGGGGGGGAAGTAGGCGGCTTTACGGTTCCGGCCATCAATATCCGCGGCCTCAGCTATGATGTGGCGCAGGCGGTTTTCCGCGCCGCTCTCGCGGGGAACGTCGGGCCGGTTCTTTTTGAAATCGCCCGGTCGGAAATCGACTACACGAAACAGAGGCCTTTTGAATATACCTGCGCCGTCACGGCAGCCGCCGTGAAGACCGGCTGGCGCTGGCCGATCTTTCTCCAGGGCGATCACTTCCAGCTCAACGCCAAAAAATTTGCCGCCGATCCGGAAAAAGAGACACAGGCGGTCAAGAATCTGATCTGGGAAGCCATCGAAGGCGGGTTTTACAACATTGACATCGACACCTCCACGCTGGTGGATTTGTCCCATCCCACAATCAAGGATCAGCAACGGACCAATTTCTCGCTGGCGGCGGAGCTCACGACCATGATCCGCGATCTGGAGCCGGAGGGCATCACGATTTCCGTGGGCGGAGAGATCGGCGAAGTGGGCGGTAAAAACAGCACGGTGGAAGAGCTGCAGGTTTACATGGAAGGGTATCTCGAGGAGCTCAAAAAGCGCGGCGACGCCTTCAAGGGTATCAGCAAGATCAGCGTTCAAACCGGCACGACGCACGGCGGCGTTCCGCTCGCCGACGGCACCGTCGCAAAAGTAAAAATTGATTTCGATGTTCTGGAAAAATTGTCGGACGTCGCCCGCAAGCAATATGGCCTTGCCGGAGCGGTTCAGCACGGGGCTTCCACGCTGCCCGACGAGGCGTTCGACCGCTTTCCCGCCACCGGAACGGCGGAAATACACCTGGCCACGGGTTTCCAGAACATGATTTACGACAGCAAGGTTTTTCCTGCCGATCTTCGGGCGAGAATCTACGATCACCTGAAGACCAATATGAAAGGCGAGTGGAAGGAAAAGGATACGGAAGAGCAGTTCATCTACAAAACCCGCAAAAAGGGTTTCGGGCCGTTCAAACTGGAATTGTGGCACCTGCCGGCGGATATTCGCGCGGACATCTGCGCCGAGCTGGAGCGCCAGTTTGCGTTTCTGTTTGACAAGCTCAAAGTCAACGGCACGCGGGACATTCTGAATCGCTATGTCCATGCGCTCGATGTTCCGTTGCAAATGCCCGCCTGCTTGAAATCCTAGCGGAGGATGTTTACGCCACGCTACCGCGGGAGTTGGTTGCCGGCGCGGGCAGCCGGAAAAATGACTGCGGAAATGAGAAAGCCATGAAAGCGGCCGTATTGGAGAGCATCACGAATATTCGGGAATATCCACGGCCGCTTTCTTTTGTGGATCTTCCCGACCCCGAACCCGGCGAGGGGCAGATCCTGGTCCGGGTTTCCGTCTGCGGCGTCTGCCACACCGAACTCGATGAAATCGAGGGCCGGACGCCCCCGTCTTCCTTTCCCTTCATTTTGGGTCACCAGATCATCGGCCTCGTTGAAAAACGCGGCGCCCGGACGAAAAGATTTTCCGAAGGCCAGCGGGTTGGCGTCGGCTGGATCGGTTCGGCCTGCGGGACGTGCCGATATTGCCGCGGGGGAGCGGAAAACCTCTGTCCGGATTTTAAGGCGACCGGCCGCGACATTCCGGGCGGCTATGCGCAATACACAACAGTCCTGGAGGATTTCGCCTTTCCCGTTCCGGACACATTTTCCGACGCCAAGGCCGCGCCGCTTTTGTGCGCGGGCGCCATCGGCTGGCGGTCGCTTCGCCTGGCCGGTCTTTCCGACGGCGAGCCCCTGGGGCTCACGGGATTCGGCGCTTCAGCCCACCTGGTTTTACAGCTCGCCCGTCATCTTTATCCCGCCTCCGATATTTTTGTCTTTGCCCGCTCCGGGCGCGAACGGAATTTTGCCCTTTCTCTGGGCGCTGGCTGGGCGGGGGATACCGCTGAGAAAAGTCCGCAGAAGCTTGCCGCCGTCATCGATACCACGCCGGTCTGGAAGCCGGTGGTCGAGGCGCTGGAAAATCTTTTACCCGGCGGACGGCTGGTGATCAATGCCATCCGCAAGGAGGCATCGGACCGGGATCAGCTCCTGCGCCTCGATTATCCGCTGCATCTCTGGCAGGAAAAGGAAATCAAAAGCGTGGCCAACGTGGCGCGCCGGGACATAGAAGAATTTCTGGAACTGGCTGCCCGCATCCCGATCATTCCGGACGTGGAGGAATATGCTTTTTCCGACGCCAACCGGGCGCTTGCCGAACTCAAGGCCGGCCAAATCCGCGGCGCGAAAGTCCTGATCATGGAGCAGCCCTGAACCGGAAATCAAACTATGCGGTGCGGACCGCTTGTGACCTTCAGGTTATCAGGTCCGCCGGATACACAGGCGCCGTGCTTATCCATTTCTATCCTTTGCTCCTGCTGTGACTTGCGCAGGCATCCCTTTTCCGCTTGGCTTTGCGATGCAATTTGCAGCTTCTAAAAAGCAGTGCGCCACCGAGCCAGGCGAAAATAATGAACAGTGGGTATGCAAGCACGCGTGGAAAGAATGCCAAGATCGCGGCCAACACCAGGAACAGCACACCGACGCCAATCATTAAGCGCGCCTCAACCGGATCGAGTACACGCCGGTTGGTAAAATCCGCGCCGACAGCGTTGCCGATACGAACCGCCCCAGCTGCCGCTCGTCCGGCGCTTCCGCCGCCGCTTGTCATCACAAGATGCGGGTGGGGCGGCTCACCGGGTGCGCGAACCTTCTGTTTCGCATTCAGGACGACTTCCGTCGCGTTCGTTAAATCCTGAAGGTACATCTCCTCCATCTCATGTGCGAATAATTCGTTTTCGACCACCGCATCCAATTCACAGTTGCCGAGCCAACTGGAGATATTGAGATTGGTCGAGCCGACGCGCGCCCAACGCCCGTCTGCAACCGCGGTCTTCGCGTGCAGCATCGTGCCGTTCCACTCGAAAACGCGCACGCCTGCTTCCAGGAGGGGACGATACCCCGCTCTCGATAAAGGTTTTAAGACAGGAATGTCTGTCCTGTTCGGCACAAGGAGACGCACGTCAACGCCGTCCTTTGCCGCCGCACGCAACGCTTGCAAGTAAACGGTCGTCCCGGCGTAGTAGGCGTCTGTTAACCACAAGCGTTCCCTCGCCAGTGCGGCAACAAGTTGGTCTAATCGCAGCAACCCTGGCGTCGCCGGCACAGTTGCCACGATGCGCAAGCTTGTATTACCAGCGAGAGGAATCTCTTCTCTCTTAACTGTTTCATGTTCAGGAATCGCCTCACCTGTCATCGCCCATACCTGTGCGAACGCTTGCTCAATATCAGCCACCGCAGGTCCGCGCACTTCGATTCCGGTGTCCCGCCACGGGTCGATCTTCTTTTCAGGAACACCCTCCCACATCCGCTCGACGCACAAGCCCGTGACGAAGCCAACCGAGCGGACGATCCAGGCGCGGCGGGTTGTAACAACGCACCTCGACCCCGCCTTCACGCAATCGATTCCAGAACCGACGGGAGGCCTTGCCGAAACCGCCCAGCCAGTCGTAAATAAGCCGCACGCGCACCCCCTCTTGTGCTTTCCCGATCAGAGCATCAGCGAACTTGCGTCCTGCATTGTCCTCGCGAATGATGTAGTTCTCGAAGTGGATGTGACGCTTCGCCGCGCTGATGGCTTCGAGCCACGCCGGGTAATTTTCACGGGCGTCTTTGAGCAGCCGGACATGATTACCTTCAACAAGCGGGCTGCCGGCGGCGCGAGAGAAGGACTGGTCGGCAAGGGCGCGCACCTCCGCCATGTGATCGTATTTACGGTTGTTGATCTGTGTGGCCGCACTCATTGTAACGTCCCTATTGTTTTATGCGCCATTATTTGTGACGCGGTGTGTGAGACAGCTGCGACCGCCTTTGCTTTTTGATTCCCAACTTCTTGATGCGGAAAGTCAGTGTGTTGGGATGAATATCTAGCAGCTCAGCAGCACCGCCTGGTCCGTGTATTTTTCCCATGGTTTTTTCCAGCGCCCATTCAATATGCTGACGCTCGTTATCCTGTAAAGTAACGGCGGAATGCTTTTGTATGGGTGTGGTTTGATATTCCCAATTGAGCAAATTTGTTATGCTTGTGCGTGAAGAAATCACATAACGTTCGACGCAATTCTTAAGCTCCCTTACATTTCCCGGCCAGTCGTATCGAGTCAGTTCCGCCATTTCTTCGTCTGAAATTATCCGGGATATTTTTCCGGTTTTAGTTGACCAAATATTTAAAAAATATTTAATCAGCAGAGGAATATCCTGTCTTCTTTCACGTAGTGGTGGAACGTAGATGGGAAACACATTAATTCTGTAAAAGAGATCCGCCCTGAATAATTTCTTTTTTACATTTTGTTCCAGATTACGGTTGGTTGCTGTAATGAGCCGGAATTCGGAACGTCTTGTTTCTTTTCCGCCGACGCGCTCGAATTCTTTTGTTTCCAGGGTCCGAAGCAACTTCACCTGCATATCTTGAGTCAAATCTCCAATTTCATCAAGGAATAAAGTGCCACCATGAGCCTTTTCGAACCGTCCTACATGACGACGATCCGCTCCAGTAAAAGAACCTTTCTCATGTCCGAAAAGTTCACTGTAAACAAGGTTCTCAGAAAGAGCACTGCAATTTAAAGTTATGAAAGGTTTATTCTTGCGGCTGGAGTTATTCAAAATAGCTTTGGCAACCAATTCCTTCCCAACGCCGGTTTCGCCTAGGATTAAAACAGTTGTGTCGCTTTGGGCAATCTCGTCTATTTGAGAGAGCACTCTTTTGATTTCTGGGCTTTCTCCAATAATGTTTTCAAAAATGGTCGGTTGATAATCGGTGTTTTGTTTTTCGTAATGATTTTTTATTTTCTCGATTTTCTCTAACAGACAATCATTTTCTTTGTGCAATTTATCATTTTCCAGGACCAAGGCTGCATAGTATGCCAAGGATGAAAGAATTTCTAAAAGAGATCTATGGAAAGCGTTGCTCAGCAATCGGTTGTCATTATAGAGAACCCCCAAAATTTGTTTTCTAATGATAACCGGAACACAGATGCTGGATAAAATGACTTCTTCTTCCGGCGAATCGGAGTTTTCCTGTATTCGTGCATCCTGCACCTTTCCTTCGCCGCATGCAACGACTTCATTTATTAATTTCAGTGAAGATTTGAATTCGGGAAGACATACCTGATCCTGGGTCAGGTTTTTCGATGCCCGAAGCTTGAAAATGTAAGGCGGTTTTAAATCATCCAATAAAAAGATACCGCCCCTTTCAGCGCCAGCTATACGGTTGGCAGTGGAAATGATATATTGAATCATATCCTTACTGTTGTTTATGGAGCGCAATTCTTTGTTGATAACGATTAGTTCTTTAAATTGATTATCGTTGGCTGTTGAACTCTTGATAAGCGGCTTGAGATCATCAGGAATCAGGTTCGTATTGAAAGAAGAGAGAACATTGCAAGCAATTTCAGCCGTATGTAAAGCTTGCTTTTGCTGCCCCCGTAGCAGATAGAGACGGGCAAGTTCGAGACGTGTTTTAGCCAACTCAATTGCATGCCCGGATACTTCCAAGTATTCAATGGATTTATTCAATGTTTCTATAACCTGATCGTGAGACGCACCATCTTTTTTCTGAAGAAGTGCTTTAAACCTATAGGCGACACCTTTCAGGAAAACATTTTCGCCGTTTATCATTGCATCAACTTCTTGCCTGATATACATTTCCGGATGCGACGGTAGACGTCCTTCTTCAATTGCCCAGCAAAGTTCCATAAGGTAGGGCCAGGGACGCACGGAAACATCCACTTGCTTGCTTAACTTATAAAATTGACTGATATGAAATATGCATTTATCCCTCTCATCCTTGAGATAATAAGCGTAGGCCAGCATCAGCTCCCCTTGGATTGTACTCCAATCCGGCTGTAACTTTCTGGCCTCTTCTATAGATGGTACAAGATGCTGGAGAGCATCATCTACATGACCGATATCCAGCATTATCGCCCCAATGATAATTCCTGAATGGGCGGCCAAGCCAATATCACCATTTTCCAGACATTGCCTGCGGATGGAATCTATCATGCCTATTCCCTGTGTTATCTGACCGATTTGTCCATAACATGTTCCGACTGTCATGGCGGCCAGCAGAGGAAATCTGCCGAAAGGAAAATTCTCCACATCGGTCAAGTATTTTTCATAATCAACAACAGCTTCTTTAAAAAGCCCCTGCCAATAAAGAAGAAATGTTTTGAAATTTGCGATTGATCTGATCAGTTTTTCATCACCCAATTCTTGAGCCCGGTTCCGTGAACTTTCAAAGTGGTTTAGAGCGTTTTTGTATTGAGATTGCATCCACTTGTTTTTAGCAATGTTCATGTCAATCATGGACTCGTATCTTTGATCTTTTAAATTCTTTGCCCGAAACATTGCTTCCTCAAGAATCGAAATTACATATTTTACATCATTTCTTGCTGTATTTAGTTTGGCGTACTCAATGGCGGCGTCACAGAAAATTTTATCAGATCCTTCCTGATAAAGACCGGACAGATCTTCCAGTATTTTAATATAACATTTAATTGCCGCTTCGATACGATAATTAGAGCGGTAGCTTTTAGCCGCTTTCATCAACAATTTGCATCCTTCTATGTCATTAAAAATGGTTAGCAAATGAGGTGCTATCAATTCAGCTTTTTCGGGAGTATCGGGTAATTCTTTAATCAAGATTGCGGCAATGAGCTGATTATATCTTTTTTTCTCATTAGGAAATAGTTTGGCTTGAAATTGTTTGATAATTTTCCCCTGCGAGAAAGAAAATGTACCAACATCTCCGCGCGTTAAAAAACCATGGTTTACAGCTTTTTCGAAAATGGAAAGAACTTGTGAGGCTTTTAATTGAGTTAATTCCTGAATCCAATCGATAGAAAAATTTCCCATAAAAAGTGAAGAAACAGCTAGGACATGATCGTTTTCCTTGTCAAATTGATCATTGCTAATTTCATTGTTCATTGTTAGTTACCACAGCACTACCGTCCGGTTAAATTAAATTTGGGTTGTATATAAATGAATAATAACGACATAATGAGACCATTTTTACTTTTTATCGATTTGAAATTTCATTCCGGGTATAACTGCCTTCATTTCGTTGGAGGTGCAGATAATGAATTCCGGGAAAACAGTTTTTTTGGTCACGTCAAGTAATGTTTGCAATTTCGATTAATGAGTCCATCGACATCTTCCGATTACGCTGCCTTTCGTAGTTCTGCCCGTTGCTCTTCTATGAGCGACGGTCTCACATAACATTTTCCTGTCGACCAGTCCTCGGCATATTCAATCAGGTAGGCGCTGACAAGTCGAAGATAACTATCCATGCTGGGGAAGATGCCCACAACCCGGGACCTCCGCCGAATCTCCCGATGGAGGCGTTCGATGATATTGGTGGAACTGATCTTTCGATGATCAAGAAAGGAGAACGTCATAAACTGAAGGGCATCCTCCAAGCCTTCTTCCAGGACCCTCATAGCGTCCGGGAACCGCTCCTCATACTCATCGATCAGCATCCGCGCCGTTTGATAGGCTCGTTTCTTCGTTGGCTGCAGCCAGATGGTTTTAAGCTTTGCCGCAAAGGATGCCTTTTCCTTGTGCGATACATGGGTCATGACGTTGCGCATGAAGTGAACCTTACACCGCTCACCGCTGCACCCCAGGAAGGCCTTCTGAAGGGCCTTCCTGAGCCCCCGGTGGGCATCGGATACGCACAGCCAGACCGTCTCAAGGCCTCGCTCCTTGAGGCGCTCAAAAAGACTGCCGTAGGTTTCCTCCGACTCATTCATCATGGGCTCACAGGCAAGGATATCCCGACGACCGTCTACGGTAATGCCGGCAACGACCAGAACCGCCATGCTGATGACACGACTGTCAAAACGGATCTTCTCATAGAGGGCATCAACCCAGATAACAGGATATTCCTTCTCCAAAGGTCGGCTCCGAAACTGGGTAACCTGCTCATCAAGACCCTTCGTCATCGCCGAAACCTGACCTGCAGAGATGCCTTCTATGCCCAGTGATTGGGCCAAACGCTCCATCTTGCGCGTCGATACTCCGTTTATGAAGGCTTCCTGTATAACCTGCATCAGCGCCTGTTCCGATCGCTTCTTCTCGGTGACAAAAAAGGGTACATAGCCGCCCTGGCGGAGCTTGGGAACCAGAAGATACATGGTACCCAGGCGGGTATCAAACCGCCGAACGCGGGTACCCGAAAAATGCGTTGTCCGATCTGAACTGTGCTTCCCCTTGACCGCGCCAACTTTTAGCTCCGACTCAACTTCCATCATCCGCTCCGTCAACCACTGAAGCATCGAATACAGGGGATCCAACTCACCCATGAAATGCAGTAGTAATTTTTTGTACGTTGCAGTATCATAACTCCTGGCCATCGCTCTGTCTCCTTTCGGTAGTGTTCTAACAAACATCATTTTAGGAGATATCGATGGCCTCTACAATAAATCAAATTGCGAACATTCTTTTA
>JAAZHX010000243.1 GCA_012510495.1 Smithella sp.
TCCTCTTTGTTGCATATTATGCTTTTGGTGGATTAGCCACTCGATTTGTTGGTCAGCAAAACAGAACAGGCAAAATCCTTAGCATGAGCCGAAGCCGAACGGTAAAAATAAAGAATGCATTCGCCCTCTTCGGGAATATGGAAAATGCTCTTTGAAAAGTGAAAAATTGTAAGGTTGAAAACAAGGTGTCCTCTGCAAAAATGCATCTGACGGCCAAAGTTAGCGATTCGGTGTGTTGAGATCGGTCAGATTTGCTCTTTCAAAAGTGAAAATGAATGGATTCAGTAGAGATTCAGTCAACCTGAAAGTCGAGTTTTCAGTATTTTCTCGACCAGAGTGCAGACCGCGGGTGTGGCAACCGCAGGGCGTCCACAATTTATGCGACGCGGGTGTAGATATGATGCAGGCCGCCGAGGATGGGGGTGCCGACGATTTTGCCTTCGGCTTGCACCGGTCGAGAAACAGGCGAGTCTTTATTGAGCGACATGTGTGTGCGGGCGACGTTGTAATAGTTGTCGATGTATTCCGTCAGCACAGACCGCAGGTGGCGTTCATTCAGGACAATTATATGATCCAGGCACTCCCGGCGTAACGTTCCGATAACCCGTTCAGCAAATGGGTTTTGCCAAGGTGAATGCTGCGCGGTGGGTGTATCTTGTAAGCCGAAACGTGTGATGGTTTGCTTGAATTCCTCGCTGAAGATGGCGTCGTTGTCACGGATCACATACGTTGTCGTCGTGTCAAAGTCAAAGATCTGGCGAAGCTGCTGAATGGCCCATTCGGAATGCGGCCGGTCGGTGACGGCCCAGTGCAGGATTTTTCGCCGGTCGTGTGAGATGGCGACAAAGACATAAATCGCCTTAAAGAAAATTGTCCGAACGACCAGGAAATCGATGCCGACGGTATGTTTGGCGTGGTTTTTCAGGAAGGTCCGCCACCGTTGGCGTTTGTCGGCATCGGGTTTCGGCTTTCCCAGATACTTGAGAACGGTGTTGTCACTGACGGTAAGTCCGAGCTTGGCCAGTTCGCCCTGAATCCGTTGGGCCGACCAGGTTGGGTTCTCTTTTCGCATGCGTCGAATGAGCTTGATCAGCGGCCAGTCGATGCACGGCCGCCCGGCCCGCCGGGACTTCCATTTCCAATAGAGCCTGAATCCTTGGCGGTGCCAGCCGACCACCGTTTCCGGCCGGACGACTACCAGGGCTTTTTTCCAGCCCGAAAAGATACTGGATAGCCAGACCAGAAGGATACGATCCCGCGGTTGTATCTTGGGCCGTTTGACTGACCGTTGATAGATGACCAACTGTAGCCGGAGCAGGGCATTTTCAAGCAGTATTTGTTTTCGGGATTGGAAAAACTTTAGAATAAGTTTCACAAAGCCAGCCAGCATAGTTATTTCCAGTGAAATTATTGATCTTGAAATTGTACAGTAATTGCATCCAGAAGCAAGAAATTTACTGGAAAAATCCATCACAGAACGTTATTTTGATAGGCGTCAATTAAGTTTAAAAGGCCCTGACTATGGATTTTAACCCTCGATTCACAATTACAAACGCGATAACATCGGCACTGACGCAAATAGAGCGTGCTCGCGGGTTTCTGGATGCGGCATCTCTATCGGAAAACTGGATACGCCAGATGTCTGAGCGAGCATTACTGCTCGAAGCTCATCACACCACGCATATTGAGGGAACTCAACTGACGTTTGAACAGGCACAGCAGCTTTGGGAGGGTAAAAA
>JAAZHX010000331.1 GCA_012510495.1 Smithella sp.
AGATTGTACAGCCCGATGAGGCACCGCTGCCTGAATGATGGTGCCACAAAAACCAGGCGCATTGCAGCAGGGGGGAGCTTGATGCTGCCCTCCAGAGGTACGATAGGCATAGATCAGGCCCCTTTCTCCGGCTTGTCGGGTTTTACCGTCTCGGGTTTGGTCAGCCTCTTGAACTTTTGAGGGTTGGCGGCGGCCTTGCGATCCATACGAGATCCGGCTTCATAGACTACATCGCGGCCAGAGACCAGGTTCCTGTATGTGATCATCACCGGACCAACCACCTAAGGCACCCCCACAACGAAGGCCTTCCCTCGGGTAGCGTTGCTCTGGATGAGGATCGTTCCGTTGGTCTGCAGGAACCGGGAGGTTTCGAAAGGCCCGAGAATGTAAGTCTTGTTGACGCTCAGGATGTACATCTTGTCTCCTAGAGCCCCCTGGATGAACGGGCCGGAGTGGACCGTGAGATTGATCCCAAGCAAGCTCGCGGCAGTTGTGTTCACTACGAGCAGCTGGTTGCCGTTATCGGTGGCCCAGAAGGTGTTCCAGGCAGCGAAAGCACCCCAGATGTTGGCTCCGCCGTTATCAGTGTCCGCCCACGACTGGTTATACTGGGGGAGCACGTTGGCCGCCCCCATGCCCGGCACCGCCAGCATAACCAGCAGCACCAGAATAGATAGAATAGATTTCATACTGTTATCCCTCAAGTATAGCAGCTCAGGACACCCAGGCACTCGGGTCTCACTACCCGTCCACCATACACATGTAGGCCTTTCACGGCGTCGGAGAAGCTGTCTTCAGGCCGGAAGGGCTCGACCTTTAGGATCTGGGAAGCGAAGGTTATGGCCTGGCTGGTGCCAAACATGACCTTGTAGACGTCGTGGCTGCCGTCACCGTTCTCGATGCACTCCACGTTGTTGGACTCCATCACCGTGAAGCCCGAGATGTTGCCCACCTGGCCGTTCCTAAGGCCCATCGTGGTGCCGCTCACGTCTGCCTTGGAAAAACGAGCATCGTTCAGCATGACCGTATAGAGCTCGGGATTGACGATCATCCACCAGCCGCCGCTCTGTACGTTCTGCTTGATGAGAGCCTGGCGGCAGAGAGTCACCAGCCGGTAGACATTGTTTGCATCCCCATCAGTGTTGTTGGGGGCCTTTGGAGCCGCGGTGGTTCCAAGAAGGTTATCGGCAGCGGCGCCGGTGTACATCCCGGCTATGAACTGGTCGACCTCGTCCCTCATCTTGTAGGCAGCTCGGGCCATAGCGGACTGCATGACCTTAGGCCTCTGCTGGGCCTTGTCGATGTCGTCAACTTCGAAGTTGAAGTAATCGGCTTCGGTGATCTCAAGCACCTGCTGAGCGCCGGTCAGAGTCTCGGGGGCATCTATGGACCCATTCTTGGTGTAGGCCTTCACGGTGATGTCGCCTATCTGATTGATGCGGACGGTGTCACCGGCCTGGGTGATCTGGCCCTCGTAGTCTCGATTGATTATGCCAGGCTGAGCGAACACCAGCGCCTTCTCTAAGGCCATCTGGAGCTCGTTAGCCCAAATTTCTGGAATGAAATTGTCAATTGCCATATGTTATCTCCTATTTTATTTCGCCTCGTTCAAGCGCCTTCATGATGGCGTCTTGGTTCTTCCGATACCATTCAATGTCCTTGCTTTTTTCCGCAAGTTCCGCCCTAGTCATACCAGACAAGCTGCTGTTTTGGTTCTGGATGCCAGTCTGCCCCGCGCCCTGAGCTGCTTTGGGCGGCTCGACTTTGAGCCTAGCTGCCAGCTTGGTGACGCTCGCGGCCACTTCTTCCTCCGTGCTGCCAGATACGGAGTCAATCCATTCTGCTGCCACTCCCGCCTCAGCAAGCTTAGCGGCCTTGACCCGCTCCAGCTTGAGGCTGGACAGTTCTTGATCTTTCGATTGCAGCAGAGCATCTTTTTCAGCCAGTTCGGCCTTCAGCTTCTCGACTTCGGTCATCTGGCTTTTCTTCAGCTCTGCAAGCTCCTCCGAAGCCTTTTTCAGCTCAGAGTAATTCGCGTACTTCTTGCGTTCCCTGGCCAGTCGATCAGCCACAATGGCATCAACTTCGGCCTGGGTTAGCTTTCCCTCGTTCTGAGGTTCGTTGCCGCCTTGTTCTGCCGGAGGCGTACCGGCTGGTGGTATTGTTGGTTCTGTCATGAAACATCAACTCCCTCCGATTATGCCCGGAGTAAGCAAAAGATAATAATCAGATAAGTTCGTCCAACGACTCGCTTAGGAGCTGGTCGATGGACTGCTCCACATCGAGGCCGGGCAGAGGCTTCAGCAGGCCGCTGTCAAATGCCATTTGCAAGGCGCCTTTCCTGCCGATGATTCCTACCGTCTTGAGCGTGGCAAGAGCCGTCGCCCGGATGTTGTTTACGTTCGCCTCTACCATCGGGTCGTCGGGTATCCCGTCCTGCAGGTTGACTGTGATCTTCTCTAGCGGAATCTCCGGCCCGTGTAACTGTGACCACAGATTCAGGACTTTGGGTATTGCCTTCTCTGCCGCCCTGGCGTACTTGGAAACTTTGGAGAGCGTCGGGATGAGCCTGATCCGCAGAGCAGTGCCGCTTTCTGCCGTGCCCTGCCCCTGGCCGGCCAGGAGGACCCTGGAGAGCTGAAGCATCTGCAAGAGCTGGTCCATGCTCTGCTCTATTGCCCGGTCCACTGCGCCCAGCTCAGCCTGCCAGACCATCAGCGAAGGTGACGGATCGCCCGGCTTGGTGATGATCGCCTGGCCGGGCTTGTAAACCCATTCTTTTTTCGAGTGATCGAAAACGGTGGCCGATTCGGGTACCACGGGCGTGGGGCTGGTAAATTTGGCAAGCACCTCTGCCCGCTGAGCAAACAGAAGTTCTAGCGACTCTATGAGCGAGATAATGGAGGGCTTGTAGTCGCTTCGGCCATAGTATCGCTCTGACGAGAGCTTGTTGTTGACCGCCACTACAAGCATATCCTCGACAGGAGGATATTGGTAGCCTTCAGCGTCTACCTCTAGGTCAGCATATGCAGGGAAATCCCCGAGAGGCAGCGGGCCGCTGAGCTTTTTCTCCGATTTGGTAAGCCCTGCCCCCGGAGATATCAGAAAAATTAAGTGCCGAATCTTCCCGGGTTGGTGGACAGTAAACTTGATATACTCTATTTCTTTTTCCTTGCCGCTCTGAGATTCCTTCTCCTTCCAGATATGGAAGAAGACGAATGCTTGAGGCAACTGGATATTGCCAGGAGTGACGACGATATAGCAGTTCTCGGGGTTGAGCGCCTGAATTCCGGCATCGGATACTTCAAACAGACCGATACCGTACCGGCTGACGTCGATGAAAACCTGGTCGGTAGGCAGTGTCGGCAGGTCGTCGCGGTTCCCAGCCACGATTTCAGGCTCTTCGCCTAGGAGGAGATTTGTGTAGCTGTCTGTGGCCAGCTCGGGCCAGTCGAGGATGATCTTTTGGGTCATCCAGTCCTTGGACTGGTCCGCCAGGTATGCGATGTACCGGGGAAACACCTTCTCATGGAGGCCGTTGTAGATCTGCCTCATGAAAGCATGCTCTTTGAGCCGGGCGGCTTCGTCTGCATCCTCCGGCGGCCACGGGCGGCCATCTGCAACAAAAGATAGATCAGTGAGCATTAGGCATCTTCCCTGCCTCGCGGATGGCCTCAAAGTCGTTCTTCTGGATTTTCATGTAGCATTCCTGGCAGCATAGGCGATCCTGCAGGACTGTGAGCCCCAGGCGGTTGTCGGTGATGCCCGGAACGTGGGGAACTATGGGCGTAAACTCCAGCCTGGCCACAGGAACCGGGAACTCCTGGCCGATCTTGGAACCACAGAAAATGCAGATCATAGCCTCTTGCCCCGTTTCGCCTCTTCGCCGAACCAAATGGCCTGTGCAAGAGCAAATATCATGTCATCGTGCTCTCCTTCTTCGGCTTCGAACTTTGCGCGACCCTGCGCAGATATCTCTGCCCGATAGGACAGCATCTCCTTCTCCAGTTGAGGCCAGATCGGCATGTTGGGGTTGACCTGCACCTTTCCGCCATCGAAGGCCCCAAGGAACGTGCCTATGAGCCTAGCTTTTCCGACATGGAAAATTGATCCTTTCTGACTGAAAGATTCGCCTGCTGTGATTGTCACAGCATTGAGCCTCATCCCCTTGGTGTGGAGCATATCCACCACCGCAACGCCTACGCCTGTGGAATCAACCACCAACTCAGGCGGTTGCTGCCGATTGAACTCGGGCTTATGGTAGATCCTTGAAACCCAATCCACTATCTGATCATAAGGAAGCCCTTGCTTCCGGGCCATGGCCACCAGAGAGTAGCCGAATCGTCTTGTGTCTGGCCGATATTGCATGTCAATGACCGCAAGAGCGGACCAGTCTCGGAGCTGGGCAGGATCGAGAGAAATTATGAATGTCAAGAAATATCAACTACCGGAATACTGCTATCCATCGCCTTCAGGATGCTTTCGTGGCTGATCAATTGGGTCACTCCAGCCACGAACTCACACTCAAATTCCTGAGCATAGTACCAAGGCCCCATAGGGCTGGTCCGTTGCTCTTCCAGGAACTCCTTTGAGATACGGGGATTGTCAGACGCTTTCAGCTCATACTTTTCCCAGGCAGGAGATTCAGTCCAAATCTTGTAAAAGTGCCCCCTCTGGCCGAACGGGGTTGATGCCATCACATATTTGCAGTCCGGGAAGGTAGCCATCATAGGCATAATCGCATAGTGCAGCTCATCAGAGCATTGCGCCGCTTCGTCCTCGACTATGACATCTGGTCTGCTGAAACCTCTGATGGTCTTACCATCGTTGCCGCCCGGCAAGCACAATATTCTAGATCCGGTTTCGAATTGCAGCGACAGCTTAGTAGACTCGTCGAACTTAGGAACTTCAGATAGCTGATCTATGAAGCTCCTAATCTTCTTGAAATTCTCCTGACTCTGCCTCAGAGCCGGAGCGATGATAAGGGAAAGGCTGCCGGGCCTGAACAGCGCCGTGTGCAGGCAGATGAGGGACGACATTGTGCTCTTGCCGCCCTGACGGTGGATGTTGAGAGCGAGTCGTTTGGCAGGACTATCCAGCATCTTGGCTTGCCAGGGATCGAGCACCAGGCCGAAAGATTCTTCTGCCCACTTGGAAGGATATTTTTTGAAGATGTGATTGATCAGCTCAAGCTTTTCGGCCCGTGATAAGCCTTTCAAGTTTAGCATCTAAATCAGAATCGGTAGACATGTTAAGATTGATATTTTGAGGTTCGCCTTTGGATAAGATATCGATCACTTTCGCAGCTGGTTGAAGGCAGGAACCGATAGCATTGAACTTCTTGGCCTTCTTCGCGTCTTTGGCAGACTCTAAAGCAAGATCATAGATCTCTCGGGCGCATTTCTGCAGGTCGAGGCCTCTTTTTACTTCAGATTCTTTTTCAGCTTCGAGGATTGCTTTCGACACATGCCCGGACTTTACATGCCGTTCCAGAGACTTTACGCCTACGTCGAAACGCGCCGCGATACGACGCATAGGCTCCCCTTTTACGACGCATCGATCTATCTGATCGCGCTTTTTATGAGCGCAAATAGTACATTTTGGAGGCACATATCATCAATCCTTTAAATTCCAACCGGCATTATGCTCCGGGCAATATCTGAAGAGAACATGGAAACCCATTCCATTCGGCACATCTCTGCCATTGGGCTGCTCTCGTGTGCCTCGTGGCCCTCATCGCTTCCCATTGAAGACAATTAATTCCCTCGAAAATTTCGGCGTAATATTCTATCACAGCCGGATCCGGGCTGTAGAGCGGCATGTAATAGGCATTGATTGTGTCTGATAGAGTCATTTCATCCAGCCGCCTATAATCAGGATCAGCCTATCAAATTCGGCCTGACTTCCCTCGATCCTTAGGCCCTGGCCTGTGACTGTAATGGCCGGTAGCCTTTCCGCGCCTTCACCCCACAAGTCGAGATCGATTACTCTGTCTGCCATGATACCTCGTGCTTACGGAATCGTGCAACTTCATCCGGTTCGGTGTCGTACAGATACGGAAAATTTGGATAGATAGCCGCCTTCCGATACGGCTTCTTGCGTTTTTTGATGAAAGACATGAAAACCACAACGCGAAAGCTTACGCAAAAGAAGACGGAGATCTGCCGTCCAAATAACTTTATGAAGCTTCTCCTATTTATATTTTTCTTGAGACGAGGCTCATAGCAAATTCCCGCATGGCCTTCTTTTTCTTTGCCTTGCTCATGTGGTACTCAGTGCCCCGGATGGTCTTGCTGTCGTTGTAGACCTCCCCACATTTCTCACACGCAGCGAACCCGTTCTTGTCGATGCGGACAATAGCCCCGCACTTGCACCGGAAATGGCCCTCCTCTACCAAGAAGACCTTCTTGTTCCCGAAACAGTCCACGCCCTCTTTTGGTACCTTGCCCGGCTTCCAGGCCTGACCGACCCTCCCCTCAAAAGAGTGTGCTGGCCTTGCCCTCGGCCATCCGGCTTTCTTCATTCTATCGCCCTCCAGATCTTGGCATGTACGACGCGTTCCGATTCTACCATCTTCCACCGCTCCAGCCCTCTGATTGAAGGCCACAAAACGTGCTTTGTCGATCCTATACCCTCTGCGATAGTCTCAACCGTTGCACCCTCTGGATGCTGTCGCAGGTACTCCATGATGCAATCTTGCAGATGGCTCAAGCGCTCCACTCCTTCGCATACTGTGCCTTTCGGCTTTTGTTTTTACCTCATCGACAGAAGTCTTTTCTGCAATACCATTATCGTGTCCAATGCCGACACCAATTCTTTTTCTAAGCTATCTTTATCAAGAGTAACGAGCTTCCCATTCCTCATCGCACACAGCCCGTTTTCGGGCCCCTTGAATTCCACAGAACATTCGTTGCTTTCCAGACCATCCAACCTTTTTTCAATGTCCAGGAAACGATAATGTACCCGCTCTTCGAGTTCTTTTATTTCCATCTCCAAAAATTCAAATGCTTCTGGTAACGGCAATGTGTACGTTTTTTCGCTCATCCCAAAATCCTCCTCCCTTCGTCTGTCATCTCCCAGCTCGTGAGCCGGTATCCTTTCTCCCGCCGGAAGCCCACCTTCTTGATGAGCCCGGCCCGCCCGAGTCCCGCCACCACGCCCTTAGCATCCGGCAGATAGTCGCGGAAAAGGAACGGCCCGGACGCGGGAAGAGCCCTCAGCGCCTCTTTTTGCCTGGCTGGGATCTTCATTTGCTGCACCACCCTTCTGCTATTGCTTTTGGTTTGATGAACCGTGCCCATAGCTCATCATATTCTGCTTCGGTGATCGCCACAGTATCCTGTTCTGGAGATCCCGGAAACCCACCTGCCCACCGGAGGGTTAGACGGTAACTCATGCCC
>JAAZHX010000176.1 GCA_012510495.1 Smithella sp.
ATACGTTGTACCGCAACATTGTTGTTAAGGATATCGGAAATTGCCGCCGACAAAGCGCCAGTATCCCCGATGGGAACCACGATGCCATTCTCGCCAGACTCTACAACCCCCTTCAGACCTGGAAGATCAGAAACTATCACCGGAAGACCGCTCGACATGGCTTCCAAAACAACGTTTGGCAAGCCTTCCTTGCGTGAAGGGAAGACGAAAACATCCGCCGCCTGGTAAGCTTCAGCAAGGTCACCGCGATCGGAAATTAATCCCTCGAATCGAACACGATCGCTCAAGCCTGCAGCTGAGACCTGCTTTTTCATCTTGGCTACAAAATCTTCATTTAATGAAGCATTCTCGCTTTTGGAGACAGGTCCTATAAGCCATAGATACAGATCGGGATGGTCAGAAGCTATTTGGAGAAAGGCTTCGGTCAGCAAATCAATCCCCTTCCTCTCGATGATACTTCCAGTAAAAAGAAGTATCTTGTCTGAATGGGGTAATGAAAACTTCTCGCGAATTAATTGTCTTTCCCTCAGTGATCCCAGCGGATGGAACAGGTCGGTTTCCACACTATTCATCAACATTACGACTTTAGCTGCCGGGAAACCAAAATTAATATAATCCATTTTTAGCTGGTCCGAAATTGCAATGATCAGTGAAAAAGTATTAAGCAGTCGAAGCTTGAGATTTCCGAACTGCTCCTGCTTAATCGGCTCCGGTGTATCGCTCCCTTGTAACACGCTTTGGTAAATAGTGGGGATACTGTTTTTCTTTGCCCATGCAGCCGCTAACAGCCCTCCCCACAAGAGCACATGAAAATGTAACACATCATACTCTTTTTTATGCTTGCGTAAACTAAACAGCAGAAGAAAGATCCATACCATCCTTTGCCAACGCGTCGACATTATCTGATTAGCATTCATATCAAAATTAAAGGCGTGTAAAGCCGACTCTACTTTGCCATCGTCCCAAACGAGGTGCTCAACAGAAGGATCATCCCATTTCGAAAACGCATACTTCCAATCAAAAATCGGGCCACCAAAACGTTGCTTGAAGTTCGGACCGAAAATATGTAAAACTCTTATTTTTTCCACGCTTAGTTTTTTGATAGCCCCGTCATCCTTTTGAAGTAAGAATTTTTTCCATGAAGCCTTCCCATCGCTGCGATTTGTTCGGATAGATTTCACGCCAGCCGTTACTTTTATAGAACGAAAGCGCTTTTCCATTTTCGGGGTTTACACTAAGAACCATCCTCGGATAACCGTTGATCCGTGCGATGTGTTCCGCTTCCTGCTCCAGCATCCGCCCTATTCCTAAGCCTTGATGTGTACTGCTTACAGCGATTGACAAAATTCCAAACCTTGCTTTTCGCACCGTATCGAGTTCGCGCAACTTTTCTTTCGATTTGGGCTTGATATGGTCAGCGAATGCTGCGAGACTAGACCCTAATCTTTCCCAGAGCTTCCTGGAAAACCAAAGTGAGGGTTTTTTAATGATTTGCCCAAACAAGAAAGAAATATTTTCTTTAATGAAATGCACCTCAGCATTTCGGAACACCCCAGCATAACAAAAACCAAGTAGCTGTTCAGCTTCAAACACCCCAATCGCGTGACATCTATTCGGTGGGGTCATCAACCATTCATAATATTTATTCACCGCCTGAGGACCAACCTGGCTGAGAAAAGAATCTCCAAATACGTCCGTATGCACACTGCTTACCTGGTCAAGCTGATCAATTTTTATCGGTGCCACCTTCAGATTTTCGTTTTTCATTTACTTTAACCCAAGTTTAGAATGCCCTTCACCAGAAGTTTCACAGCACCAGTCCGCAAACCGTACTTTGACGATTCACGAAAGGCCTTGATCATTTCTTTTTTCCTGCCCTCCCGACCATAGAGCAAAATCAAATTCTGCCAGGCGTTTCGGTATCGTGGATTCAACAATTTGACGAGCTCGGAACGCCCTTGCGCAATTGCCAGTTCTTTACATGTATCCAACATTACCATGCGATTAAAGACTGATTCTACACTGCGACCACTCAGACTGCCAGGATACTTAACCCGATTCATTACGATTTCGTCTGTGAAAGCCACTTGAACACCTGAAAGCCCACATCTCCACCAGTACTCAAAATCCATACCGCTTCTAAGGTGTTCATTGAATCCTCCAACAGTTTCGATTGTCTGCCTTCGAAAAATTACTGTATCGAACGCCATGAAGTTGCCTCGGGTAATACCTTCAAGGAAACCGTTTTGAACAAGCCACAAGTTGTCACCAATTTTGATGGAATAAAGTTTGCTTAGCCCTTCCTTTGCTTCGTCGAAAGCTATTTCCAGTGTGTTGTCTTCTATATTAAAATTATAAAAGTTTCCAAACAAGAGATCAATTTCTGGATACCTAGACATTGCTTCTATCTGGATTTCTAGAAATCTCGGAAGCCACTGGTCATCATCATCCAGGAAGGCAATCAAATCCCCTTGGGCAATCTCAAGACATCGATTTAATACATATGATTTTCCATGATTTTCTTCTGAAAAGCATCTGATTTTTTCATCTGTAATTGATTTGAGCAGATTGTTCGTTTCATCTGTTGAGCCGTCATTCCAAATCAACAACTCCCAATTCTGAAAAGTCTGCGACAGCACCGATTCGATTGCCTTGGGAAGCAGGTGTGCCCGGTTGTAGGTTGGTAGAATGATTGATACGATGGTTGGTTCTTTACACATAAGAGCTATGACTCTCTCTCAATAGTGATGGAAGCTAACAAACTGTAGCTGGCTTTTATAATTAATCCAAAAGAGTCTCATAAAAATCCAACAAGTCCTGACCCGTCCTCTCTTGATATTCAGGGAAGTTATGGAAAACATTTTGTGAGCTTCGACTACCGAATCGCTCCTTGTAGCGCAACTTCAATTCATCGTCATCACAAGACTCCAGTGCACGCCACCAAAAATAAGAACCTCTGACACCCCACCATCCATAAGTAGTGTTCGGATTTGCCACACCTCCAACATGGAAAACATCTGCACTTTTCATAGGATCCGTTTGAAACTGTTCCAGGTACTTACCGGTGTAACC
>JAAZHX010000332.1 GCA_012510495.1 Smithella sp.
CATCTGCCCACTCTCGCCACCCAAAAGGCGATGCTGTCGGCAGGAAAGCAGGCCAAGTCAAAGCCCAAAACCACCGATGCCCTGCTGCGAAACGCCGCCGTCGGGCTCTCCCGGTATCTCCGCATGGATGCATACAAGAAAACCCGGATGGCAAATGTGCTGTCGGCGGCAGGGCTTTCCGACTCGCCGGAGCTGTTCACGGCAACGGCTATTGTCAAGGCGGCGGCTATCGGGCTGTGTATCATTCCCTGCCTGATGGTTCTGCCATTGCTGGCGCCCATTGTACTGTTTACCGCCGTGCTGGTCTATTTCAAGGAAATCCGCAAGGCGGACGAGGCGCTGGTAGCCAAGCGCGGAAAAATCGAACAGGAGCTGCCCCGTTTCGTTGAGACCGTCACTCAGGAGTTGAAAGCCAGCCGGGATGTGCTGTCCATGCTGGAGAATTTCAAGAAAAACGCAGGCGAGGACTTTGCGGCGGAGCTGGACATCCTCACGGCGGATATGCGTTCCTCCAGCTATGAGGCGGCGTTAACCCGCTTTGAGGCAAGGTTCAATTCGCCCATGCTCTCGGATATTACCAGAGGGCTGATCGGCGTACTGCGCGGGGACGACGGCGGGATGTATTTTCAGATGCTGGCCCACGATATGAAACAGCTGGAGCTTCAGCGGCTGAAAGCGCAGGCCATGAAGATCCCGCCGAAAATCCGGGTGTTTTCCTTTGCCATGCTCATGTGCTTTCTCATGACCTATATGGCGGTTATTGTCTATGAAATCATCACATCCCTTTCCGGGATGTTCTAAGGGAGGTGCGAACTAAATGACGGAACAGGAAATGATGACGCTTCTGCGCAAAAAGCTGGACAACGGAATGGCGCGGTATCAAAAGGAGTGGCGGCAAAAACCGGCCTCCGAGCTGGTGGAGCTGGCAAGTGAAATTGCCGCTGCGCAGTTTGTGTATAAAGAGCTGGCCGAAGGCAGCTATTCCGCCGAATATATGGAGTATCTGCTCCGCTTCGAAAACCCGCTGGAGGTAGTAACGGATCAGTGGATATCCGAACAGAACGTTGATTTCAGCGAGGAGCTCACCCATGCGCTCTGGACGCTGTGGGACAAGGGAGAATCGGAAGCAGAGTATACTCTTGACCCGGACTATACGCCTGTTTCCGCAGAGGAAGTGAAAATCACCCTGCGGGAATTTATTGAAGCGCATCCGAACGCATCGTTTGATCTGATGACGCCCGGCGGATATGTATACCTCACACCGGAAACCGCACAGCTTCTGCTGGCGGGACAAAGCGTGAAAGGGAATCCCGGCAGCTCTGAGTTTGCCAGAGATGTTCCCGCAGAGGAACTGCTGGAGCAGGAAATCTGCACCGCTGATTTCAGCAAGGGTGCGTGGCGTATCTTAAGTGACCACAACCCGGAACCAAGGCTGGAGCAGGGACCCTTTGAGCAGGGGGTGACCATGTGCTGAGAAAACTTCTGAGAAACAAGCGCGGCGAGGGCTATCTTGATGTGGCGGTGCTGGTACTGTGCGCCATGCTGGTCATTGCCCTTGCCGTGAAGGTGTTCCCCGTCTATATCCAAAAGCAGCAGCTGGACACCTTTGCCACAGAGCTCATCCGGGAGGCGGAAATTGCCGGACAGGTGGGCGGCGAAACCAGCCGCCGTGAGCAGCTTCTACGGGAAAAGACCGGGCTTTCTCCCAATGTGGAGTGGTCTGAAACCGGCAGAATCCAGCTGAACGAGGAAGTCACGGTAACGGTCACCTACCAGACCAACATCGGACTGTTTGGCGGCTTCGGCTCGTTCCCCATTACGCTGCGGGCGGACGCGGCGGGAAAGAGCGAGGTCTACTGGAAATGACGGATAAAATCAAGCAAATCCTACGGGGAAAAGGCGGCGCGGGCTTTCCGTTGATCATCGCAATTACCCTGTCGCTGGTCATCATCTTCACCGGCATTTCTGAATATTTCCGGCTGATGATCATAG
>JAAZHX010000145.1 GCA_012510495.1 Smithella sp.
AGTCAATTTCGCACTCTTTTCGTTATATCGGTCTCTTTTCGTCATACCGGCGAAGGCCGGTATCCAGTAACTACAGTTGGTTATGGACCCCGGCCTACACCGGGGTGACGGGTTGGGTTACTTTTTACGAGTTCATCAATTTTGAACTTAAAACAGAACTTAAACAGGAGTTATAATGGATTTCATCGATCTCAAAACCCAGCAGAAACGCATTAAGCAGCAATTGGATGCCGGCATTCAGAAAGTTCTGGCCCACGGAAGCTACATCATGGGTCCGGAAATCAAGGAACTCGAAGCAAAACTGGCCGCCTACGTCGGCGTGAAGCATGCCGTCGCCTGCGCGTCCGGAACCGACGCACTCCTCATGGCCTTGATGGCCATCGACGTCGGCCCCGGCGACGCCGTCTTCACGACGCCCTTCACCTTCTTCGCCACGGCAGAAGTCATCAGCCTGCTGGGCGCCACGCCGGTCTTTGTGGATATTGATCCGAAAACCTTCAACATCGATCCAGCCAAGCTTGCATTAGCCATCAAAGCCCTGAAAGCCAACGATCCATCCCTGCACCCCTTACCCAAGGCCATTACCTCTCCCCTCGTGGGAGAGGGCAAGGGTGAGGGAGTAAGGCTTCGCCCCCGATGCATCATTCCGGTAGATTTGTTCGGTCTCACCGCCGACTACAACGCTATCGATAAAATCGCGAAGGAAAATGACCTGTTCGTCATCGAAGACGCGGCCCAATCCTTCGGCGCCAAGCATCAGGATAAAATGGCCTGTTCCTTCGGGCACGTTGCCTGCACGTCCTTCTTCCCCGCAAAACCTCTCGGTTGCTACGGCGACGGTGGCATGTGCTTCACCAATGACGCCGCCCTTGCCGCCGTCCTTGACTCCATCCGCGTTCACGGAAAAAGCACGGATAAATACGACAACGCCCGGATCGGCATCAACGGCCGCCTCGACACTCTGCAGGCCGCAATCCTTCTGGTCAAATTCGAAATATTCCCCGAAGAAGTCGAACTGCGTCAAACCGTCGCCCAGCGTTACTCCGATCTTTTATCCACCATCCACGATTCACCATACACTATTTCGGTCCCTTACATTCCCGCAGGGTATAAAAGCGTCTGGGCGCAGTATTCCATCCTCGCGCGCGACGACGCGCACCGCGCCGCATTCCTGAAAAAACTCAAAGTTGCCGGTATCCCCACGGCCATCTACTATCCCAAGCCCCTGCACCTGCAGACGGCCTTCGCGCCCCTCGGTTACACACCCGGCGCATTTCCCGTCAGCGAAGACGCTGCAAGCCGCATCTTCAGCCTGCCCATGCACCCGTATCTGGCACAGGCAGATCAGGAAAGCATCATCGCTGCCCTGAAAAAATAGAGACAGCTTCTGTGTCATTCACGCATGGGCCGCTTTTCCGTCACTATCTGCCCGGATACTTTCCATGGTTCCTTTCGGCCGTCCAGACGCGCGCCCTTGCAGCCTGGTCAACCATGAAAATTCTGCGGCGCTGGCAGCCCCCATTGCAAAGGCCCTGGGCATCAGTTTGATGCAGGTTCGCAACCTGCCCGGCTTTGCCACGGCATACGAGCACATGCTGGAATCGATGTGCTGAGGGGACTCTCCCGGTGTTTATTCAGCAGATGGACTTATGATCGAAGGAATGCTATCATTTACGTGCGCTAAAAGATGATAAATATAGTATGGACTTCGTATCAACGTGAACAAAACAGCCATCCAATCAGCATTAAAAAGCATTATCTGGGATTATGACGTCAGTCCCGGCGAATTATATGAAGTGATAACCGGTCAAAGATCAAAAGCCGGACCTTTCACCTTTGACCGTTTATTCGTCAGAATGCTTGAAAGACTGTCCTGGTATGAGCTTATCGATCTTCTGGGCATGGAATATTTAAAGCAACACCTGTCGCAGCAAATCATCGACAAGATCCGCTTTAAGACACTGAGGGGGCGTTATGAAAATGTCCGAAAAATTTTATCAGGAGAACCTGTATCCTTTTCAGGATGGAATCCTGAATATCGTGAGGAAATTAAACACACCCTTTTATCTAACCGGTGGTACCGCGCTCAGTAGGCATTATTTCAGCCATCGGTTTTCTGACGATTTGGATTTATTTGTAAACAGCGATCCCAATTACAGCCGGCACGTTGCGCAAATCCTGAACGCATTGGAGGAAAACCGGAAACAATTCAACTTTGCCATAGATTATCGGCGTTTAAGAAAAGAAAGTCACTGTGCGCAATTATTCCTGACGCGCCCGGACAATTCCGTCTATCTGAAACTGGATTTAATCAACGACATCGCCGCTCATTACGGCGAGTTTGAACACAGCGAAAAAATGGGGTTGATTGACAGCTGGCGAAACATCTTATCCAACAAACTTGCCGCCGTATTTCGTTACGAAGCGAAGGATTTTGCCGATATATGGATTATTGCTAAATCCAAAACATTTTCATGGAGGGAAATCATTGCGGAAGCAAAAGCCAAGGAAGCCGGAATTGATCCGCTGGCGCTGTTTGAAATATTAAGCTCTTTCCCGGGAGATGAGATTGCATCGGTGAAATGGAACATACCCGTTGACGAAAACAACTTCATTGCCGATTTAAAAAAAATTGCCGACGACATCTTCAAAGGCAGAGAAAATTCATTATCTCCCATTGCGGGGAAAGAGCTGGAGCCAAATCTTTATTCTTGATGAACTCGTAAAAAGTAACTCAAACCGTCACCCCGGCGAATACCCTGGGTACCCAATAACCTAAAGGTCACGTGTAACCTAAAGGTCACGTGAGGTGGCGTGAGGGCACGAGTACCGGGGTCCATGACTCATTGTAATTCCTGGATACCGGCTCGTGTGCCCTCTGGGTATTCGCCGGTATGACGAAAAGAGTG
>JAAZHX010000152.1 GCA_012510495.1 Smithella sp.
ATGTCGCGCCGGGAAAGAACAAGACCCTGCGCTGTGCCATCTACACCCGCAAGAGCCACGAGGAAGGGCTCGAACAGGAATTCAACTCGTTGGATGCGCAACGGGAATCGGCGGAACACTATATCGAAGCCCAGAGAATGCGTGGCTGGACGGCCCTGCCGGATCGCTACGACGATGGTGGTTTTTCGGGTGGGAACATGGAGCGCCCGGGGCTGCGCCGACTGCTGGCGGACATCGACGCCGGGAAGATTGATGTGATCGTGGTCTACAAGGTCGACCGACTGTCCCGCTCGCTGCTGGACTTCATGAAGATGATCGACCTCTTCAACGAAAAGGGCGTCAGCTTCGTCTCGGTCACCCAGCACTTCAGCACCACCGATCCCACCGGCCGGATGTTTCTCGGCATCCTGATCACCTTCGCCCAGTACGAGCGGGAGGTCATCGCCGAACGTATCCGGGACAAGGTGGCGGCAGCCAAGCGCCGGGGGAAATACTGCGGCGGCGTGCCCATCCTCGGATACGACGTCGACCGGGATAACAAGAAGCTGCTGGTCAACACGGATGAAGCCAGGACGGTGCAATACATTTTCCGCCGCTTCATCCAGATCGGATCGGCCAAAAAGCTGGGCCAGGAATTGAACGAACAGGGATACCGCACCAAGGCCTGGACCACCAAGAAAGGTAAGGTGCGCGAGGGCTCAGAATGGAATACAGGCCACATCTACCGGCTGCTGAACAACCGGATCTATATCGGCGAGATCGCCCACAAGGACCGTAGTTACCCTGGTGAGCACGAGGGGATCATCGACCGGGCGACCTGGGACAAGGTTAAGGCCATCCTGGAGGACAACAAACCGGTCAAGGTTTCCATGGCCAGAACCAAAATGGTCGCCCCGCTGAAAGGCGTCATCCGCTGCGGCCACTGCGGCTGCTCGATGGGGCCGACCTACGCCCGCAAGAACGGCCGCCATTACACCTATTACATCTGTCAGAAGGACAGCAAGCGGACCGTGAGCCGGTGCCCGCTCAAACGGATTCCCGCCGGGGACATCGAGCAGGCCGTGATTGAGCAGTTGAGCGCCGTGTTCCGCACACCGACGCTGGTGGCCAAGACCTACTTCGCGGCCCGGGACATCGAGCAGGCAGAGCGGGAGCGGTTGTTCAAGCAGAAAGCCCAACTCGAGATGGAGCTGTCGCAGGCGCGGGAGCAGGCTCTTGAATTAATGAAACCCGGCAGCGATCAGCCGGGCAAGACCGAGATGCTGACGACGGTCAATCGCCAGGCGGTTGAGCTCTCGAAACAACTGACCCATGTGAGCGAGCGCTGCAGAGCCTACCGGGGGAACAGCATCACGGAACAGGATGTCTCGGAGGCCTTCCAGAATGTCGAGGGCTTCTGGGAAGACCTTTTCCCGGTGGAGCGAAACCGGCTCATCCGCCTCCTGGTGGATAAGGTGGAGATCCGGGAGACCGGAATCGATATGGAGCTGCGCACCAACGGGCTGACAACACTCATCGCCGAGCTGGCTGGTCTGGCATGCGAAGTCACCGAACGGAGGGTAAGCCGATGAAAATGAAGCCGACCATTACCGTAGCCGACAACGGCAACCTGCAGATCCACATCCCGATGCTGATCCGGCGCATGCGCGGCCGCAAGACGGTCATCGCTCCCCAGGCCCTGGATGGAGATATCCCCGGGGCGCAGGAGCCGGTACAGTCCGCCGTCCTCCAGGCTCTGGCAAGGGCCTTTTCCTGGGCCGACATCCTCGAATCCGGCCAGATCAAGTCCATCAGCGAGCTTGCCCGTACCCTCGACGTCGATGGCTCGTATGTGGCCCGCATCCTCAAGCTGACGACCCTGGCCCCCGACATCGTCGAAGCCCTGATCAACGGCGAGGAACCCAACGGGCTCTCGCTGGCCAAGCTGACCCAGACCTTCCCCGAGGACTGGGCCGAGCAGCGCAGCCAGTTCGGTTTCGCCACCGACTGACGACCGGACCGGAGACCACCCCAGAGAGCCGACCATCAGCGTCGGCTTTTCTTCTTCGGGGGCAGGAAACCGGAGTTGACCACGCTTCTTTTCATGGGCGAAGCTGGTGATTTCGAAAAAAACGTCCGGTTGCGGCATCGAGCGATGACCTAAGACAACCGCCCAAAACGGCAACCAGCCGCAAACCCATATCAATCAAGGATGTAGCTTTCCGGACGAGCTTCGGACTTGGTCCGGAGAAAACAGAGAATCAGGGGCCAAACAGAGAAAGAAAGGCTGGAGGATGGGGAGAATCGATGGTGCGGAGAGGTGCTTTGGAAAGATGTGAAACAGGCGCAAACCCTTTAGAAACAAGGGGAAAAAGAAAACCCGTCACCCCGGAGAATGACCCCAGTGAGACGGGTTTGTCTTTTCTAAATGGTGGAGGCGGCGGGAATTGAACCCGCGTCCGAAAACCTTCCGCTGGAGCTTCTACGTGCGTAGCCTTCGTTTTAGAACCTTCGCGCCGGCTTGCTCCCAAAGGCGGGATCAAAAGCCTTGCTATCCTGTAAGGTCTCGCCTCTCTCCCCCAGGAAAGAAGTTTGGCCATCCTGTCTTAATTGACGCCTTGCCCGGCCGGCAGGAAAACCGGGTTCGACGTTAGCCGTCTAAGCGGCTAAAGCGTAATCGTAGTTGTCTGCGATTATATGTTTCCTACCTGTTTAACGAGGCCTGTAGGAACCTCGGCACGCTTCTACAACTTCAAATGTCCCCGTCGAAACCGTTACGCCCCCTTTTTTTATTTGTCTATACTATAATCCTCAAAAGGCGGTTTGTCAAAGAAAAGAGTCTGCCGCTAATTGTCTTAAACTTTGATCCGCTTGGATTTAAAGTCGCGCGCAATCGAGCGCCGTTCCTCTCTTTGTTTGATGTCCTCACGGCGGTCGTGCATCTTCTTCCCCTTGCCGACGCCGATTTCCACCTTCACTATGCCGTTTCTGAAATAAAGTCTCAACGGCACCAGCGCCAATCCCTTTTCCCGTGTTTTTCCATAGAGCTTTCGAATCTCCCGCTTGTGCAGGAGCAGTTTGCGCGGCCGCAGCGGCTCGTGGTTGCAGCGGTTGCCGTGGTCGTAGTGGCTGATGTGCATCTCCCGCAGATACACCTCGTCATCCTTGACGACGGCGTAGCTGTCCTTGAGATTGGCCCTGCCGGCGCGCAGCGCCTTGACCTCCGTTCCGGACAGAACGATGCCTGCTTCGTAGACATCGTCGATGTCGTAATTGACCCTCGCAAACTTGTTCGATGCGATGAGTTTATGAGCTGTTTTTTCCCTGGTCATGGCTTGACTCTATATCAATTTTTCGGTTTTATCATCAGGTAATCCTGTTTTACGTGGCTCATGGCCGTATAAATATTGTGACGAATGTCCGGATTGTCAATTTCAAGCTGATCCAGCAATTTCTTGACATAGTTTCGCCGCGAATTTCCGCTGGTCGGACAGGCGTTTTCCACCATCGGAAATTCCCTTTCCCGCGCATACTTTTTCAGGAGATCCTCGCTCAAATATGCCAGGGGGCGAATAATATGAAGCTTTCCGCCAAAGATCGATTGGTTCGGCAGCATGGCGCTGATTTCCCGGCCGTAAAAAATATTGATCAGAAACGTTTCAATGATGTCGTCCCGATGGTGGGCAAACGCGACTTTGTTGCAGCCTTTTTCATCCGCAATTTCAAAAATTCTTTTGCGGCGCAGGCGGGAACAGAGAAAACAGGGATTTTTCCGGTTGAAATCCGAATGGGCAAGCGTCCCAATATCTGTTTTTTCCATTACATACGTGTATTGATGCGTTTGCAGGTATTTTTCCAGCAATTGATAAGCCGTGAATTCCTGATCAAAACCCATGTCAATATATACAGGGATAAAGGAAAATCGCGGAACAAAGATCATCGGCGAATCAAGCAGATCCAAAAGCGCATAGCTGTCCGCCCCTCCGGAAACACCGACCAGCACACGGTCTCCTTCTTCAATCATGCGATGGTCCAGAACCACTTTTTCCAGCCACTTTTTCAAATGCAGAAACAATTTTGAATTTTTGTTCGCCAACCTGAAACGCTTCCCGAAAATAAAAAATCCCCTTTCACTAACTGTGAATTGCTAATAAAAGGGGTTATTTTTCTGAAAATGAACCTTTTTAAAGGATGAACAGGCACCGTGTGCGTGGGGGGTATATCTGAAGACCCACCCGCAGCTGCTCCACCGGCTGCGCCTGCCGTACCTGCGGCCCCCGTCGTGTCAGCCGCGCCGAATTCTTTGACCCGCAGCCGTGTTTTTGGAGAAAGGGTAATCGTGCTGTCGTCGGTAAAAGTCATGACCGCGGAAGCGCCATCACCCGTAACGATTAAATCCTTTTCGTTGACGGCTGAATTGACCACAGTCTTGTAATCTTTGCCGTCTCTTGTCAGGATAACATGCCCACCACCGCAGTAAACTTTCCCACCGTGGCGGCATACAACGGATACGGAAAGACCAGTTGCACAATCAATAGAAAGGCTATAATTGCCCTCATGTGTTTTGCCATACTATCATACTTTAATCCACCTTGATAAACGGGTCCATAAAGTAAAAAGGATATTTTTTTCCTACTTTTCACCTTTTTTGTCAACCTGTTTCTGTGTTTTTATGGACGGCAGGTTTTTCCCCTGTTTCGCTCTTTTTTTTATTGGGAGGAGAACTTCATCTTGAAATTGTCTTGCATCTCTGCTATGGAGTAAAAAAAAGGAGGTTCCATATGCCTGAAATCATTAGTATTCATGCCAGAGAGATTCTGGATTCCCGCGGGAATCCAACCGTAGAAGCCGAAGTTACAACCATCGCGGGCATCACTACCAGAGCCGCCGTTCCGTCCGGCGCGTCCACCGGAGAGCATGAAATGCTGGAATTGCGCGACGGCAACAAGAAAAGATACAACGGAAAAGGCGTTGAAACCGCCGTAAAAAACGTTTTGCACAAGATCGCTCCGGAAATTATCGGCATGGACTGCCGCAATCAGCGTGACATCGATTTCGCCATGATCAAACTCGACGGCACCGACAACAAAGGCAAGCTCGGCGCCAACGCCATTTTATCCGTTTCGATGGCCTGCGCCAAAGCAGCCGCGGAAATTTCCGGTCTGCCGCTGTACCGCTATCTGGGCGGCGTCAACGCCAATGTGCTGCCCATCCCGCAGTCCAACATCTTAAACGGTGGACAACATGCCGACAACAATGTGGACATTCAGGAATTCATGATTCTGCCGGTCGGCGCCCCCAACTTCAAGGAAGGCATCCGCATGAACGCCGAAGTGTTCCACGCGCTGAAAGCCGTGCTGAAAGGTAAAGGCCTGAATACATCGGTCGGCGACGAAGGCGGATTTGCCCCGAACCTTAAATCGAACGAGGAAGCCCTGGCCTGCATCATGACAGCCATCGAAAAAGCCGGTTACAAAGCGGGGAAGGACATCTTCATCGCGCTCGACTGCGCGGCCAGCTCCTTTTATGAAAAGGGGAAATATGTTCTGACGGCGGAAGCCAAGCCCCGGAAATCTTCCGGAGAGCTGGTAAAATTCTACGCCGACCTCGTCGCCAAATATCCGATCATTTCGATTGAAGACGGCCTGGCGGAAGACGACTGGTCGGGCTGGAAGCTGATGACCGATGAGCTGGGAAGCAAAATCCAGATCGTCGGCGACGATCTGTTTGTCACCAACGTCCGGCGGCTCAACAAGGGCATTGAGCTCGGTATTGCCAATTCCATTCTGATCAAACTCAATCAGATCGGAACCCTGACGGAAACCCTGGAGACCATGGGCCGCGCCAGGGAATGCGGTTACACCTGCGTCGTCTCGCACCGCTCCGGCGAAACGGAGGACACGTTCATGGCGGACATCGCCGTGGCTACCAATTGCGGTCAGATCAAGAGTGGTTCCCTCTCCCGCACCGACCGGCTGGCCAAGTACAACCAGCTGATGCGCATTGAGGAAGAACTGGGCGACGCGGCCTGCTACCGGGGCAGGGACGCTTTTTACAACCTGAGAAAAGCGGTTAACCTAAAAAAGAAATAACTTGGCGCTTTAAGCAAAAGGCCGTGTTCCCCCCGCGGGAACACGGCCTTTTTACACAGGTTCACAGAAATTTGAACAGGCGACGCCTCAGCACTTCCAGTTGCGCCCGATTGTCTGTCAGGCTGTAGAGGATTTCTCTTTTGCCGCCTTTTTCTTCCCGGGGCCGGGAAACAATCATTTCCGCGCTTTCCAGATACACAATGGCATTCTGATAGTTGGCCTGCGACAGGGCTTCGGCGCGCAGGACTTCGCCCTTGCGGAACATCCGGTCTCCCAGTGAACGGATCCTGGCCAGCCATTCTCTTTGCGAAAGCGGTTTTTTTCTGAGATACACCAGGCTGCGAATGACGATCCAGTAGGATTCGAGGTAGTTGTGAATCAGGCCTGCAAAGGATTTGAGCCTGACCCCTCCCCTGCTTTTGATTTCCACCCAGGTTTCACCGTCGCGCTCCGAAGTCAGAATCATGGATCGCGAGCGCAGGTAGTCCAGGACCTCCGTCATGTCCTCGGTGTCTTCCCGGTTCTCGTCAAAAATAAACTCGTTCCACAAAAGTTCCTTCAAAAACCGGTAGTCTCCCATAATCTTGGCCAGCGACATGGAATCGTCAGGATGTTTCACCATGGAAGTCGCCATAAAGCACAGGGGAATGAAAAAATGAAGAATATTGTTTTTATAATACTCCAGGTTGAGTCTTTTCGCATCGCTGAGAGAATAGACCACCTCCTGCATTTCCTCTTCCTCTTCATCGGTTTCAACCCTGGAGATGATGTCCGTCTCGTCGAAAATATTCAACGCGTCCGTAATCGTCCGGTCCCGGTGAGCAAAGGTATCCGCAAATTTCACCTGCCGGGTGGACAGATATTCGTAAAATTCGTTTAAAATACCCAACAGCTCCTCGTGGGAGATGCCCCGCCGGTCGTGGCTCAAAAGGCCGGAAGCCACCAGCGCAAATGGCGTGACCACGGAAACCTTGTTGATTTCCAGCACCACCTCGTATCCGATTTTCCGGTAAAGGCTCTGGCGCTCCTCCACGGTCATCTTGTCCATGGATTTTTCCTGCGCGGCCAGATAGTCTTTCAAAACAATCGGTTCACCGATGTTGACATAAACGCGGCCGTAGCGCTTGCGCAGGATCTTCGTGGTTTTGATGATTTCAACGGTATTTTCCCGGACCTTCGGTGCTCCGGACAGCTCCTTCAGATAGGACTTCTCCTCGATCACGCGGTCGTAGCCGATATAGACGGGCACCGCGGCCAGATTCTCACAATACTTATCCTGATAGGCCTGGATAATCATGGACAGAAGTCCGTATTTGGGCATCACCATTTTCCCGGTCCGGCTTCGGCCGCCTTCGATAAAGAACTCGAGCGGAAGCCCTTCCTTGAGCAGCATGGCCATGTACCGGGAAAAGACCTCTCCATAAACCTCGTTGCCCCGAAAACTCCTCCGCAGGAAAAACGCTCCGGAACGGCGGAAAAGATACCCCAGCGGGAAAAAAGAAAGATTATTCCCCGCGGCAATAAACGGCAGCTGGATATTATGTTTGTAAAAGACGTACGACAGCAGCAGATAATCAATGTGGCTGCGATGGCAGGAGATGATGACAAAGGGCATTTTTTTGGACAAATTGCGAATGTTGGCCAGCCCTTCAGCGTCGATGGATACGCCGTCATACACCGTGTTCCACAGCCAGGTCAGAAGTTTGTCCCACAGCTCCACAAATGTTTCCCGGTAATCCGATGCAATCTCACGCAGGTAGCGTCTGGCATCCCGGGCCAGCCCCCCCCTGTCTTTTTTCGTTTTTTGGGCGTAATCATCCAGAAATCGGTTCAGTTTCTCGTCGTGCATGACCATACCGATGATGGCTTCGCGTGATTTCAGTTCCGGTCCGACCACGGATGTCTTTTCCTCTTCAATCCGATCAATCAGCTCTCCGCGCAAATCCATCACGAGTTCGTTGTGGGTCAAATGGCTGTTCGCCGACAGATATTCCGCCAGATGAACCGGCCTGGCGGGGATGATAAAGGCCTGTTTGGAATAGCGCATGAATGTGATGAGACGGCGGAGCGTTCCCGTGTTTTCCGTCTGGCCGAAGAGAATATTGATCAGGCTTTCGTCCTCCTTCTCCCGGCGCCGGCCGTACGCCACCAGCACCGGCACAATATAGACGGGAAAAGAGAGGCCGGCCTGCAGGTTCATCAGTCCGGCAATGGCGTCTTCGGCGGTGCGACTTTCGATAAACTCCGACTCTCCCAGATGGATGATGACGCTTTCGCGGGCGGCAACTTTTCCGGCAAGGAAGTCCAGCTTGGCCTGACGGGTGAGCGCGTTTTCCCGAAAACGGCGCCGGAGTGACGACCAGAGAAACTTCATCATCTTGGACAGCGGCTGCCAGAAAGACATGTTGACGCCGTGGCTGTAAACCGGCATGGGCAAGCCCTTGCGCGCGGTGATTTCGGTAAGGATCAGACTGTTGAGTTTGCTTCTTTGCCGGATAGCGTAAACCACGGCGCCCCGGGAGGCCAGTTCTTTCAAGGCCTGGACGCCCTCGTCGGCGATGGAAACCCGTGACAGATATGATTTGACGGGACGAAAGCGCCATAGATCCTGCGCGTCGTAAATGCAGCCGGAATAGTATTCTTCTTCCTGCCGTCCGGCTTCCAGGGGCGTTTTATTGCTCATAATTCTCCAGCCTCCTCATTTACCGGGTCCGGATTCACGTCCGGAGTCCGCCCCTTCTCTGAAATTCGTCGGGAAAATGATGGCTCATGTATTCCTGGACACAGGCCCGAACCTCGGTGGCACTGTCGAAAGACAAGGCCTGCGCCAGAAGCTTGCGGGATTCCTCCAGGCTGGAATGCTGAAGGATTTTCTTGATGCGGGGAATTGCAAGATGATTCATGCTGAGTTCATCCAGCTCCATTCCCAGCAGAATCGGGCAGCAGAGAGGATCGCCCGCCATTTCTCCACACATGGCCACGCGAATGCCGGCCTTGCGCGCCGCGTCCACAATGTGCTTGATCATCCGCAGAATCGCCGGATGCAGGGGCTCATACAGGTAGGTCACCCTTTCGTTGGAGCGGTCAATCGCCAGAGCGTACTGAATCAGGTCATTGGTGCCAATGCTGAAATAATCGACTTCTTTCGCCAGCTGGTCGGCAATCACGGCGGCTGCCGGCACTTCGATCATGGCGCCGATTTCCATCCGGTCGGCTACCGGTGTCCCCCGGGCCACCAGCTCCCGGCGCGCTTCTTCCAGCAGGCGCTTGGCTTCCCGTATTTCTTCAATGCTGGAAATCATGGGAAACAGAATCTTGACCCGGCCCAGGGCGCTCACCCGCCAGATGGCGCGCAGCTGCGTCTTGAAAATGTCCACTTCCTTGAGGCAAAACCGGATCGCCCGCAGACCCATCTGTGGATTCAATTCTCCGTTATGTTTTTGATACTTGGTAAATTTATCGCCACCCAGATCGAACGTGCGGATGGTGGCCCAGGAAAAATTTTTTCCCTGGGCCACCATCCGGTAATTGTTGAAATGATCCTCTTCCGTCGGCAAATCGTCCCGATAAATATAGAGAAATTCTGTCCGATACAATCCTACATGCTCCGCCCCGTGGGACACCGCCGAGGGAATCTCTTCGACAAATTCAATATTGGAACCGATTTTCACATGGTAGCAATCCAGCGTGACGGCTGGCTGTCGGGCGTATTTCAGATATTCGTCTTCGACTTCGTCGTAGTGACGTTTCTTTTCTTCATACCGCTTGAGCATGTCGGGATAGGGATTGACCACCACAATCCCCGACGTGCCGTCCACAATGATATCGTCTCCCGTGTGGACAAAGCGCGTGACGTTATCCAACCCGACTACGGCGGGCAATTCCATGGACCGGGCCACAATTGCCGTGTGCGACGTCCGCCCTCCTCTGTCCGTGACAAAACCGACGATTTTGTCCATCTTCATCTGCGCCGTGTCGGCGGGGGACAGGTCATGGGAAACAATCACGACACCTTCCTGGCCCACGTCCCAGACGATTTCCTGTTTCGAGCCGGCCAGGTTACGGAGAATCCGCTGAATCACATGCTGCACGTCGCCGATGCGTCCGCTGATGTACACATCCTCAAGGCCTTCAAAAACCTGTTTGTAGTGGTCCAGTGTCATGCGCAGCGCCCATTCCGCGTTGACGCCCAGGCGGCGGATATACTTGGTCGTGCGATTTATGAATTTCTTGTCCGATAAAAGCAGAATGTGGACGTCAATAATATACAGCGGCTCCGTTACATTTGTTTTCTTGAGTTTTTCCTGAATCTCTACGAGCTGCCGCGAGGATTCCTTCAGCGCGTTTTTAAAACGCTCTATTTCGCGCGGAATCATGTCGGCGCTGTGCAGTTTATAAAATGATATTTGCGCATCCAGCGGGTCAAAGCGGTAAACCTTGCCGATAACCACGCCCGGAGAGACGCCAATACCCTTGAGAACAAAAGTCTTTTTCTCTTGATCCGGCATCATGAGATGGATTTATTCTTCTCCAAACTTATTTTCAATCAATGCTTCCAGTTCGACCAGCGCCTGATCGGCGTCATCGCCTATGGCGCTGATGGTGACCTGGCCGCCCATCGGACAGCCCAGCGTCAGGATTCCAAGAATGCTCTTCCCGTTGACCGTCTGTCCGTTGCGTTCAATGACAATATCCGCCCGGTGCTTCCTAGCAACCCGCACAATCAGCGCGGCCGCCCGGGCATGCATGCCCAGTTTATTCTTTAAAGTAAAGGTTTTCATTTCCACCACAGCCACAAATCTCTTGTCGAAACCATCATAAACAGCGCTGCGGCGCCGTACAGCAGATAGACTTGCGACACGCCCCTATTCACCAGACGCCAGCAAAGCGCAATTGCGGCCAGCATCGCCGCCGCAACGGCAAATCCGGACGCTCCGGCGGCAATGTCCCGATATCCGGCCTGCAAAATCCAGAGACTGCCTGCGCCAAGAGCCGTCAGGGCAAGCCACCGAAGACGGCCGGAAAGGCCCGGAAGGTTCATCTTGCGAATAGATTCAATCCCCTGTTTCCCGCCGCGATAGCCTTCGAAAAATCCCCGCCATCTCACCAGGCCATGCGCCGGTGAATACATCAGGAGAAACGCCAGCGGCGCAAACGCGCAGCCCAGCCAAACCAGACCGGCACAGCAGATCCCAGCGCAGGGCCGAAGCGCTCCCCAGAAAAAAGCGTCGCCGATGGCGGCATACGGCCCCATCAGACTTTGCTTCACAGCCACAATAGGCGAAGAGTCTTCCCCCTCGCGCCGGTCTTCCTCCATTTTCAGAATCGAACCGAGAAGCGGGGCAGCCAGATAGGGGTTCGTGCTGAACATCTGCAGGTGCCTGACCAGAAGATTCCGGGCTTCCCTGTCGGACATTTTCCGCTCTTTGAGCAGCGCCACCATCGCGTACGTGAAACCAAGATTCTGCATTTTACGGAAATTCAGCGCCGCATGGATGAAAAAAGTCCGCCAGAAAATTTTCAGTAAGGAACCCCTTTTCATTGACTCCCTCAAACGCGCATATCTTGACTATTTCCCTGCTTTTATGCGGGGAAGGAACTAACACAAATGCCGGGTTGTGTCAATTTAATCAGAGGCGTCTGTAAACTCCAATTTCCTTTATTTTTTCTTGACAGTAGCTTTTTTTGCTGTTAAGGACACGCCGGTTTTCAACACCGGAACCCCTGCGAAAGCCGCCGGTTTGGCTGTCGCTTTCCGCAGCGTTCAAAATTTCATGGTATTTCCAGGTAAGGGGGTTTATGCAACATGCTTTGTGAAACAGTCAAAAATGGGGTTGAATGCGGTTTCATGACGAAAAAAGGCTGTGGTTTTTTCGGAAACAGCTGCCATACGGTTATCGAACAATGCGGGGATTGCAATAAAATTTTTGAATACGAAACCGGCAGGTATTGCAAGGTCTATCCGGACCCCAAAAGCAAGTGGATAAAAGGCAACTGTCCGACCGCGTCGCATGTGAAATCAGAAATCAAGGAATCGCAAAAGACCAATCCGCTGAAGGCATCCAAAAGAGCCAACAAAAAGAAATAAACTTTGTATCTACGACAGGAAAACAAAAAGCCGGCAAAAGCCGGCTTTTCAGCTCATCATCTTTTTAATCTGCTGCAATTCCTTTTTAATGAATACTAATTTATCCTGGAAACCGGCCTCGGGCGCGTCTTCTTCTCCGCGGCGAATCTTCATCAATTGCTTTTTTGCGCCGCGGATCGTGAAGCGCTCCCGGTAGAGAAGATTGCGGATCGTCAGCAGTTCTTCGACATCCTTTCTCCGGTACAGTCGCTGGGCGGCTTTTGTACGCACCGGCTTGACGGTTGAGAACTCAGTTTCCCAGTAACGAATGACATACGGTTCAACGTTGAGGATTTTACTCACTTCTCCAATGCGGAAATAAGCTTTTTCGGGAATAAGACCGTCCATACGATTCCTGAACTCTCGCGAAAAAACACACAAACGCGCAGAAAACGGTAAAATATTCCGGCCGCAAATCAACCGGCAAATCTTGCGCAGATTCCGTCGCCGGTCGTCAAGAAAAAAAACGGATTAACCGTTTAAAGATTTACGCAATACCTGGGAGGATTTGAACGTCAAAACCCGGCGTGCGGTAATGGATATTTCCTCGCCGGTCTGGGGATTGCGGCCGCGCCGGGCGCGCTTTTCCTTGACCATGAAATTTCCGAAACCCGATATCTTCACCTGTTCGCCCGCGGCAAGACTGTCTTTAATGATGTCAAACACGGATTCAACAATATCCGACGATTCTTTTTTGGAAAAGCCGAGTTTCTCGTAAACATTCTGAATAATATCAATCTTTGTCATATCTCTCCCTCCGTTTTAACGTCATGTAAACTGTTAGGCTCTTATCCCGGCGCCGGTCAGTTCAATTGTTTGGCGCACAATTCTGTCGTGAATGGAATTGATTTCTGCATCCGTTAACGTTCGGTCGGAAGCGCGGTAGGAAAACCTCAACCCCAGACTCTTGGTTCGTTCTTCAAGACCTTTGCCGCTGTATATATCAAAAACAGATACATTTTCAAGCAAATCTTCATGTTGACGCAAAACAATTTCCAGCATTTTCTCGGATTCCATTGACTCCGGCACAACAAAAGCGACATCGCGCAAAACTGCCGGGAATTTGGATATTTCCCTGTAACGGATAGGCCGGTCAAGCACATTCCCAAGCAAATCAAGGGTAATTTCAAACAGATAAGCATCGCTCTTGATGTCCATTCTTTTTTGGACATCCGGGTGCACTTTTCCCAAAAAACCGATCCGGACATCGTCCCTATAGACACCGCACGACTGGCCGGGGTGCAGGAAGGGTTCCTGTGTTTCCGTCCGGCAGCGGCACGAACCCAGTTTCAAATCCTGAAAAATGTTTTCCAGGCAGCCTTTCAGATCATAAAAATCAACGCTGATTTTCGATCCCCAGAGGTCGTCCGCGGCCTTGCCCACGATAAGCGCCGCCAGGATATTTTTTTCTTCCGGCAGGGCGCCGTCCGGCCGTTTGAAAAAAGTCTTCCCCATTTCAAAGAGCTTCAGGTTGAAAGAGGCGTTGTGAATATTCTTCTTCAGGGTTTCCAAAAGGCCGTAGGCCAGCGTTGTACGCATGACGGACTGGTCTTCCGTCAAGGGGTTTTTGATGACGACGAATCCACGCCGCTGGTCTGCCGGCGGCAAGCCGAGAGCATCGGCACAGGCGGGGGACGTAAAGCTGTAATTAATGATTTCCGAATAGCCTGCGCCGGTCAGCAACCGACGAATCCGCTCCTCCAGGGCAAGACGGGGGATCTCTTCCGTCTCCGTCACCGAAACCAAAGGCAGCGTTGAAGGCACACGGTCATAGCCATACAGACGCGCGATTTCTTCCATCAAATCTATTTCTCTTTCAATATCCACCCGGAAGGAGGGTGGCGTCACCCGGTAAATCCCCTTGCCTTCCCGGCGCAACGTCATGCCGATGCTCTTCAAAATGCGAACCGCTTCCCTGGCCGGGACGTCCGTGCCGATCACCTGCCGGATGCGGTTCAGCCGGAGGGGAATATTTTCAATTGCCTTGATTTTTGCCGGGTACTCGTCCAGGCGGTTCTTGCAGACTTCGCCTCCGGAAAGCTCTGCAATCAACCGCGCCGCGCGATCGAGTGCGCGGACGACGCCTTCCGGATCGATACCTCTTTCAAAGCGGAAAGCGGCATCCGTCGGCATGCCCAGGCGGCGCGACGAACGGCGAATGGAGGCGGGATTGAAATAGGCGCTTTCCAGTAAAATGGTCCGGGTGTCTTCCTTGACCTCGGAATTCAGGCCTCCCATGATTCCGGCAATCGCCACCGGCTTTTTCCCGTCGCAAATCAGCAGTGTGTTTTCGGGAAGCAGACGGCTTTTTTCGTCCAGCGAGACGAATTCCTCGCCGGGCTTCGATTTGCGCGCCACAATCCGCCCTTCTTCCAAAAAGCGAAAATCAAACGCATGGAGAGGCTGTCCCATTTCCAACATGACAAAGTTGGTCACGTCCACCACGTTGTTGATGGCGCGCAGGCCGGCGGCTTCGAGCCGGGTTTTCATCCAGACGGGCGTCTCGCCGATGGATACATTTTGAATCAACCGGGCCGTGTAGTGCGGACATAAATCCGCGTCTTCGATCGTCACCGAAGAGAGCAGCCTTGCATCCGGGCCCGACTCTCTGACCTTCGCGTCCGGCATTGTCATTTTCTTGCCGGTCAGGGCGGCCACTTCGCGGGCAATGCCGATCATGCTCAGGCAATCGGAACGGTTGGGCGTGACGCTGACATCCAGAACCGTGTCGCCCAGATCCAGGGCTTCTTCCAAAGGCGTCCCCAGCGTCATGTCGGCCGGCAACTGCAGGATGCCGGAAGCATCTTCGCCAATTTCCAGTTCCGCTTCCGAACAGAGCATGCCTTCGGAACTTTCTCCGCGGAGCGTGGTGGATTTGATGGTGTAACCGCCCGGGATGACCGCGCCGGCTTTAGCCAGCGGAACCACGTTGCCCGCGCGAATGTTTTTGGCGCCACAGACGATCGGATAGGTTTTGGCGCCGTCGGTGACGCCGCACAAGGAAAGATTGTCCGCGTTGGGATGCGGCCGGACGGATAAAATTTTTGCAACCACGACACCGGAAAATTTGGGAGCAATCGTTTGCACGGCCTCCACTTCCAGGCCGGCCATGGTCAGCCGGTCCGCAAGTTCCTCGGCGGAGATATCCAAATCGATATAATCTTCAAGCCACTTGAGACTGACCAGCATGCAATCACGCTCTCCTAAAATTGTTTCAGAAATCGAATATCGTTTTCAAACAGCAGGCGGATGTCGGAAATGCCGTATTTGAGCATGGCGATGCGTTCCAGGCCCAGGCCGAAAGCGAAACCGGTATAGATATCCGGATCATAGCCGACGTTTTGAAATACCGCGGGATCGACCATGCCGGAGCCCAGAATCTCCAGCCACCCGGACTGACCGCAAACGCGGCAGCCCTTGCCGCGGCACATGACGCAGCGGATATCGACCTCCGCGGACGGCTCGGTGAAGGGAAAAAAACTGGGACGGAAGCGCAGGGTCGTGTCTTCCCCGAAAACTTTCTTGAGAAAAACGGTCAAAATGCCTTTCAGATCGCCAAAGGTAACGCCCCGGTCCACCAGCAATCCTTCAATCTGATGAAACATCGGCGTGTGGGAAACATCGGAATCCGGGCGATACACCCGCCCCGGGGATAAAATGCGCACGGGAGGCTTCACCTTCTCCATAATCCTGACCTGAACGGGCGAGGTATGGGTGCGCAGCACCATGTTTTCTTCGATATAGAAGGTGTCCTGCATGTCCCGGGCGGGATGATCTTTGGGTATGTTGAGCGCTTCGAAGTTGTAGTAGTCCAGCTCGACTTCCGGCCCCTCGACAACGGAAAACCCAAAAGCCGCGAAAATATCGCAGATTTCCCGGCGAATTTGAATCACGGGATGAATGCTGCCCGCGCGGATGCCTCTCCCGGGCAGGGTAACGTCAATCTGCTGGCCGGCCAGAATTCCGGCTCTTTGATCATCCGTCCGACGCCGCAGCACTTCTTCGATAGTTTGTTCCAGAAGCTCCTTGACTTCGTTGCAGCGTTTTCCGAAAGAACGCCTTTCTTCGGCCGGAACGGAAGAGATATTTCTCAACAAACCGGTGAGAAGCCCCCTGCGGCCAAGGTATTTTGTTCTCACAGCCAGAATCGAATCCTCGGCGTCTGCCTTTTCCAGTTCGGCCAGAGCGTTCGTTTCCAGATGCTGAAGGTCCGCAATCATGCCGCCTGCTCGCCTTTGGCCATTTGGACAATCTGGGCGAAATCTTTCGGGTCATTGACGGCCAGCTCCGCAAGAATCTTGCGGTCCAGACCGATGTTCGCCTTCTTCAAACCGTCCATGAGACGGCTGTAGGAAATTTGGTTTTGGCGGGCCGCGGCGTTAATCCGGACAATCCATAAGGCGCGGAATTCCCGTTTGCGTCTCCTGCGGTCGCGATAAGCATAGCTCATGGCTTTGTTGACGGCTTCCGTAGCGCTTTTGAGCAGCCGGCTGCGGGCGCCGAAAAACCCCTTGGCCATTTTTAAAATTTTTCTTCTCTTCTTCCTGGCGGTAATGCTTCTTTTGATCCTGGCCATTTTCTTTTACTCTCCTTAAATCTATAGAACAACTTCCGTAGGTTGACGGCCTACAAATAAGGAATCAGCCTCTTGATGGCTTTTTCATTGGCACCGTGCACGAGCGCGGCTTTCCTGAGCGTTCTTTTTCTTTTGGTGGTTTTCTTCGTGAGGATGTGGCTGGCAAACGCTTTGCTGCGCTTGACCTTCCCCTTCGCGGTCAGAGAAAAGCGTTTGGCCGCCCCCCGATGTGTTTTCATTTTTGGCATATTCTCACCTCTTCTTTGATTCTCGCGGATTTATTTTTTCGGTGAAACAATCATCACCATGCTCCGGCCTTCCAGACGCGGCTCCTGGTCTATGACGCACTCATCGGTCAGCGACACCTTGATCTGCTCCATGAGTTTGCGGCCGATCTCGATAAAGGCGATTTCCCGCCCCCGGAACATCATCGATATCTTTACCTTGTCGCGCTGCTCCAAAAACTTTTTGATATGCTTGATCTTGACCTGTAAATCATGACTTTCCGTTTTGGGCCTCAATCGGATTTCCTTGACATGAATCACCGTCTGGGTTTTTCGGGCATCGTGAATTTTTTTGCTTTGTTTGTAGCGGAATTTCCCGTAGTCCATGATTTTACAGACGGGCGGATCGGCATTGGCCGACACTTCCACCAAATCCAGGCCTGCCCTTTCCGCATGAGCCATCGCCTCCTCCAGGGGAATCACACCCAGCGGCTGTCCTTCTTCGTTAATCACTCTGACGTTTGTCGCCCTGATTTCCCGGTTAATCCTTAAATCCTTAGCTATACTGCACCTCCTTGGGGAATCTATCCTGCAAATCTGTTATTTCTTCTGTTCACACGCATCTTGCACCATGACAATGAATTCGTCCACCGGCAGCGCGCCGAGATTCTGACCGTCGCGGGCTCTGGGCGCCACCGTCCCGGCCGCCACTTCCTTGTCGCCGATGACCAGCATGTAGGGAATTTTCTGCATTTGCGCCTGGCGGATTTTATACCCCAGTTTGTCGTTGTCGAAATACGCTTCGCAACGGATGCCGGCTGCGATCAATTGCTCGTACACCTTGCCGGCGTAAGGGGTCTGTTTGTCCGTAACCGTCAGCACAACACATTGCACAGGCGCCAGCCATACCGGAAACGCGCCGGCGTAATGTTCGATGAGAACGCCCATGAATCGTTCAATTGCACCCAGAATGACCCGGTGCAGCATTACGGGCCGGTGCTTTTCACCGTCGGGACCGATGTAATTCAGATCGAATCGCTCCGGCAGGGTAAAATCACACTGAATCGTCGCACACTGCCATTTTCTTTTCAAGGCGTCCTTGAGCTTGAAATCGATTTTCGGGCCGTAAAACGCACCGTCGCCTTCATTCACCTCGTAGGGGATCCGGTTGTCCTTCAGGGCATTTTCCAGCGCATGCGTGGCCAACTCCCAATCCGCCTTGGAACCGATGGAATGCTCCGGCCTCGTGGAAAGCTCCACTTCGTATTCAAAACCGAAAATGCCCATCGCATAACTGACAAAATCCGCGATGGAACGGATTTCCGCATTGATCTGTTCGGGCATGCACAGAATATGCGCGTCATCCTGGGTGAACTGGCGCACGCGCATCAGGCCGTGCAGGACGCCGGTTTTTTCGTGGCGATGGACGGTGCCCAGCTCGAAATACCTCAACGGCAGGTCCCGGTAGCTCCGGATTTTGGATTTGTAGATCAGCATGTGCGACAGACAGTTCATCGGCTTGATGCCGTAAGTCTGTTCGTCCACTTCGGTAAAATACATATTGTCGCGGTAGTGATCGAAATGACCCGATTTTTTCCACAGATCCACTTTCAGAATCTGGGGGCCCATGACCATGTTGTAGCCGCGCTTCAGGTGTTCTTTTCTTTCCCACTCTTCGATAATGTATCTCAGCAGCATACCCTTGGGGTGAAAGATGACCAGCCCCGCGCCCGCTTCGTCATTCACCTGAAATAAATCGAGTTCTTTGCCCAGGCGCCGGTGATCTCTCTTTTTGGCCTCTTCCAGGAGCGCCAGGTAATCCCGAAGCGCCTCTTCATCGGCAAACCCCGTGCCGTAGATGCGCTGGAGCATCTTGTTGCGCTCGTCGCCGCGCCAGTAGGCGCCTGCCACGCTCAACAGCTTGAAGGCCCTGATCATACCCGTCCGCGGAATGTGCGGACCGCGGCATAAATCTACGTAATCACCGTCTTTGTAGAGACTGACGATCGAAACATCCGCCGGCAGATCGCGAATCAACTCAACCTTGTAATATTCGCCCTTTGCGGCAAAAAGCCCGGCTGCCTTTTCGCGGGGCAACTCCTCGCGGATAAAAGGGTAGTCCGCCGCAACGATTTCCTTCATCCTTTTTTCAATCTTTTCGAAATCGTCCAGGGTAAAGGTTTCAGCATATTCAAAATCGTAGTAAAATCCGTCTTCAATGGAAGGACCGATGGCGACTTTTACGCCGGGAAACACATCCTGCACGGCCTGCGCCATCACGTGAGAAATGCTGTGGCGCAAAACGGAAATGCCTTTTTTTGACGAAATATCGACGGGTTCAACCGTCGCGTCCTCCGCAAGCGCGAAGTTCAGATCGACCAAAACCCCGCTTACGCTTGCGGCGACGGCGGTGGCAAGCGCTTCTTTCTTCCAGCCTGCGAGAGCCGCGGCCACTGTCGAGCCGGTCGGAAAGGCTTGCCGGGATTGGTCCGGAAAAATTACTGTGATATCTTTCATTTTAATCCGCTGATTTTAAAATTTCAAATCATTTTAAAAGGGCATCACCACCTTGCTGATGCCCTTTTCTTCTAACCGGCACGAACGTATAAAAAATGGTAGGCAAGCAGGGATTTGAACCCTGGACATCCACCGCGTCAGGATGGCGCTCTCCCCCTGAGCTACTTGCCTGTCTGCAACTTTTGCGCTTGGTGACCTAGCAGTAAAACTCTTTTGTGTCAAGCGAATATCTTATTTTTTCATCTCTTCGGGTGCGGATTTATTCAGTATCCGGATCCCCCGTAAAATGTAAACGGCGCCGGAAAGAAAGGTGAAAAAAGCCGTGCCCCAGAAAAGTCCGGGGAGCCAGACACATCCGAAGTCAGGCGTCAGCGCCTTGCATAGCAGAGCGAAAAAAACAGTCGCCACTTGCAGGACCGTGGTAACCTTGCCGACGATTGCCGGTTTGATTTCATAAGGGATCGCAATCAGGGAGAATATTGCGATCCCCAGCAGGATAATAAAGTCCCGGCTGATGACCACGACGGCCAGCCAGGCGGGCACAAGTCCGAAAACGGCCAGCATGACAAAACTGGTGACCAGGAGCAGTTTATCGGCGATGGGATCGAGATAAGAACCCAGAACAGTCTGACACTTTAAAAGTCTTGCCAGCGTTCCGTCCAGCGCGTCGGTCAAACCGGCAATGACAAAAGTGATCAATGCCCGGTCATATTCCGCCTGGATCACAAAGATGACAAACACGGGAACCAGAATAATCCGTAAAAGAGATAGGAAATTGGGAATATTCATCTGCACATCCGGCGTCTGCGTTATTGTTCGAATTGCTTATCTCTCTGCTTGTTCCATTTCACCCAGTCATCCATGTCCTCCTCTTCCGTAAAATCTCTCGGCTTCAGGGCCTGGCCGTCGGACGTAATCCGGACCTGCTGCATGGAGCGGACAATATACACCCATTGTTCCATCGTGACGGGCTTCGGCCCTTCAATCACCGAGGGGCCGGCAACCGGCTGGGGAGGTCCCGGTGTTTCCGGCGGCTCTGTCTCCTTCGCCCGGGAAACGCCAGCAACGCTGACTTCGCCGTCATACACCTTGACCACCGCGGACTGGTCCGTTTCGACATCCATGCGGTAAACGGTGCCGCGCACCCCGGCCACGGCATTCCGGCAGGATATTTCAAACTTGTCGCCTTCGCCAACCAGAGACTTGCGCACGTTGGTCCAGATTTTTCCCAGCATCACGGAAATGCCGACGGCGCGGCTTCCCCGGGCGCCGATATCCGCCTGAACCAGTATGAATTTTGTCTTTTCGGCGAAACGAACAACGCTTCTGTCCGGCAAAACCATTTCCAGCCGGGAGTCCGCGCCCGTGGAGACTTCGCATCCGGGCTTGATGAAATCGTAATTTTTGATGATGACGGCCTGGGTCTGCCCCGGGCAGGTCATAGAAACCTCCCCTTGCAAAGACGTAACCCGCGCCTTGCCTTTTGTCATCTTGACGGCAACCGGCGGCTGGGCCTGCGCGCTCGCGAACAACAGCAACACCGGAAAGACGGCCGCAATGATTTTGGTCCGCTTGCTCATTTTCTTCTCCTTTGATGTCCTTGACAAACCAGGGGGCGCCTTCGTTTTGCCGAAAGGCCTCGATGCTCTACCCTCTTAATTTCGGCCCGTACGGCAAGGTTTCCATAATTTGGCCCACCACTTCTTCCAGAACCGCTTCCATATCTCCGGCCGTCTTCATTTCCAGCGTTTTACCCCGTAGATCAAAACTTCTGCCGGTGGATTTGCCCTGTGCGCTCCACAGGGTTTCGCCCGTTGCCGCGCTGCGCAGTTCGCACCGGACCGACACGGTAACCGGAGTATAAAATATTTTTTTTGCCGCTTTGCTTTCCATCAGACAACAGGACATGGCGGCGTCCGCGCCCAGCATCCTCTGGAGGAACTCCGGAGAAACGGCGTCATTTTCCCCCGCTTCCTTACCGCCCGCCAGAGCCGCCAGACGCTCGTCAATAACTTCGATCGCCACCTGCGGATACCCTTTGAAGCGAAGCTCGTCCGATATTTTGAGCCGAAGCATTTTCGACGCCCGGGCGTCTCCGGTTTGATTTTCAATCGGCAGCAGGGCCACCATATTCACCGCTTTTTGATCGGCGTCATTTTTGAGAGTCTCCGGCAAGCGCGACGAACAGGCGTTAAGACCTGCGCAAAGCACTACAATCAGCGCGAGAAAAAACAGACGGACTTTCATGGCCACTCCTTTTGAAGTGGAACTAGCATAGAGACGGCAACTCTTCAAGCAATATGTAAAGCGCGGCAACCCGGTTTTTTTATGAAAATTCCCGGCGGATTTTGACGGCCGCATCATAGATTTTTTTTCTGGGAATTTGGGTTTGCCTGGCCGTCAGGGCCACGGCGTCCCGAAGTGAAACACTTTTCTCTGCGAGGATTTTCCGAAGCGTCTCCTGAATCTCTTCCTCCGAAAGCGGCGCAGGTTCATGGGCGGCCGCCCTCACGATCACGGTAAATTCCCCCCGGATCTTTGCGGCAGGGGTCTGGTTCAGGAGCATGGACAGCTGCCCCTGTTTGATCTCTTCAAACACTTTTGTCAGTTCACGCGCCACAACGACCTGTCGGTCGCCCAGAATCTCCAGCGCGTCTTCCAGGGTTTTGCGGATTCTGGCCGGAGACTCATAAAAAATGACGGTAACTTCCGCCTGGCGGACGGACTCCAGAAAGCGGCGGCGCCGGTTTTGCCGGGGCGGCAGAAAGCCGCAGAACAAAAAAGGACCGGCGTCAAAGCCGCAAACCGACAGAGCCGCGGGCAGCGCACAGGAGCCCGGAACGGGGACGACCCGGATCCCTCCTTCCAGAGCGGCGCAAACGAGATGATGGCCGGGATCACAGACACAGGGCGTGCCGGCGTCAGAGACGTACGCGACGCTCAGTCCGTCCCGCAGCCGTGAAAGGACCACCCGGCTCCGTTCCTTTTCGTTGTGCTCGTGCAGGCTGATCAGGGGCGTTTTGATCCCATAGGCGGAAAGCAGAATTCGGGAACGGCGGGTGTCTTCCGCAGCAATCAGGTCAACCTCTTTCAGCACGCGCAGCGCCCGGAGGGTAATGTCCTCCAGATTGCCGATCGGCGTGGCCACCATATACAGAACGCCCCGGGTTTCCTTGTCCATTGAGCCGCCTTTCAGACCCTTTTTGTAGTTGACATCCTTGCCCTTCCGCTTTATTAGCAGAGACGAAAATAAAATACTACCGGGAAGAACGGCAAACGCACCATGAAACGAATATTGATTACCGGCGGAGCGGGTTTTTTAGGCTCCCACCTGTGTGAACGCCTTTTCAACGAAGGACATGACGTGATCTGCCTGGACAATTTTTTTACCGGCCATAAAAACAACATCGCCCACCTGATGGGACAGACGCGTTTCGAACTGCTCCGGCACGATATCATCAACCCCATCTATCTGGAGGTGGACGAAATCTACAACCTCGCCTGCCCGGCCTCGCCCGTGCACTATCAGTACAATCCCATCAAAACCATCAAAACCAATGTCATGGGGACCATCAATGTCCTGGGCATCGCCAAACGAACCCGGGCGAAAATTCTTCAGGCGTCCACCTCGGAAGTCTATGGCGATCCGGATGTCCACCCCCAGCAGGAATCCTACTGGGGCCGCGTCAATCCCATAGGCATTCGCAGCTGCTATGACGAAGGCAAGAGAGCCGCGGAATGCCTGATAATGGACTACCGGCGGCAAAATGCCGTCAATACGAAAATCGCCCGTATCTTCAATACTTACGGACCGCGCATGGCCGTCAACGACGGACGCGTCGTCAGTAACTTCATTCTGCAAGCCCTGCAGAACCGGGACATCACCGTTTACGGCGACGGCAGCCACACGCGCTCCTTCTGCTACGTAAGCGATCTGATCGACGGACTGATCCGGCTGATGAACGCGCCGGACGATTTCTTCGGACCGGTAAATCTCGGCAATCCCGTCGAATTCACCATCCTGGAGCTGGCGCGCCTGGTGATTGAACTGACGGGCGGCAAATCGCAGATCGTTTTTCAACCGCTGCCGTCCGATGACCCGGCGCAGCGCAAACCCGATATAGCCCTGGCGCGGGAAAAACTGGGCTGGCGGCCGGCTATTTCGCTGAAACAGGGCCTGATCGGCACGATTGCCTATTTCAAAGAAATCCTGAAAACAGCCTGAGCAGGGTGAGAGGAAACACAAAGACATGAAATTCAAGAAAAACATTCTCGGCATTGGCGCAGGCTATGTCGGAGGCCCCTCAATGGTGATGATCGCCTCCAAATGCCCGGACTATAAAGTGACCGTCGTGGACATCGATCCCGGGCGCATCGCCGCCTGGAACTCCGACCAGCTTCCCGTCTATGAACCCGGCCTGGACGCCATCGTCCGGAAAACGCGCGGCCGAAATCTTTTCTTCTCCACGGACGTCGAAGCGCAGATTCAGGAAAACGACATCATTTTCGTCTGCGTCAACACGCCGACCAAAACATTCGGCGCGGGCGCCGGCATGGCCGCCGACCTGCAGTACTGGGAAAAAACAGCCCGGCAGATTCTCGAAAACTCAAAAACCTCGAAAATTGTCATTGAAAAAAGCACTCTGCCGATCAAAACGGCGCAGGCGATGGAACGGATTCTGTCGTCGGGAAAGAAAAACGTCACGTTTGACGTCCTTTCCAACCCGGAATTCATGGCGGAAGGAACCGCCGTCAGCGATCTGGAAAATCCCGACCGGGTTTTGATAGGTTCGCGCGAAACCAAAAGCGGACTGGCCGCCCGCGCCGCGCTTGTGGAAATTTACACCCGCTGGCTGCCGCGAGAAAAGATCATTACGTCGAACATCTGGAGCGCCGAACTTTCCAAACTGGTAGCCAACGCTTTTCTGGCGCAACGGGTATCCTCCATCAATTCCATCTCAGCGCTTTGCGAAAAGGCGGACGCCGACATCTCCGAAGTGGCGCACGCCGTGGGCACAGACAGCCGCATCGGGTCCAAATTTCTCAAGGCGGGCATCGGCTTCGGCGGTTCCTGCTTCAAAAAAGATATTCTGAATCTGGTTTACCTGTGCCGTTTTTACGGTCTGCCGGAAGTGGCCGCGTACTGGGAGAGCGTCGTCAAAATCAATGAATACCAGCAGGACCGGTTCATCGCCAACATTCTGCGCTCCATGTTCAACACGCTGGCCGGGAAAAAAATCTGCGTTTTGGGGTTTGCCTTCAAGGCCGACACCGGCGACACGCGCGAAAGTCCGGCCATCTACATCACCAGAAAACTGCTGGCGGAGCGCGCCGAGGTCGTCATTTCCGATCCCCGGGCGCTGGCCAACGCCGCGGTCGATCTGGCGCAGGAAAAAGGAAAAATCAGCTATGTCGAAGACCCTTACAAGGCCGCGGCAAGCTGCCACGCGCTGGCCGTCATGACGGACTGGGAGGAATACCGGACGCTGGATTATCGGAAAATATACAAGGTCATGGTCAAACCCGCCTTTTTGTTCGACGGCCGCAATATCGTTGATCACCGGAAGTGCTTCGACATCGGCTTCAACGTGTTTCCCATCGGAAAACCGGCCCTTACCCGTTTTTAAGATCAGGCCCCGCAGCTTGCGCAGGAAAGCGCGGGGAGAGAATCGTTATCCAGGGGAAATAAAGTCGAAAGCGTTGCGAATCAGACGGATGTCGTTTCCGGACGGAAGCAGCAGTATGGCCACCACGTCGAAGCGGACGGCGGCGTCTTTGATCTTTTTGTCCCGCAGATACCACAGCGCCAGCTGCGACATTTTTTTCTGTTTGGCAAATCCCACCGCCTGCTCCGGGTACCCCAGTGCGCTCGATTTTCGCGTCTTGACTTCCACAAACACGATTTCGCCGCTCTCGCTGGCGACCATGTCGATCTCGCCGATGGGACAGCGGTAATTGACCTCGAGAATCCGATAGCCGTTTTGCGTCAAAAAACCGGCGGCAATTCCTTCTCCGGTTTTGCCGGTGATGATTTTTCGCCTGTCTTTCCCATCGTTCATTCGGGCCAGTCCAGCGTCTGCTGCGGGAAATTTTTGTTTTTTACATGAAAGGACCGGCGATGTATTTTACACAGGCCGATCTCTTCGATGACCTTGCGGTGGAAGGCCGTGCCGTAGCCTTTATTCTGCAAAAAATTGTACTCGGGGAATTGGCGGTGATACATCTCCATGATCCGGTCGCGGGAAACCTTGGCTATGATGGATGCAGCGGCAATGGACACGCTGAGTGAATCTCCTTTGACGATTGTCTTTTGCGGCGCGTCGAAGCCGATCGCGTGGAGTCCGTCAATCAGGAGATAATCCGGTTTCACTGAAAGATCCAGCACCGCTTCGCGCATCGCCTGAAGCGACGCCTGAAGGATATTGATCCGGTCGATGACATCCGCCTCTACAACACCGACTCCCACAACCATCGCCTCTTCGGTGATGACCTGGTAGAGCTCGTCTCTTTTGCGAACTGTCAGTTTTTTGGAATCGTTGATTTTAGAATTGGAATAGTCGGGAGGAAAAATCACGGCCGCGGCCACCACAGGACCCGCCAGCGGGCCCCGGCCCGCTTCGTCAACGCCCGCGACGTATCGATAGCCTTCCACCTGCGCAAGTTTTTCGAAGATATTCATCGAAAAAACGCACCCGTCTTTACGGCATCATCTGTTGGCGGCTTCCTTGATTCTCGCCTTTTTCCCCCGGAGGCTTCTCAGATAATACAGACGCGAGCGGCGGACTACTCCGTGAGACACGACTTCAATGCGGTCAATCACCGGCGAATGCATGGGAAATGTTCTTTCAACGCCAATGCCGTAGGAAACCTTTCGGACCGTGAAATTCGCCCGGCTGTTGCCGCGGCGCTTGCGGATGACCACGCCTTCGAAAGCCTGAACTCTCTGCTTTTGCCCTTCAATGATCCGCACATATACTTTAACGGTGTCACCCGTTTTAAAGGCGGGAATATCGCCTCTCATCTCTTCTTTTTCAATTATTTCCAATACATTCATGTTCTTTTCCTCCTGCAACTTTCGAAAGTCGAATGACCCCGCCTGATAAAAGTGGGTTTCATTACCCCAAACCCGCCTGAAAATCAAGACTTTATATCCGACCCTGTTTAATTTCTTCCAAAAGCTTCCTGTCTTCCGAGCCAAGCTCCGTTTTTTCAAGCAGCTCAGGCCTTCTGCGCCAGGTCCGGCGAAGCGCCTCGATTCGCTGCCAGCGCTCGATCCGGGCATGGTTGCCGGATTGCAGCACCTCCGGAACCTGCCAGCCGGAATATTGGACCGGACGTGTGTATTGCGGGTATTCCAGAAGCCCCTGCGAAAAAGATTCCCTGGATGCGGAATCGTCATTTCCCAGCACGCCGGGAACCAGTCTGGCGGTCGCATCGATGACCACCAGCGCGGAAAGCTCTCCCCCCGTCAGAATATAGTCGCCCAGTGAGATCTCCCGGTCGGCCAGGTGTTCCCGAACCCGCTCGTCAACCCCTTCATATCGTCCGCAAATCAGGATAATCTGCTCGAGCCTCGCAAGCTCGGCCGCTATATTCTGGTTGAAGACTTCCCCTTGGGGCGTCATCAGCACAACCAACGAAGCCTCTCCAGGCTGTTTCACCGCCGCCACCGCCCGCGCTACCGGCTCGACTTTCATGACCATTCCGCAGCCCCCTCCGTAGGGAGCATCATCCGTCATACGGTGCTTGTCTTGCGCCCAATCGCGGATATTGTGCAGACCGATCTCGATCAATCCCTTTTCCCGGGCCTTTTTCAAAAGGCTGAATTCCAGGGGCGATTGCAGCATCTCCGGAAAAATGGTCAGGACATCGAATCGAATCACGGCAAGAGGCCTTTCAGAAGATTGACGATCATTTTCTTCCCGGCAACGTCAACCTGCTCCACAACGCCGGCCGTCGCGGGAATCAGAATTTCTCCATGGTCTCCCCGGCAGACATAAACATCATTGCTGCCCGTAGGGAAAATGGCTTCGATGCGTCCCAGGTGACGGCCTTCCTGCGCATAGACTTCCAATCCGATGATGTCGTGCCAGTAATACTCATCCGCGGGGAGAGACTCCAGCCTGTCCCGGGGCATCAGCAGCTTTGACCCGACGAGCTTTCGGGCCAAATCCGCATTGGAGATGTCCGTGAACTCTATAAACAGAAATTTACCGAAAGAAGTTATTTTTTTTATTTCATGACGGCTTTTCAAACCGGACGCGGATTCCAGGCAAACAAACTTCAATCCTTCCAGAAGCTTTGCCGATTCTAAAAAAGACAGGGCCTTCACACAGCCGTGGAGACCGCGGGTTTTGACGATCTCCCCGAACACAAAATCATCCATCTTTATTCAATGATTTCCAGCACCGCGCGTTTGTGGACTTTGGCGGATGTGGCGCTCAAAATGGTGCGGATGGCTTTGGCCGTCCTTCCCTGCTTGCCGATGACTTTTCCCAAATCCTCTTTGGCCACACGCAGTTCAATAACGGACGTCTGCTCGCCGATAACTTCCGTTACTTCCACCTGATCAGGATTATCAACCAAAGCTTGAGAAATATACTTAATCAGATCCTTCATCGTCAGCCCCTCCACTGGTTTTGGTTAATGCATCTGAAAATTCATTTCAACATTCGCATACTTTTCCGGTTCCGCGAGGTGAAGTTCTAATCTTGTATCTTGTACAATAGGACCGGCGGCAGCCCTGCTATTTTACGGCGGCGACGATGCCTTTTGTTTTCAGCAAATGGGAAACGGTCAGCGTCGGCTTCGCGCCTTTGGACAGCCAGTCGCGAACCCGGTCTTCCTTGACCGTTACTTCCGCCGGATTCTTTTTGGGATCATAAACTCCCAAGATCTCAAGAAATCTTCCGTCACGGGGGAATGCTTTGTCTGCGGCGACGATGCGATAAAACGGTTTGCCTTTCGCACCCATGCGGGTTAATCGAATTTTAACTGCCATGTAGTTTTACTCTCATCCTCCTTCAAAAAAAATTATTTAAGTTTTTAACACAATTCATTTGCTTTTAAAAGGGAAAATTCCTCATCAAAGTTTTCATGCCGCCTTTGGAGTTTATTTTTTTCATCATTTTCCGAATCTCGATGTAATTTTTCAGCAGCCGGTTGACGTCCTGAACCTTTGTTCCGCTGCCCAGGGCTATTCTTTTACGCCTGCGGCCGTCGATCATCAGATAATTGTCGCGCTCTTTCTTCGTCATGGAATCAATGATCGCCGCGATCCTCACCAGCTCCCCGTCATCCGGCTCCATGCCCTTGAGCGCTTTGATTTTGCCCATGCCCGGAATCATCCCGATCATGTCTTTGAGCGGCCCCATTTTTTTGATCTGTTTGAGCTGGTTGCGGAAATCCTCCAGCGTAAAATCGTTTTTGCGCAGACTTTCCTGCATTTGCCGGGCGGTTTTTTCATCAATGGCGGCCTGCGCTTTTTCCACCAGCGACAGAATATCCCCCATGCCGAGAATCCGGTTGGCCATCCTCTCCGGATGAAAAACCTCCAGCGCGTCCATTTTTTCGCCGACACCGACAAATTTGAGCGGCTTGCCCACAACGGCCCGCAGAGACAGGGCTGCACCGCCGCGCGCGTCGCCGTCCATTTTCGTCATGATGACGCCGTCAATACCGATCAGTTCGTTGAATTTCACTCCGACATTGACCGCATCCTGACCGGTCATCGCGTCCGCCACATACAGAATTTCAGCCGGGTTGACCGCCGCTTTGATCCGGCGAAGCTCCTCCATCAGCAACTCGTCGATGTGCAGCCGGCCGGCCGTGTCGATCAGGACAACCTCGTACCCTTCCCTTCGGGACTGTTCGACCGCCTCCATACAGATTTTTACGGGATCTTTCCGGGTGCCGGCATCAAAAACACCGGCCTTGATCTGCCGGCCGAGAACGGCCAGCTGTTCCATCGCCGCGGGCCGGTAAACGTCGGCGGACACCAGGTAAACCCTTTTTTCCGCCGACAGCAGACGCGCCAGCTTGGCGGCCGTGGTCGTTTTACCGCACCCCTGGAGGCCGATCAGCATAATCGGCGCAGGAATCCGCGAGCCAAACCTGATGTTGGAGCTGGTGCTGCCCATCAGTTCCACCAGGCGGGCATGCACGATCTTGACCACCTGCTGTCCGGGCGTGAGACTATCGAGCACTTCTTTGCCGACGGCGCGCAACCGGACCTCTTCAATAAAATCCTTGACGACCTTGAAGTTCACATCCGCTTCCAGAAGCGCCATGCGGATTTCCCGAAGCGCGGCATTGACGCTTTCCTCATTGAGGACGCCGCGGCCTCTGAGTTTCTTAAAAATTCCTTCCAGTTTTTCCGAAAGACTTTCAAACATTTTTCAAACCTTCATCTTCGCCCGGGCGACCGTCAGGGCCTGAGCGTATCCGGCGCAGTCTGGCGGACAAAGCATTTCGTCCTGGCCTTTTTAGAAAGCGTATCGGCCGCTGCCGCGGCCGCGGCCTTGGAATCAAATCCCGTAGCGATCACACGATACCACAGACCTTTCTCTTTAAGGTCCACTTTCACAACTTTCGACGCATACCCCGCCTGGGAGACAATCTTGTGAACCTGATCGGCCTTTGCCCTGTCCTTCAGGGACGCCACATACACTTGATAGGATCCGGAGGCCGGATCGGCCTGTCTGCCTTTGGATTTACTGTCAACGGCGGCCTTCTTCTGCCCCACCGCTTCGTTCTTTACCAACGCGGCTTTTTCCTTTTGGCGCAAAGACGGAGGCTGCGCCGGCAGAGCGGTATCGCCTGGCGCGAAAGCTTCAACCTCCATCGTCTTTTTGACATCCGGCCGGGGTTGAATCGGCACGGTTTTGGAACTGGTCAGAGCCTGATGAAACGCCAGATCCACATTTCCCGTTTGGGGCTGCGTCGTCGCTTTTTGCTGCTTACTGTGGCTGACGGCAATCTTGGCGGGCCGCCAGAACAGCGCCAGGAAATGCTGCGGCAGAGAGGAAATTTTTTCAGGATACGTGTCGATATTTTTTCCCACCCCGACCCCGAAAAGAAAGGAAGCGCAAAGAAGGATAACCATTCCGACAATCAAAACCGTTAATCCGGTCTGCCCCAGCCGGATTTCAAACTTCCTGATATTTGCCGATGCCATGGGACCTCCCTACATTTTCTCCGGCGCGCCCACGCCCATGATTCCGAGCGCGTTGGCCAGCACCTGGCGCAGGGCCGCCGCCAGCGTCAGACGCGCGGCCGAAAGTTCCCTATCTTCCGTAATCACCTTATGTTTATTGTAGTAGCCGTGAAACGCGCCCGCCAGCTCGTTTAAGTAAAAAGTGATGCGGTGAACCTCAAGGGTTTTGGCCGCTCCTTCCAGCATTTCGGGATAACGCGCCATCATTTTGATCAGCGTTCTTTCCTCCGGTTCGGCAAGCCGGGAGAGGTTGATCGCCGCGAAATCCGGCCGTGGCATTCCCCGCTCCCGCGCCATCCGGAGAATGCTGCAGATTCGCGCGTAGGCATACTGAACGTAGAAGACCGGATTTTCGTTGGACTGCTTTTTGGCGACTTCCAGGTCAAAATCCAGATGACTGTCCGACCGGCGCATCAGAAAATGGTAGCGCGCCGCGTCCTTTCCCACTTCGTCGAGCACTTCGCGCAAGGTGACGAATTCTCCGGCGCGGGTGGACATGGCCACCGGTTCGCCCGCTCGCAACAAATTGACCAGTTGCACCAGAATGATTTTCAGATCGTCCCTGTCGCGTCCCAGCGCCTGAATCGCGGCCTGGAGGCGGGGGATGTATCCGTGGTGATCGGCGCCCCAGATGTCGATCAGCATGTCGAACCCGCGGGAAAACTTGTCGGCATGATAGGCGATGTCGGCCGCGAAATAGGTCGGCTCTCCGTTTTTCCGGATCACCACCCGGTCCTTGTCGTCGCCGTAGGCGGTGGTCTTGAACCACAGTGTCCCGGCGTCGGAATAAATGAAGCCCCGCTCTTTCAGATCGTCCAGAAGACGCCCGACACCGTTTTCCCGGTATAACTTCTTCTCGCTGAAATAGCTGTCGAAGGTCACGCCGAAATCCTTCAGGTCCTGCCGGATCCCTTCCAGGATGAATCCGCCGGCGATTTCGTTGAAGCGTTGAATCCCTTCGTCCTCGTTTTCACCGGAAAAACGCTTGCCTTCCTTCCGGAAAATCTCCTCCGCGATTTCCTTGATATAATCTCCCCGGTAGCAGTTGGCCGGAAATTCGATTTTTTCCCCGGCCAGCTCCCGCAGACGATACAGCACGGATTTTCCCAGATTGTTCATCTGGCTTCCCGCGTCATTGATGTAATATTCCCTGGAGACGGCGTAGCCGGTTGCCGCCAGCAGATTAGACAGGACATCTCCCACCACCGCTCCCCGCGCGTGGCCGATGTGCAGAGGTCCGGTGGGATTGGCGCTGACAAACTCCAACTGGACTCTCTTCCCTCCTCCGACAGGGGAACAGCCGTAACGGTCCTTCTGTTCCAGAATATCCCGCAGCACGTTGCGCCATATATCATCCCGGAGTACAAAATTCAAAAATCCGGGGCCGGCGATTTGCGCCTTTTCGAGGAGGCCTTCCGTATCCTCCAGGTTTTCCAAAATCGTCCGGGCAATCTTGCGTGGATTTTGTCTAGCCTGGGAGGCCAGAATCATGGCCGCATTGGAGGCATAGTCACCGTGTTCCGGATTGGCCGGCACCTCGATTTCGATGCGCGACAAATCCACATCCGGCAGCAGCCCCTTACCGGCGCAGACCTCAACGGAACGGGTAATCAGGGCAATCAGCTTCTTCTTCATGCAAACGTCTCAAAACCTTTCCTCAAAAAATAGCTGACGGCTTTTATCATTTGCCGCGCCCCACTGCAAGCTCAACCGTCAGGATTGTTCTAATGACCGGAATTGCGGGCAAATTGCCGGATGGCCGCAAGGAGAACCGTTTTCTTGATGGGTTTGGTCAGATGGGTATCGCAGCCCGCTTCCTCGCTTTTTGCGGCGTCTTCCCTCAGGGCATAGGCGATCAGCGCGATCACAGACGTTCGGTATCTGCCCTGCTCCTCTTCCCAACGACGGATGCGGAAATGGGGACCCTGGTTGCAGGTGTTACATTGCTGCCGGTTGCCTGATTCACAAAATGTTGTTCCTCTGCAAGGATGATTTGACGGTTTTTTGAGAAAAATCATATGGAAAATGGCCCCGCGTGTCAATCGAATATTCACGTTAAAGGAGACAAAAAAATGAAAACAAAGATGATGGCGTTGCTGTTGATTTCATTTTTTGTTTGCCCAATGGGGACCACGCCGCCTATACCATTCATCTGAAAACCGGCAGGCGGTTCGTTACACCCCGGTACTGGGAAGATAAAGAGGGCATGATTGCCTTTTTCGTCGCGGGCGGAACGATGGGAATTGAAAAAAAATACGGTCAAAACTATTGAAAAATCAAAAATGATGAACTCGTAAAAAGTAACTCAAACCGTCACCCCGGCGAATACCCTAAAGGGCACAAGTGCCGGGGTCCATAACCAACTGTAGTTGCTGGATACCGGCTTTCGCCGGTAAAACGAAAAGAGTGCGAAATTGACTTTTACAAGACCGTCAAAAATGACGGTAAATTATCCGTTGCTTGGAAATAATTGAAAAGATCCCGCAGGCCATTTTACGAGCAGCGTTTTGAAAGTGATTCCGGATGCACCTGCAAGCGGCATTCGGATGATTCAGATTCGATAGGCCGGGGCTTTCTTTACATGACGTCCTTCCACGAAACAACGACCACCTTTTTGGAGACGAATTTATTGTTCAGAGCCTCGTCAAAATAAAACTGTCCCGAATTATTGATGTCAATGGAACCTCCCCAGATCAGACCGTATATGTCGGCGCTGTTCTTCATCTCAATGGGTGCATAGGGCGCATAAACCACTCCTTTGAAATCGCTGCCGTTCTTGAAAATGAGACTGTCCGTGGAATTGGAAAAAATGGAAAAATCCAGCGGTGACCCTGGAACACCAGGTGTCTTTGTAACATTGATCGTAGAATTGTTTTTCAGCTCCAGCGCGCCCGTCAGGTAAATATTGACCGGACCGTCGGCGATGTTGACGTTCAGCGTCGCGCTGTTTTTCAGTGTGAGACTGGAAATGTAATAATTGGCCCCTCCCGGCTTGCCGACCAGAGTCACCACATCTTTGCCGCTCGCGTTAATGACTGTACCGGACACGCCTGAAACACCGGTCAGGGTATTATCGTTGGTTGCGCTGTACGTGGTAAACTTAGTTGCCAGTTCTCCGCCCACCGCCCCCAGCGGATCGGGATCTACACGTGCGCCCAATTTAGCCACGGATCCATGGACCTCTGATGCACTAGTGGATGTATAATTTGCATCGTGGAACTTATTATCGCTGTCATAGTACCCCCCTCGTCTCACGTTGCCATCAATGTAGGTTTTGTTTTTCAATGAGATTCCCGTATTTGAGCCGACATCTCCTTTTTGGGTAGAACCAGACCATTTTGCTTCACCTGTCGGGTTGGGGTTCGGGGTAATAGTGGAATTGTAGCTGTAAACCTGGCCGCTGTTTTTCAAATCAACAGCGCCATCGGCAAAGAGGCCGAAGCCGCCGAACACCGGCTTCCTTTTGAAGCGCACTTCGATGGTTTTGACGGCATTGTTGTCGCCGTGACCCGTCACCTGAAAGCAATAGGTCCCATCAACATTTGTCACGGTTACGCTGGTGGTGGTGCCTGAAACGGCGCAGCCATTGAATTTGAAATCCGCCGGACACGCTACCGAAACGGGTTGCGAATCGCCGCTGTCCGGCCAGTCGAAACTGCCCTCGTTGATTTTGGCGAGCACGACGTTGATTCCTGCTTCGGCATCGTAAAAAGCCCTGGCATTTTCCCGGTAGTTGGCGGAAATCTTCATATCCGTTGTCACGGTCAAAATACCGGTTGTTCCCAGAATCACCAGCACGGCAACGAGCATGAGTATGACCGCCATGACCATTCCCTTTTCGTTGCGAAGAGGCGTCAAGTGTCTGCGATTCGGGAAAAATTGAATTCCGTGTTTCATAACTCCTCTCAATATTTCAGGTTTCGGGGAGTGGCATACCCTGTAAGGGTAAAGCGCCGATAATGGTCTCCGTACGTCGGATCCGTATAAGCAGGGTTCTCCGTCGGCGCTATGGTGATGATCGTAATTTTTACTCTTCGAATCTCTGAAAGATCCGTCGGTGTGTCTCCGTCTTCTTTTTCGTAAACAAAGTTCAGCGACTCCACATATTCCACAGCAGGCTGCTTGCTGGCTGACGTGGAGGATTTGCGCCCCAGCGCCTTTATACCGCCTGACGAGGTGTATAAGTCATAGGTTATATTTTCATTGGCGTCGTCACAGTCTCCATCCGAGCTGCCTGTGCCCGCGTCATCTGTTACATCCATTGTGATCGTGATGGAGCTGGCATTGGCCGCCGAGATCCCCGCGCATACCGTCCCGGCCTTTGGTAGCGCGCCTGTGCAACGGGACAAAGTTGAACCGGTGCCCGTGAAATTGTACCCCGCCATGTTGATGTCCCGAATCATCATGTCCATCGCAATGCGCGCATTCTGATAGCTGGAAGCCAATTTTTCCTGCGTGGCGAGGGTTTTGTTCTGAAGCGCGAAAACACTGTAGGTCGCAGCTAGGACCACGAGCCCCACGACCATGGCAATCAGCAATTCGATCATCGTAAAGCCTTTGGAGTCTGCCTTCATTTCAATCTCTCGCCCGTATGGTTTTCAGCACAACAGACCGGTTCGTCGGCCAAGTGACTGTAACAGTGATGGTCACCGGATCGGTCCCGGAAGCGCTCCAGTTGCGGGTGAAATAAGCGTTTGTCGAGGTCGCCGTTTCCAGATTCGCCCCCCGGTAGTCCGTGCCGTTGTAACTCGCGGGTATCGCTGTCCCCATCAAAGGCTCGCTTTTGAGCTCCTCCAGTTTATCCTTTGCCAGGGTCGTCGCAACGGTCAATGTTTTGTTGAAAAAATTTCCATTGATGATGGTGGAGGTCAGAGAAGCCAGACCCAGCAGAGCGACAGTCAGGATGAGGATCGCCACCACGATTTCGAGCAGCGTAAATCCCCGACTCTGCCTTCGTTTTGTCCATATCTTTTTTTTCATATGCCGCGCTTCCTTAACAAGCCTCCAAACACGTCAGGAGCAATCACCGATTCTGATCCGGCCGGCAATGCTGAGCATAATGCATTTGGTCTTCCCCGTGGAGGAACTCGTCAGTGTGATCGTAAGATTATTTCCCGTTCCGTTGGGCCGGAAGGCGGGATTGGAACCAGCGGAAAACGTCACATCGGAATAATCCGGATGGATGTCCCGTAAGGCCAGCGTTTCATCGTCCCGCACAAACTTGTACTGGTGGTTGTTCACAAATTGCACAATGATTTTCTTGTTCTCCGTGACCGCCTGCTGTCTGGCATTCATCAGATCACCATAGACCTGCCGGGCCGCTCCGTTCAACCTTTGATTTCTGGCGTATTCCATGAAGTTGGGAACGGCGATCGCCGACAACACCGCGATAATGGCAATGACAACCATCATCTCAACCAGTGTAAAACCGCATGTTCGTTTTTTAACCATTGCCTCCCCTGAATCCTTAATATCCGCCTGTTGGCGAAACAGCAAATGATATGCCAGATATCCCATTCTTTATCCGATAAAGCATCAATATCATTAATTTAGCGGTATATTACGTTCATAAATGCCCGTTGTCAATGGTTCCCGGTTTGAAGATTCGACACTTTGCCGGTTTTTTGCATGACTTGACGGCGTTTTTCACCGGTTTTAATTCCTGTAAATCAGAAACCTAATGAAAACTTCTCCCCAGAAAATCCAGGCGACGGCAGCCGCGGAGAGGAAGGGGCCGAAGGGAATCGCGTATTTCGTGTCCTGTTTCTTGATGATCATGGCCGTAATTCCCACGACCGCGCCGGCAAGAGAGCTGAACAGTAAAACGAAGATCAATGATTTCCAGCCCAGAAAGCCGCCGATCATGGCCAGCAATTTGATGTCGCCTCCGCCCATGCCTTCGCGTTTGGTGATCAATTCATAGACGAAAGCAATAGCCAGCAGGACCCCGCCGCCGACCAGCAATCCGATCAGGGCCTCCAGCCAGGGAAGTTTCACGATAAAGACGGCCGCCAGAAAAAAAACGGGGATCCCCGGCAGAGACAAAATATCAGGAATGATCTGGTGATCCAGATCAATGAAGGCAATGACGATCAAAACGGCGGCAAAAATGAAAAAGACAAGAAAAACAAGACTCAAGCCGAATTTGCTGAAAAGCAGCAGCGCCAGCAGGCCGGTGATCAGTTCAATCAGCGGATAGCGCCAGGAGATTTTGGCCCCGCAGTCGCGACACCCGGCGCGCAGGATCAGAAAGCTGAGGATAGGGATGTTGTCGTAGAAACGAATCGGATGTCCGCAGGAAGGACAGCGGGAGGCCGGCTTCACGATGGATGTTTCCGCAGGGATGCGGTAAATGCAGACGTTGAGAAAACTGCCGACGGCCGCGCCGAAGATGAAGGAAAAAATATCAAAAAAAATCATCAATAGCACCTTCGTAGTCCGGTCTGATACGAAATCCGGTATTTTCCATAACTGGATTCCCGCCAGGGGATTGCGGGAATGACGACTTTTATTGTGTTTCCCGCTGCTGCGACACAGTCTCTTTCACCGGAATGACGGAAAAAGAGATTTCGCAAAGCTCCCTCGATACAATTGATGAGCATCTTATTTTCTTTTGGCTGGAAGTCAATAAGAATGTGGCACAAGCCTCTCACAAATGTCGTTGCATTGGATGGGCCGTTGAGGTAATTGAAGTTTCATGACCGACGAACAATATATGAAAATGGCCCTGAAACTGGCAGCGAAAGGCCGGTGCTATGCGAGCCCCAATCCGATGGTGGGCGCCGTGATCGTCAAAAACGGCAGAATCATCGGCCGGGGATACCATCAATGCTGTGGTGAAAATCACGCGGAAGTCAACGCAATTGCAGACGCGAAGGGAAAGGTTGCCGGCTCGACGCTTTATGTGACGCTGGAGCCCTGCTGTCATTCCGGCAAGACCCCCCCCTGCGCCGACCTCATTGTCCGGCACAAAATCCGGCGCGTCGTGATCGCCGCTACCGACTCCAATCCGCTGGTTTCCTGCCGGGGTATCGTCCGCCTGGAAAGCGCGGGAATCGAAGTGACCCGGGACGTGCTCGCAACCGAAAGCCGCAGTCTCAATGAAGCCTTCTTTCATTTTATGGAAACGGGACTGCCGTTTGTCACGGTCAAATACGCCCAGACGCTGGACGGACGGATCGCTACCGCCACAGGGAACTCCCAGTGGATCAGCTCTCCCGGTTCCCTGAAACTCGCCCACCGGCTTCGCGCGGAACACGACGCCATTCTGGTCGGAATCGGGACCGTGCTTAAAGACAACCCGACGCTGACGGTCCGGCTGGTCCGGGGGCGCAACCCTCTGAGAGTGGTCGTGGATTCCGGTCTGGCCACGCCTGTGGACGCGAACGTGCTGCGCAATTTATCCGAAGCCCCCACGCTGATTGCGACAACGAAAAAACCTTCCGATCCCCAGTTCCGGAGGCTTTCCGAAACCGGCGTCCGCCTGATTACGGTTGCGCCCGACCGGGAGCGGCATGTGGATTTGAAAAAATTATTTTTGCAGTTGGCCGCCGAAAATATTTCCTCCGTGCTGATTGAAGGCGGCGCCGGGATCATCACCTCCGTGCTGAAAGAGGACTTGGTCCAGCGGCTGGTTGTGGTGACTGCGCCGAAGATTCTCGGTAAAGGGATTGAAGCCATAGGCGATCTTCAGATTCGCGATCTGAAAAACGCAAAAGACCTGTCCGTGCGGAAAATATTTAAAAAAGGCCCGGATATGATTATGGACGCCCGCCTGCGCGGGAGGAACGGGAATATTACGAGGCCGTCATAATTGAAACTTTTTAAAAACTTCAAGAAACTTGTTTAGGTGTTCTGCCATGCCCTGGTATGCTGTTTCCACAAAAAGCCGACACGAATACAAAGCCCACGCCTTGCTCGCCCAAAAAAGTCTGACGACGTTTTTGCCGGAGATGGAGGTCTGGAGCAAGCGAAAAGACCGGAAGAAGAAGATCGCCGTGCCGCTTTTTCCCGGTTATCTTTTCGTCAATGCCGAACTGGACAATGAAACCAAGCTGGCCATTCTCAAGACCTTCGGCGTCGTCCGTATCCTGGGCAAGAAATTGAACACCGAGCCCATTGCCGTGCCGGATGAAAAAATCGCCGCCATCCAGCGCATCGTGGAGAAGAAAGTGGAAATGTTTTCCCTGCAGTACCCGAAAGCGGGAGAACCGGCGCGGATTTTGGACGGGCCCTTCGCCGGCATCGAGGGCACGGTGATCAAAAGCGATCTGGAAAAAGAGCTTTTCGTCGTTTCCATCGATCTGATGCAGCGCTCGGTGGCCATCAAGCTGGAAGGCTTCCAGATCGGAAAAATATGAGAGAGGCAATAGAGGCTGTGTCGCAATTCCTATTTGTCATAGATGACACCCCCAATCTGTCATACCCGAAAGTGTCTGTCGGGCATCCACACGTCTTCTATGGATTACCGCCCCTCGGCTTCTCGGGGGCAGACTTCACGAGAATGACAGCCTTTGATCATTCTGACACAACCCCAGCAGCAGAGAGGCGACAGGCAATAACCTATGCGCTGCGAGCTATGATCTAAAAATTCTTGACATTATGAACATTATGGGCAAGATAGCATCCGCCAAACGGAATTGTGCCACAGGCAAAAACGGATTTCAGGATATGTTTTGAAAGGTTATATTCGCATTAAAAAGGAACTCTGCAAGGAATGCGGTCTTTGCGTGCATTTTTGCCCCAAAGGCCATATCCTGCCGTCCAGTGAATACAACGCGCAGGGGTATCATCCCGTGTGCGTCGATGAAACCAAAGAATGCAACGGCTGCGCTATCTGCGCGACCATGTGTCCGGAAATCGCCATTGAGGTTTATCGTGAATAAAGTCCTGATGTCGGGAAACAATGTGATCGGCGAAGCCGCGATCCGCGCGGGCTGCCGTTTTTATGCCGGTTATCCGATCACACCGCAAAATGAACTGACCGAATACATGGCCGAACACATGAGAAACGCTGAAGGCGGCATCTTCATTCAGTCTGAAAGCGAAGTGGCGGCCATTAACATGATCGCCGGCGCTTCGGCCGCGGGCGCCCGAGTGATGACTTCCTCTTCCGGCCCCGGCATTTCCCTGAAGCAGGAAGGCATTTCTTCCATGGCGGCGCAAGAGCTTCCCGGAATCATCGTGAACATTATGCGCGGTGGTCCCGGTCTGGGCAACATCCTTCCCTCGCAGGGCGATTATTTTCAGGCCACTCGGGGCGGCGGCCACGGCGATTATCGCACCATCGTTTTCGCGCCGGGAAGCTGCCAGGAACTGGCGGACCTGACGATGGACGCTTTCGATCTGGCCGACAAATACCGCACGCCGGCCATGATTCTGGCCGACGGCATGATGGGCCAGATGATGGAGCCGGTGATCTTCAAAAAGCCCAAACCAAGGCAGTATCCGGAAAAATTCATGCTGCGCGGAGCGGGCGGCGGCAAAAGCAAATTCATCCGCGGCCTTCTTCTGGACCCGGTGGACAGCGAAGCGCACAACTGGAAACTGGCCCGTAAATACAAGGTGATTTCCGAAAACGAAACCCGCTTCGAAGAGCATCGGCTGGATGACGCCACTCTGGTCATCGTCGCTTACGGAACTGCGGCGCGCATCGCTAAGGGCGCCATCAAAAGGCTGCGCGGCCATGACATGAAGATCGGTCTTTTCCGTCCGATCACCCTGTGGCCCTTCCCGGAAATGAAGCTGCGGAGCCTTTCGGCAAAGGTTGAAAATTTCCTGGTATTCGAAATGAGCGCCGGCCAGATGCTGGAGGACGTCCGTCTGGCCCTGCAGGGGTTCGCCAATATTGAATTTCACGGACGACCGGGCGGCGCGGTGCCGACGCCCTCGGAACTGGCCAACGTCATCGCCAGGGTTTATGAGAAAAAGGACTGATTCAACCATGGCCAAGATTGTTTTCAAGCATCCCGAGAGCCTGAAAGAAAATATTTTTCATTACTGTCCCGGCTGCGGGCACAGCATCGTCCACCGGCTGATCGCCGAAGTGATTGACGAGATGGGCATTCGGAGCATCACGATCGGCGTTCCGCCGGCCGGTTGCGCCGTTCTGGCTTACAATTACTTTGACGTGGACATGATCGAAGCGCTCCACGGACGCGGTCCGGCCATGGCGACGGCCATCAAGCGCTGTCTTCCCGACCGGGTCGTTTTTTCCTATCAGGGCGACGGCGACCTTGCCGCCATCGGCATTGCCGAAAGTTTTCATGCCGCCAACCGCGGTGAAAATTTCAGTGTCATCTTTATCAACAACGCCGTTTACGGCATGACCGGCGGACAGATGGCCCCGACCACGATGCTGAATCAGCGCTCCACCACTACGCCTTCGGGCCGTAAACAGGCCGTGGACGGTTATCCGGTCAAGGTCAGCGAAATCTTTTCCCAGCTCGACGGCGCCGCCTATGTGGAGCGCTGCTCGGTCAGCTCACCGGCCGGCGTCAACAAAACCAAAAAAGCCATCCGGAAAGCTTTTCAGTGCCAGATGGCCGGTTTGGGTTTTTCTCTAGTGGAAGTGCTTTCCCTCTGCCCGACCAACTGGAAGCTGTCGTCCGTCGATTCCTGCAAATACATTGACGAGGTCATGAGCAAAATCTTTCCTCCCGGCGTATATAAAGATCAAACGGGGCTGTCCGGTAAAAAGACGGAGGTCCGGCCATGATCACCAAAACAATCTTTTCAGGCTTTGGCGGCCAGGGCGTCATGATGATGGGCACCAGCCTGGCCCAGAGCGCGATGAGCAAGGGCTTTCATGTCACCTATCTGCCCGCCTACGGCGCGGAAATGAGAGGTGGAACGGCCAACTGCACCGTGGCGGTCAGCGATGAAGAAATCGCCTCCCCCGTCGCGTCGGAACCGAACTACCTGGTGGTCATGAACCAACCCGCGCTGTTTACCTTTCAAAACCGCGTCACCCGGGGGGGGAGCATACTGATCAACTCCTCGATTGTCGAGGCGTCCCCCAGCCGCCAGGACGTCACAACTTTTTATCTCCCCTGCTCCGACATGGCCCAGGAACTCGGCAACATCCGGACCGCCAACATCGTGATGATGGGTGCCTTCGTCAGACAATCGGGCATTGTCCCGCCTGAAGTTTATCTGAAAGCCCTGGAAACGATCATGGGAAGCCGGAAAAAGTCGCTTGCGGACATCAACCGCCGGGCGTTTACCGCCGGATACGACTACGTTCAAAAGTAGAGGACAGGTATGGCCGTTAAACAAATTTCCGTTCTGCTGGGCAATGTTCCCGGTTCTTTCGCCAGGATGACGCATATTCTGCACACGGAAGACATCAACACGATTGCCGTCTCCGCCGCCAGTATTGAAGAGGACAGCCGCGTCCGGCTGGTGGTCAACGATCCCGACCGGGCCGCCGCGCTTTTGGAGAGTTTCAATTTCAACGTGGAAGTGACGCCGGTGCTGGCCGCGGAAATCCCCCTGCACCCGGGACACATCAACGCCATCCTGAAGCCGCTGGCAAAAGGCGACATCAATATTCTCTACCTTTACACGACGATCAACCGCATCGGAAAAGAAACCATTGTGATTATCGGCGTCGATAAGCCGGAAGAAGCAAGGGAAATTCTCGCCGAAAACTGGATCAACCTGATCGGCGACGAACTCTATTCCATCCCCTGAGTTTTGAGGAGCCGCCTATGCCGGTTTCCGCTGAAAAAGAAAAAGCGCTTGCGCTGCGCATGCAGATGCTCGGCGTTTCCGAACGCGACATCGAAGAATCATTTATCCGCTCCTCCGGTCCCGGGGGGCAGAAAGTCAACAAAACCTCCTCCCGTGTTCAACTGGTTCACCTTCCGACCGGCCTTACCGTGAAATGCCAGAGAGAAAGATCCCAGAGCCTGAACCGCCATCTGGCGCGCCGCCTGCTCCTCAATAAAATCGAAGAGCGTCAAAAGGGATTTGTGGCGGCCGAAAAGGAAAAAGCGGAAAAGATCCGGCGGCAAAAAAGGAGGAGAAGCCGAAGAGCAAAGGAAAAAATGCTGGATGAAAAGAAGCGGCTGTCGCAAAAGAAGGAACTGCGCGGCAGGGTCGGAACCGATGAAACATAAAAAAGGGGAAAGAAGGCCTTTGTTATTTGCTTCTTCCCCCTTTAAGGATAGCTGATAATTCGGATTAGCCCAAACCAATCATCTTCAAGATCGGGTTGGCAAACAGCATGACCAGAGAAATAACCAGCGCGTAAATCGCGACGGATTCGGTCATGGCCATACCGACCATCATGGTCAGCATAACTTTGCCCTGTGCTTCGGGGTTTCTTCCCACGGCATTGGAAGCGCCGCTGGTTGCCTGACCAAGGCCAAGACCCGCGCCGACTGCGCCGAAGCCGATTGCAATGCCCGCGCCGAGAAGAGCGCAGCCCAGAACGATGGCTTTGGTATAATCAATGCCTGCTGCCGGAGCTGCTTCGGCAGCCGCGAAAGCAAAGGGAGCGGAAACAAGAATCAACGCGATGGCCAGTACGGAATATACGAAACTCTTTTTCATGAAAAACATCCTCCTGTTTTTAACGAATTGGTTAGGCCGGATTCGTCAAGTATGCTATTTTTCTAACCTCCTTCCTTTAAATTTTGACGACTACCGGTCATTTGAGTGCTCTTTTAGCGATCAATACCCTGATTGTCAAGCAATATTTACATCCGGATTCGGATAGCTTTATCCAAAGACCGGCTTGATTTTACGCCGCAGGCAGGATAAAGAAAATTTTATGAATATTTTCAGCACCGGGCAGTTAAAAGCGGCCAGAATTCTGCAATCGGACATCCCCCTTTCCCCGAGACCCTTCGCGGCCATTGCCGGGGCCTGCGGATTGACCGGCGATGAGCTGATCGCCTGGATCCGGGACCTCATCCGGCAGGGTGTCATTCGCAAAGTCACTGCCATTCTACGGCACCAGAAGGCAGGGTACGGGAAAAATGTCCTGGTCGTCTGGTCTGTGCCGCCGGAAGCTCTTGACGCCGCGGGCCGCAGGCTGGCGGAGCTGCCGTACATTTCCCACTGTTACGAGCGGAAGCCCTCTTTTGCCGGCCGCTACAATCTCTTTTCCATGCTCCACGCGCAGACAAACGACATTTCCGGCCTGCTTCAGGAGATGTCCCGGGAAATTTTCTGCCCTGATTTTCTGCTGCTGGAAAGCCTGGAAGAATACAAAAAAACATCTCCGGAGTATTTCTGATGAACAAGACTTCCCTCCCTGTGTTTGCCGAAGCCGGCCGTGTGATTGCCGGCGGCGTCAATTCGCCGGTGCGCGCCTGGAAATCGGTCGGCGGCGACCCGGCGTTCGTGAGCCGCGCCGCGGGCAGCAAGATTTACGATCTCGACGGAAAAGAATACATCGACTACGTTCTCTCCTGGGGACCGATGATTCTCGGACACGCCCATCCGGACGTGACGGCAGCCGTCTGCGAAGCCGCCCGGAGGGGAACCAGCTTCGGCGCGCCCACGGTGGCGGAAACACAGATGGCCCGGCTGATCAGCGAGGCCATTCCCTCGATGGAGCGCGTGAGAATGACCAGCTCCGGAACGGAAGCCGCCATGACGGCGATTCGTCTGGCCCGCGGCTGCACGGGCAGAAACAAAATCCTCAAATTTGACGGCTGTTACCACGGCCATGCCGATTCCCTGCTGATCAAGGCCGGCTCCGGCGTCACGACGCTCGGCATCCCCGGATCACCCGGTATTCCGGAAACGGTGGCCCGCCTGACGCTGAGCCTGCCTTACAATGACATCGGAGCGCTGGAAAAGGCCGTGGCGCTTTACGCGGATGATCTGGCGGCCGTCATCGTTGAACCGGTGGCGGGCAACATGGGCGTTGTCCTGCCGGAGGAAGGCTTTCTGGAAGCGCTGCGGGACGAGACGGCCAGACACGGCGCTCTGCTCATCTTTGACGAGGTGATCACCGGCTTCCGTTTTGCGTTCGGCGGCTATCAGAGATTGGCCCACATTCAGCCGGACCTGACCTGTCTGGGCAAAATCATCGGCGGGGGTCTGCCGGTGGGCGCCGTAGGCGGGAAAAAAGACATCATGGAGAGACTGGCGCCGTCAGGCGACGTGTATCAGGCCGGAACCCTTTCCGGCAATCCGCTGGCCATGAACGCCGGCATAACCACACTTTCAATTTTGATGTCCAAAGCAGACGCTTATGCGGCGCTGGAAGAAGAAGCCCGCCTCCTCTGCCGGGAAATGGAAAAATTGTTCGCTGGCCGCGGCATCGCCGTCTGTGTCAATCGCGCCTTTTCCATGTTCACCCTGTTTTTTCAGGAAGGCCCTGTTCGTGATTTGTCTTCCGCCCTGCGATCGGACACGGACCTTTACGCCCGCTTTTTTCACGGGATGATCCAAAACGGCGTCTGGCTTGCGCCCTCCCAGTTTGAAGCGGGATTCCTGTCCTTCGCCCACACCCGACAGGATACCGACCGGACGCTGTCCGCCGTGGAAAAGACACTGGACAGGCTTTAGAAACACCCCTCATCTCCGAATAGATTGACAAGGCTGGGTCAATACGGTAAGAGGTTTTTCCATTTTGTCCAAAGACATCAAGGCAATGAAGGAATCCGACCATGAACAAAACGCTGACCGCCCAATCTTTTTACGCGGGGAAAAATAAAATCGCCATTGTCGGCCTGGGTTACGTGGGCCTGCCGCTGGCCGCCCATCTCTCCAGGCACTTCAAGGTGATCGGCTTTGACATCAGCGAAGCAAACGTCGCGGAACTCAGGAAGGGTCACGACCGCACGATGGAGCTTTCCGACGCCGAACTGAAGAAGGCAAAAATTACGTTTACCTCCAAACCCGGAGATATAGCGTCCTGCAGGCTCTTCATCGTCGCCGTTCCCACGCCGGTGGATCATTTTCATGTCCCCGACCTAAGCGCCCTGGAAAATGCCTCGGCACTCATCGGCAAACACCTGGCCGCCGGCGCCTGCGTGGTGTATGAATCGACGGTGTATCCGGGCGTGACGGAAGATGTGTGCGTTCCCGTTCTGGAGCGGACTTCCGGACTGAAATTCGGCAGGGATTTTACGGTCGGCTACTCCCCGGAGCGCATCAATCCCGGCGACAAAATTCATACCGTAAGCAATACGATCAAAATCATTTCCGCCTCCGACACCCCCACGCTGGATCTGCTCGAAGGCATCTACAGCGCGGTGGTCAAGGTCCGTCTGCACCGGGTTTCCTCCATTAAAGTCGCGGAAGCGGCCAAGGTCATCGAAAACACGCAACGCGACATCAACATCGCGCTGATGAACGAGCTGGCCATCATTTTCAACAAGATGGGCATCGACACGCTGGAAGTTCTGGAGGCAGCCGGAACCAAGTGGAATTTCCTCAATTTTCGCCCCGGCCTGGTGGGCGGCCACTGCATCGGCGTGGACCCCTACTACCTGACCTACAAGGCGGAAAGCATCGGCTACCGTCCGGAAGTGATCCTTTCGGGGCGGCGGATCAACGACAATATGGGAAAATATATCGCTCAAAAAACGGTCAAGATGCTGATCGCCGCGGACCTTCCGGTCAAAAAATACCGCGTGGCGGTGCTGGGTCTGTCGTTTAAGGAAAATGTCCCCGATCTGCGCAACACCCGCGTCGTGGACATTATCCGTGAGCTTGGTGACTTTGGCGTGAAGGTTCTGACGCATGATCCGCTGGCCCTTCCCGAAGAGGTGCGGGAGCACTGCGGCGTCGAGCTTGCTCAGGCCAAAGACCTGAAAGACGTGGACGCCGTCATTCTGGCGGTGGCTCACCGGGAATATATGAAATGGGGCCTCGAAAAGATCGCATCGCTGTGCCGCAAAAACCGCGCGATTCTGCTCGACGTCAAATCGGTCTTTGACCCAACCCAGGCGCAGTCTCTGGGGATTGCATACTGGCGTTTATAAAAAGGAGAAATTATGACAAAAGCGTTGATTACCGGCATTACCGGACAGGACGGATCGTACCTGGCCGAATTTCTGTTGGGCAAGGGCTACGAGGTTCACGGGTTGATCCGGCGTTCCAGCACATTCAACACGGACCGCATCGATCATCTGTACCGGGATTTTCACGACCCGAACGCGAAGTTGTTTTTGCATTACGGGGACCTCTCCGTTTCCGGACAGATCATGGACCTGCTTTCCTCCATCCGTCCGGATGAAATCTATCATCTGGGTGCGCAAAGCCATGTGCGCGTGAGCTTTGACATGCCCGAATATACCGGGGACATCACCGGCCTGGGCACGCTGAGGATTCTGGAATCGATCCGCAAGACCGGCATCAGGACAAAATTCTACCAGGCGTCGTCGAGCGAAATGTTCGGCGCGGCGCCCCCGCCGCAAAGCGAAAAAACGCCGTTTCAACCCCGGAGCCCTTACGCGGCCGCCAAGGTTTATGCCTACCATATCGTGCAGAACTACCGCGACGCCTACGGAATCTTTGCGACCAACGGCATCCTTTTCAACCATGAATCGCCCCGCCGCGGGGAAACCTTCGTCACGCGCAAAATCACCCGCGCGGCGACGCAGATCAAGCTGGGACTCAAGGACAAGCTGTACCTGGGCAACCTGGAAGCCAAGCGCGACTGGGGATTTGCGGGCGATTTCGTCGAGGCCATGTGGCTTATGCTCCAGCAGGACAAGCCGGACGACTACGCGATCGCCACGGGCGAAACACACTCGGTACGCGAATTCGCGGAAAAAGTATTCGGCAAACTGGGGCTGGACTACGCCAAACACGTGGAGGTGGACGCCCGTTATTTCCGCCCGACGGAGGTAGATGTTCTGCTGGGCGATGCGTCCAGGGCCCGCAAAGCACTGGGCTGGCAACCGCGGGTTTCCTTCGATGCACTGATCGACATGATGATCGCCTCCGATCTGGAGGCGGCCAAAAAAGAAAAAACCCTCGTGGACGCGGGGTTTTCCTGCGCCAACACCGAACGAATCAGTTGATTGTTGGGAGACGGCGGCCATGCTGAAAAACAAACGCGTTACGGTGACGGGCGGCAACGGATTTCTGGGACGGCATTTGATCGGCCAACTCTCCTCGTACAGCTGCCGGAGCATCGATGTCGCCGACCAGCCGGATTACGACTTAACCCGCCTGGAAGATATCCGCAGGCTTTTCGATGCGGTAAGTCCGGACATCGTCATCCACCTGGCGGCCAAAGTAGGCGGCATCGGGTTTAATCAGGAAAAGCCGGCCGAGCTGTTTTACGACAATCTTTTGATGGGCACGCAACTGATGCACGAGGCCTGGGTGCGCAAAATCGAAAAATTTGTCGCGCTGGGCACCATCTGCGCCTATCCGAAATTTACGCCGGTCCCCTTTCAGGAAGAGGACCTCTGGAACGGGTATCCGGAAGAAACCAACGCTCCTTACGGACTGGCCAAGAAAATGATGCTGGTGCAGTCCCAGGCTTACCGCCAACAATACGGTTTTAATTCCATTTTTCTGCTTCCGGTCAATCTGTACGGGCCTGGCGACAATTTTGACCCCCGGTCCTCTCATGTCATTCCGGCGTTGATTAAAAAATGTTTTGACGCGATAGACCGGGGTTCGGACACCCTCGAGGCATGGGGAACCGGCTCGGCAACAAGGGAATTTTTTTATGTCGAAGACGCGGCGGAAGCGATTTGCCTGGCGGCCGATTCCTACAATAAAAGCGAGCCGGTAAACATCGGGGCGGGATTTGAAATTTCCATCCGGGAACTGACGGAATTAGTTGCCGGTTTATCCGGGTTTTCCGGAAAAATCGTCTGGGATACTTCCAAGCCCGACGGCCAACCCCGGCGAATGCTGGACACATCCAAAGCATTGAAAGAATTTGGATTTAAGGCAAAAACGGATCTGACCACCGGGCTTGCGAAAACCATCGCGTGGTACAGAGAGCATCGTCATCTTTTAAATAAATGAACGGCGGTCATGTTTTTGATTGACTTTGACCACCCTGCGTGTTAAGGAGCCACTCACCAAATGGATAGCGAGACCAAAAAACTAGGCATCCAGATGGCTTATGCCAGCAGCATCGGCATCGCAATGGTTCTCGCGATTTTTGGCTGCCTCCTTTTAGGAAGCTATCTGGACCGGAAATTTGATTCCGGCTACGCGTTTACCGTCGTTTTCCTGGTGATCGGAATTTCGGCCGGGTTTCGCAACATCTATGTTTTGATAAAACGAAATTTCACTGATGAAGACATTATCATCAAGAGATTGAAAAGTGAACCTCATCGCCAAAGACCCGCTCCAAAAAAAACTTGAAACGGCCAACTGGGTCATCCTGGCGGTTCTTTTTATTCCTTCCGTCATTTTTACGCCGGCAAAGTTTTACCTGGGCGTCCTGCTCGGCGGCTTCATCAGCATCCTCAACTTTCACGGCATGGCGTTCGGCCTGCAAAGACTGTTCAAAAATCTCTCCGGCAACGTCAAACGCCCCACCATGATTCAATATTTCATTCGCCTGGCCCTCACGGCCGTCGTGCTGTTTTTGCTTCTGACCACCGGTACGGTGGAAGCCGTCGGCCTGGTCATCGGACTTTCCGTGGTCGTGATTAACATGGTTTTTACCGTGATTACCACCCTGGCAAAAAAAAATTTTATTGAGGAGGTTCGTTAACGTATGCACCCTCTACTGTTTCTGGAAAACAGCTACTTTCCGCCTCAGGTCACTTACGGATGGTTTATCGTCGTCCTTCTGACGGTGCTTTCCTTCCTGGCCACCCGTAACCTTCAGGTTTATCCGGGCCGGCTGCAAAATGTGATGGAAGTAATCATCGATGGCCTCCAGAGTCTCTTGATGGAAACCATGGGAGAAAACGGCAAAAAGTTTTTTCCCCTGATCGCCACGCTGGGGCTTTTCATCCTGATCGGCAACCTGATCGGCATCATTCCCGGGTTCGAGTCTCCGACGGCCAACATCAATACCAACGCGGCCATGGCGCTGGTCGTTTTCTTCATGACCCACATCGTCGGCGTCAGTACCCACGGCATCAAGTACCTCAAGCAGTTTTTGGGACCGGTCTGGTGGCTGATTCCGCTGATGATGCCCATTGAAATCATCAGCCACCTGTCGCGGCCTCTGTCACTGACGTTCCGGTTATTCGGCAACATCGCCGGCGAAGACATCGTTCTGCTGGTCGTTCTGCTTCTGGTTCCTCTTCTGGTCCCGCTGCCCATCATGTTTTTGATGATCTTTACAGCGGTTGTCCAGACGCTGGTTTTCATGCTCCTGGCCATGATGTATATCGGGGGCGCGATGGAGGAAGGACACTGATCCTGGCGGGGAGTATGAAACCTCCCTCGTAAATATTGGAAGAACAAAAAGCAGCTGGCAGCGGACGCGACCGGCTGCTTTTTTTTGCCGGCGGGAATCCATAGTCCTTTACTTTTTACAAGGGCGTTGATTTTCAAAGGGATTCAAAAATATTATCCGGAATGCTTGACGATTTCGTAAAATCGTAATACTTCAATCCGCAAGACTTTTTAGGAGAGAAATCATGTACAGTCTGGGAATCAACGTCGGCTCCTCAAACGTCAAAGCGGCGCTTCTTGCAGACGACCGCATCGTATGGAGCGCCGTGGAGTCTCATGAAGGCAACTTTCCCGACACGCTCACAAAGCTGCTTTCGGGCCGTATTTTGCCTTCCGGTACTCAAACCCTGGCCACCGGCACCGAAGGACGACATCTTTTAAACATCCACAGCGTTATCGAACCGCTCTGCATCGAGGCGGCTCTGCAAAACCGCACGGATTCCATCGATGCGCTCGTCTCTTTAGGCGGCGAAGATCTGGTGGTCTATACGATCGACAAGAACAACAAAATCATCACCAGTTTTTCCGGCAACAAATGCGCGTCGGGCACCGGTGAATTCTTCAAGCAGCAGCTGGCCCGGATGAACATGACGCTCGACGACATCCGGCACATCCCGGACGACTGCCGTGTCCTCACGCTTTCCTCGCGCTGTTCGGTCTTCATGAAAAGCGACTGCACGCACCGCCTGAACAAGGGCGAAGCCACAACCGGCGATATTGTCCTTTCGTTGAGCGAGGTCATGGCCCTCAAGGTCGCCGATTTCCTGAAGAGGGCCAAAATTGAAAAGGGGAAAGTTTTGCTGACAGGCGGGGTCACACAAAACCCGTATATTCTGCGCTTCATCCGGGAGCGCATGCCGCAAATCGAATTTATAGTCCCCGAACAGGCGCCCTGGTTCGAAGCTTACGGCGCGGCGCTGATGGCCGCTTCCGCAGGCAGTCCGCTCCCGGCACCGGACGCCCTTTTCAAAAAAAGCTCCGTTTTGTTCAAGCGGTTCAAAAGCCTGAAAAGCGCACAGGGCAGAGTCACCTACCTTCCGTCGCAAAAAGGGAAAGTCATCGCCGGACGTGAGTATATCCTCGGCGTGGACGGCGGCTCCACCACCACAAAAGCCAGCCTCATCGACTTCGAAACCAGCGAAGTCGCCGCGTCCTTCTACGGACGGACGCACGGCGACCCGGTGCGCGCGCTCAAAAACTGCCTGAAGGAAATTCAAAAACAGATCCGTGAAGATATCGGCGACGGACAAATCCGCATATCGCTTGCCTGCACGACCGGGTCTTCGCGCGAAATCCTCGGCGTTTTTCTGGAAACGCCCGCCGTTTACAACGAAATCATCGCCCACGCCGTCGGCACTTCCTACTACCGCGGCGATATCGACACGATCTTCGAAATCGGCGGCCAGGATGCCAAGTATGTCCTGCTGAAAAACAAGGTGCCGATCGACTACGCCATGAACGAAGCCTGTTCCGCGGGAACCGGTTCCTTTCTGGAAGAATCGGCGCAGGGCGATTTGAACATCCCCGAGGCGTCTCAGATCGGCGACATCGCCTTGGCGGCCGACGCGCCGTTGAAATTCGGCGAGCACTGCTCCGCGTTTATCAATTCCGACATCCGTAACGCTATTCAGCAGGGCGCTTCCCGCGAGGACATCACTGCGGGCATTGTCACCTCCATCGTGTCGAACTACCTCAACCGGGTGGTGGGCAACCGGACGATCGGGCAAAACATTGTTCTGCAGGGCGGTGTCGCCAAAAACAAGGCAGTGCCTCTGGCTTTCGCGATGCTTCTGGACAAGAACATTCTGGTGCCGCCCGACCCAGAACTGATGGGATGCTTCGGCGTCGGCCTCCTGGCCCGGCAGAAATTTGCCGAAGGGTTTCTGACCAAACAGGCCTATGATCTCGACGCGATTCTGGCCACAAACATCGTTTATGAAAAGGAATTTCCGTGCAAGGCCTGCGATAACTTCTGCCCGATCCGCGTGCTTGTCGTCAACGGCCACAAATACATGTTCGGCGGGCGCTGCAATAAATACGCGAATCTCCGGAAGAAAAAAGCGTTCGACGAAGCCTCCGTGACGGATTACATCGAAAAACGAAACGACATTCTCTTTGGGGAATGCGCCCCCGACCCGGCCGCGCTTACCCGCAAAAAAGACGTTATCATCGGCATCCCCCGCTGTTTCTCCATTTACACCCTCTGGCCGCTTTATTCCTGGTTCTTCCATTCGTTGGGCGTGGAGACCCTCCTGTCCCGGGAAATCCCGCAGGAAGGGGCGGCCCGGGTGGAAAGCAGCTACTGCTTCCCGGCTGAAATCGCGCACGGCGCGGTCCAGGACATTTTCAACCGGAAGGTGGACTTCATCTTTCTGCCCCATTTCCGGGACATGGAGAGTTATGAAAAAACGGCGCCCGCCAATTTCTGTCCCATCACGCAGGGACTGCCCTACTACATCCAAAAAGCTTTCCCCGAAATTCCAGCCGAAAAATACCTGACGCCGGTCGTCAGCTTCATGTACGGGCTGGAAAAGGCCGCCGAACCGTTTGTCGCCATGGCGGCGGATCTGGGGTTCGGCGAGACAGAGGCGAAAAAGGCCTTTGCCGTCGCCTATGAAAAGCAGATGGAGTGCTTTGCCAAATTCACCGAGCTGGGGAAACAGGCGATCGAGGACGCACGCAAGGCACAAAGGCCCGTCATCGCGATTCTGGGCCGCCCCTACAACTCCTTCACCGGCGACGCCAACATGGGCATTCCCCGAAAATACACTTCCCGCGGGTATTCGGTTATCCCCTTCGACATTCTGCCGTTTGCCGACCAGCCCATTTACCCCAACATGTACTGGTACTACGGCCAGCAGGACATGAAGTCCGGCACCCTGCTGAAAAACGAAGACAACATCTACATTACCTTCATTTCCAATTTCTCCTGCGCGCCCGATTCTTTCATGCTGCATTATCTGAAGTGGATCATGGGCGCGAAGCCGTTTCTGATTCTGGAGCTGGATTCCCACACGGCGGACGCCGGCGTGGACACGCGCATCGAGGCGTTTCTGGACATCATCGAAGGCTACCGCACCAAAATCGACGACATCCGCGAGGAACGCTACGACAACGGCCTGCGCTTCATCAACCGCCCCGGCGAGGAAATCCACATTCTCAACCGCGCCACCGGCGAAAAAATCCCGATCAAACAAAACCCGCGGGTCAAGCTTCTTTTGTCCAACATGGGCCGGCTCTCCGCGGAGCTCGTCGGCGCGACCATCCGCGGCCTGGGCATCAACGCCCAAACCATGCCGGTACCGGACGTTTACACGCTGCAAATGGCGCGCAATCACGCCTCCGGCAAGGAATGTCTACCCTCGCATCTGGTTTTGGGCAGCGCGCTGAAATACCTGTCCTCCGACCAGTACCGCAAGGATGAAATTTACATCCTCTTCGTGCCGACAACCACGGGGCCCTGCCGGACCGGCCAGTACTTTGTATTCTACGAAAACCTCTTCCGTGACCTGCGCCTGGAAAACGTCGTCGTCTTCACGCTGGAAGCGGACAATTCCTACAACGAACTCGGACCGGAATTTACCAAATACGCCTGGTGGGCGGCCGTCATCGGCGACTACATGAAAGATGTGGAAACGTCGCTGAGAACGTGCGCCGCCGATCCCGCCGGGGCCATGAAAATCTACGATCAGATCTGGCAGAAAATGCTGGACGTGGCCGAACAAGATATTACGCGGGTTTTACCGGTTCTGAAGGAGATCGCCCAAACCATCTCCAAAATACCGCTGGCCAGAAAAATGGAGGATTGCCCCAAGGTGCTGATTGTCGGCGAAATCTACGTCCGCCGCGACGACTTCGCCGTGGATGAACTGATCGGGCAGTTCAGCCGCCACGGCATTGTCGGCAAGGTGTCGAACGTCATCGAGTGGTTCTACTACTGCGATTTTGTCCGCCACTACGAACTCAAAAAGCGGCTCAACCTGCTGCCCTGGCGCCGGCGCGTCTTTGCGCGGGAATTCCGGGATATCCTCGGCTGGCGCATCGAGCATCTCTACAAAAAGCGCGTGGAAAAAAACATCCGTGAAACGCTGGGGGCGACCGGCCTGGTGCCGCGCACGCCGCATGACATGCAGGCCATCATGAAAAACACAGAAAAGCATTTCGTCAGCCATGAACTGCATTCGGAGATCGCTATTTCCAGCGGCGTCGCCGCCACGGCCATGATGGACGGTTACTCCGGCATCGTCAATATCTCTCCCTTCGCCTGCCTGATCGGCCGCGTCATCGAGGGCCTCTATACTCCCTGGGCCAGGGAAAGAAAGTATCCGACCATCTCCATCGAAATCGACGGAAACCTGCTTCCGCCCAATGTGCTTGCCAAACTGGAAATTTTCATGCTCAACGTGAAGCGGTTCCGGGGCAAGGGGGATGTCTCCACCATGGTGGAGCGCGCAAGCGTGCAATCTCCGTCCCTTGACCGGAAAATCATCCGGTAAAAAAGCGGGCGGACCACGCGCCTCTTTTAAGCCGGAGCAGCTCTTTTTTCGCTTAATCACTTTGCGTGTTTTATGGTATGCCATTGACAAAAAACGCATGACAAGGAACCGCACCATTGAGCAGCCTCGCAGACATCACCGGCATCATTCTTTCCGGCGGCAGGAACACCCGGATGGGCGTCAACAAGGCCTTTCTGGAAATCGGCTCGTCCCGCATGATGGATCAGACGCTCGACATCTTTCGCCTGCTGTTTTCCGAAATCCTCATCGTCACCAACGACCCCCTCTCCTATCTGGAGTTTGACGACGCAGCTGTCGTGACCGACATTTACAAGGGCAAGGGGCCGCTGGGCGGAATTTATACCGGCCTTTTTTACGCCAAAAACCCCCTTGCCTTCGCCTGCCCGTGCGACATGCCTTTCTTAAACCGGGATTTTATCGCGTATATGATCCGGCAAACGGGAAAGCACGACATCGTTGTTCCCGAGCTTTCCCACGGCTATCAACCCCTGCATGCGATTTATTCGCGCAACTGCCTGCCTTCCATCAAACGTCTGTTGCTGATGGACAAGCTCAAGATCACCGGCTTTTACCGCGACATGCGTGTGCTGGCCATCGGCGAAGAGCAGATTCGTCCGTTCAATCCGGACGGGCGTCTTTTTTCCAACCTCAACACGCCGGAGGATGTGGAAAAGCTCGCCCCCGGAAAGATTTGAATCACCGGAATATTTCCCGGCCGGTGTTTTCCCAGAGGTCAATATTTTCTTACCAGGAGAGGGGGCTGGTTTACGAAGGGCTTTCGTAATTTATCCCGAACTATTTCCATCAGCTTCGCCGTCTGATCGAAGAGTACATGGATGAAATGAATGTCGCCATGACGACGGTCAGCCCCATGAACAAAGCGGGCTTTTTTCTTTCGGCACGTCGGTGGATATTACCTCTCTTGTCCTGAAAGGGAAGTGCATGAGAAACCGCGCTCTTGCCATTATCGGCATTGCGCATCCTGATTTTCGCGACCCGCTGATGCGGGAAGCGGAAAAAACGAGGCTCTTTTGATTTCTTTTTTTGATCGCGTTATGCTAAACTTCAGCCGCCGGGAAGGAGGGATTCCCCGCCCGGGCAAATGGAATGTCGTCCTGGAGAACGAACAGAAAACATCAAACCAACGGCACGGGAGAAAAGCCTGCCCGGCATCGGAAAGAGGAGGAATAAGATGAAACGACCTGCATCTCTGGTGATCGCGATCATCCTGTTTTTGATGGCCGTCGCCCAGTTAATACGCTTTATCGTTGGCCTTCCGGTGACGGCCGCGGGACAGGAAATCCCCTTGTGGCCCAGCGCCTTTGCCGCCCTTGCGCTGGCGGCGCTGGCGGTCTGGCTTCTGCAGGAAAGAAAAAATTCCTGAACAGCATTAAAACCTGTCGAATTCTGGAATCGTCAAATGAATTATGCGTTTTTACGTTTTTTGCATAAAATACTTGACAATCCCACCTCTTCCATGTAGAGACATCCACTCGCGAATGAATGTTCATTCACATAGTGAAACGGGCAGGGATTGATGATAAAAACCGACAAGCGCGCCGATATTATGGATGTGGCCCTGAATCTGATTGCCGAGCGTGGTTTTCATGATTCTCCCATGTCTCTGATTGCCAGAGAGGCGGGTGTTGCCGCCGGAACCATTTACCGTTATTTTGAAAGCAAGGACGCCCTGATCCTCGCATTGACGCGGAATCTGGAAGACAGGATCAATGAAACAGTTCAGGACGAATATCCCGCCGGAGAATCCATCCGGGAAAAATTTCTCTACATGAACAGGGCAATACTGAAATATTTCATGAGTTATCCTCGTCATTTCCTCTATATGGAGCAGTTTTCCATCTCTCCGTACGGGATATCCAACCGCAAAGAAAAGCTTCTGGGCAAATCGGACAGAAACAAAATCATGATCGACATTTTTGAGCGCGGCGTCGAACAGGGAATTCTCAAAGCCCTGCCGATTTCCGCGATCTTCGCCCTGGCTTTCGGTCCGCTGCAAACGCTGATGCGCGATCATATTCTTGGATTTCTACGTTTGGATGAAGCGACCATTGAACAGGTTACGCAAGCGTGCTGGGATGCCATTAAAAAATAAATACAGAGGTGCCGAATGAAGATTTACACCATCACCTTCCGAATGATCGTCATCAGTCTTCTCGCCGCAGGATTTCTCCTGAACGGCTGCTCGGATAAGGGCAAGGGTGGCCCCCCTCCCCCGTCCGAAGTTTCCGTGGTAACCATTCAGGAAAGGCAAGTTGCCACCACGACGGAACTACCGGGACGAACCTCGGCTCACCTGATTGCGGAAGTGCGACCCCAGGTGGCCGGCATCATCCAGAAGCGTCTCTTCACGGAAGGCGCCAACATCCGTGCCGGAGAGGTGCTTTTTCAGATCGATTCATCCCTCTACCAGGCGGCGCTCAATAACGCGAAAGCCTCGCTTGCCCGCTCCGAAGCGAATCTGACCACGATCCGGCTGAAAGCCGCCCGTCTGAAGGAACTGCTCGCCGAAAAAGCGGTAAGCCAGCAGGATTACGATGATGCCGCCGCGGCCCTGAAGCAGACCCAGGCGGATATTCAGCTTGGAAAGGCCTCCGTGGAAGTGGCCCGGATCAACTTGGAACACACCACCATTACGGCCCCCATTTCCGGACGCATCGGCCGCTCCAGCGTCACACAGGGCGCCCTGGTCACCACGCACCAGTCCCAACCCATGGTCACGATTCAACAGCTGGATCCCATGTATGTGGACGTCACACAGTCCACGGCTGAAATCCTCCGTCTGCGCCGCCAGCTTCAGGAAGGCCGCATCGAAATCAGCAAGGAACATTTCGAAGGCGTCAGGCTTCTGCTGGAGGACGGCTCGGAGTATCCCTTCAGGGGCACCCTTCAGTTCCAGGACATTACCGTCGATTTGACCACCGGATCGGTCATCCTGCGCATGGTTTTTCCCAATCCGAAAGGCATTCTGCTGCCGAACATGTTCGTCCGCACAGTCATCCAAGAGGGAACCCGCAAAAACGCCATCCTCGTTCCTCAGCAGGCGGTTTCCCGCGACCCTAAAGGGAACCCCTACACGCTGATCGTGAATGCCGGGGGAAAGGTCGAAGAGAAACCGCTGACGCTCGACCGCGCCATTGGCGACGAGTGGCTTGTTTCCGCGGGGCTGTCCGAGGGCGAGCGGGTGATCGTCGAGGGGATGCAGAAGGTAAAACCAGGCGTCTTTGTTAAGGTCGTGTCCTTTAAAAACGGTTCTGAAGAGAAACAAAAGAAGGCGACCCCGCCGGCTGCCCAGGCGAATTAACGGAGGCTTCTGATGCTATCGAAATTTTTCCTGCAACGTCCCGTTTTTGCCTGGGTTATCGCCATTATCATCATGGCTGGCGGCCTGCTGTCAATCTACAACCTGCCCGTCTCCCAGTATCCGGAAATGGCGCCCCCTTCCATCGCGGTCTCTTCATCCTACCCCGGCGCCTCCGCAGAGACCGTGGAAAACAGCGTCACCCAGGCCATCGAACAGAAAATGACCGGCCTGGACAATCTGATCTACATGTCCGCCTCCAGCGACTCCGCGGGCGGCTCCCGGCTGGAGCTGACGTTCGCTCCGGGAACGGACGTGGACATTGCGTGGACCAAGGTGCAAAACAAGGTCCAGACCGCCCTGCCGAGCCTCCCCGACGTGGTTCAAAACCGGGGAGTCACGGTCGCCAAATCCACGCGGAATTACCTTATGGTCGTGGCCCTGGTTTCCGAAGACGGACGCATGGATCACATCGACCTGGCAGACTATGCCACCACCAGACTCGAATCCGTCCTGGCCCGCGTGCCGGGCGTGGGCGAAGTGCAGATCTTCGGCGGCGGCTATACCATGCGCGTCTGGATCAATCCCGACAAGATGACGGAATACCACCTGACCGTTACGGATGTCATCGCGGCGCTGAAAGCCTACAACGTTGAGGTTTCCGCCGGCCAGTTCGGCGGTGCCCCGGCGATTCCCGGCCAGCGGTTGAACGCCCCCATCGTCGTCCAGAACATGCTTTCGACGCCGGAAGAGTTCGCCAACATCCCCCTGCGCACCAATACGGACGGGTCCGTTGTACGCATCGGCGATGTGGCGCGCACTGAACTGGGCTCTGAGGTTTACGACATCAAGGGCCTGACCAACGGAAAAGACGGCGTGGGCATCGCCATTCGTCAGGCCGCCGGCGCCAACGCCCTGGATACCGCCGACGCCGTCAAAGCCAAGATGGAGGAAATGAGTCGATACTTCCCCGCCGGCGTCAGCGTCTCCTATCCCATGGACACCACGCCCTTCATCAAGGTGTCCATCAATGAAGTGGTCAAGACCCTCTTCATCGCAGTCTTCCTGGTTTTTCTGGTGATGTGGCTCTTTTTGGGGAACCTGCGGGCCACCCTGATTCCCACGATCGCCGTGCCGGTGGTGCTTCTGGGAACGTTTGCGGTTCTCAAACTCTTCGGGTTCTCCGTCAACATGCTGACCATGTTCGCCATGGTGCTGGCCATCGGCCTCCTGGTGGACGACGCTATCGTTGTTGTGGAAAACGTGGAGCGCATCATGGTCGAGGAGGGCTTGCCGCCACGGGAGGCCACGTCCAAGTCCATGGAGCAGATCACAAGCGCGCTGGTCGGCATCGGCCTGGTATTGTCGGCCGTTTTCGGTCCCATGGTTTTTTTTCCCGGCTCCACCGGCGTCATCTACCGGCAGTTTTCCGTAACCATCATTTCCTCCATGCTCCTGTCGGTGGCCGTTGCCCTGATCCTGACGCCTGTGCTTTGCGCCGGGCTCCTCAAACCGGTGAGGGCCGGACATGAGCCGGCGGAGAATGCGCTGCCCTTTCTGCGCCCTTTTTTCCGGTGGTTTGACCGTGTGTTTTTCCGACTGCGAGACCGGTATGTGGGAATGGTCGGACACTCTCTGTCCCGAAAAAAACGCTACCTCGCCGTTTTCCTGGTGATCATTGCAGTCATGGGGGTTCTGTTCCTGCGCATGCCCACCGCCTATCTCCCGGACGAAGATCAGGGAACCCTGATGACACAGGTAATGATGCCGACCGGATCGACGATGGAACAGACCCTGGAGGTATCCAGACAAATCGGGGACTATTTTAGAGAAAATGAAGCAGAGGTCACGGCATCCGTGTTTTCTCTCACCGGGTTCAGCTTTTCCGGACGGTCACAAAACAACGGAATGGTGTTCGTAAAGTTGAAGGATTGGGACCTTCGCGACAAGAAGGAGCACAAAGCGAATAATGTGGCGGCAAGAGCCACGATGGCCTTTGCGAATATCCGCAACGCCCTGGTGTTTGCCTTCACTCCTCCGGCGGTTCCCGAACTGGGCATGTCCACCGGATTCGACTTTCAGCTCCTGGACCGGGGCGGCCTTGGCCATCAGGCGTTGATGGATGCGCAAAACCAGCTTTTGGGAATCATCGCCCAGGATCCGCGTGTAACGAAGGTCCGTCCCAACAGCCGGGAAGACGTGCCGGAATACCGCATCGACGTGGATTGGGAAAAGGCCGGCGCCCTGGGAATTCCCATCACCTCCATCCACCAGACGCTCTCGGCGGCTTTCGGCAGCGCCTATGTCAACGACTTCATGCAGGGCGGCCGGGTGAAAAGGGTGTACATCCAGGCGGACGCCCCCTATCGCATGTTGCCCAAGGACCTGGAGAAACTCTATGTCCGGAATACTTCAGGAAAGATGGTCCCTTTTTCGTCTTTCGCCTCCGGCCGCTGGACCTCCGGCTCTCCCCAGCTGAACCGTTTCAACGGATTCCCTTCCATTAATATCTGGGGGGAACCGGCGCCGGGAAAAAGCACGGGAGAAGCCATGCAGGCGATGGAAGAAGCGGTCGCGCAACTGCCCCAGGGGATTGGATTTGACTGGGCCGGGCTTTCCTACCAGGAGCGGATGGCCAGCTCTCTTGCGCCGGTTTTATACGCCTTTTCCATTTTCGTGATTTTTCTGTGCCTGGCGGCGCTTTATGAAAGCTGGACGATTCCCATTTCGATCCTACTGGTGCTTCCGCTGGGCGTTATTGGCGGCATCATTGCGTCCAGCACACGCGGGCTCGCCAATGACGTTTACTTCCAGATCGGTCTTCTGACCACGCTGGGACTCACCACGAAAAACGCCATCCTGATCGTCCAGTTCGCCAAGAGTGGGCTGGAAAAAGGCATGGGGCTTATGGAAGCGACCCTGGAGGGGGCGAAACTCCGCTTCCGTCCGATCGTGATGACGTCGCTGGCTTTCGGCTTCGGCGTCCTGCCGCTCGCCATGACCACGGGCGCGGGCGCGGGCGCGCAAAACGCCATTGGCACCAGCGTGCTGGGAGGCATGGTAACGGCCACGGTCCTGGTGGTTGTTTTTGCGCCTCTTTTTTATGTGTTAACGGAAATGCTTTTCGGCCGGCAGCACAGGCAGCAGACGCGGGCAGGCAAAAGCGGAAACAACTTCTTTGCCGGGCTGAAAAATAAATTATTTAGCCGCCGGCCGAAATAAGGCGGCCGGCGCAAGCGTATATTTGTCCGAGGTTCAATGATATGAAAAAAATGCTGATTCTGCCGCTGGTCTGTGCGGTTTTTCTGGCCGCCTGCACGATGGCGCCGAAATATGAACGACCGGAAGCGCCGGTGCCCGGACAGTGGCCGGAAGGCCCCTCCTATCAGGACACGAAACAGCCATCCGGGGCGTCCGTGCCGGCCTGGCGGGACTTTATCACCGACCCCCGGCTCCGGGAAGTCGTCGCCGCCGCGCTGGCCAACAATCGGGATTTGCGGGTGGCGGGCCTGAACGTGGAAAAAGCCAAAGCCATGTTCGGCATCAACCGCGCGACGCTTTTACCGACCGTCAACGCAACCGGAAACTGGCATCAGAATCGGGTTCCGGCGGACCTCTCCTCCTCGGGAAGCGCATATACCGCCGAACAGTATAGCGTTAATCTGGGCCTTGCTTCCTGGGAAATCGACTTTTTCGGCCGCATCCGCAGCTTGAAAGACGCCGCGCTGGAGCAATACCTGGCCACCGATGAGGCCGGCCGCAGCGCGCAGATTCTGCTGGTGGCAACGGTGACGCAAGCCTACCTGGCCCTGGCCGCCGACCGGGAAGCCCTTCAACTGGTTTCCTCAACGCTGGAAGCGCAGGAAACGGCCTATCACATGATTCGGAAACGCCACGAAATCGGTCTGGCCTCTGAGCTGGATCTCCGCCGGGCGCAAACCCAAGTGGAAACGGCACGGGGCGACGTCGCCCGCTACACGCAGCTCGTCGCGCAGGACGAAAATGGCCTGAACCTTCTTGTCGGGGCTCCCGTTGGGCCGGATCTGCTTCCCCGAAATCTTTCCGGCGTGACACTGCCCCGGGATATCTCTCCCGGCCTCTCGTCCGAAGTGCTGCTCGGCCGGCCGGACGTTCTGGCGGCGGAACACCGGCTCAAAGCGGCCAACGCCAACATCGGCGCGGCCCGCGCGGCCCTCTTCCCCAGGATTTCGCTTTCGACCTCCATCGGAACGGCCAGCGCCGACCTGTCGGGTCTTTTCAAAGCCGGTTCGGATGTATGGACATTTGCGCCGCAGATCGTCATGCCGATTTTTGATCCCCGCCTATGGTACGCGTACGACGTCACCAAACTCGAAAAGGAAATTTCCGTCGCCCAGTATGAAAAATCCGTTCAGACGGCCTTCCGGGAAGTGGCGGACGCTCTGGCCGAAAAAGGAATGGTCAGCCAGCGCGTGGCGGCGCAGCAGTCGCTAGTGGACGCGATGGCCGTTGTTTACCGCCTTTCCGAAATGCGATACGAAAAAGGAATTGACAGCTACCTCTCCGTTCTCGACGCGCAGCGATCGCTGTACGGCGCCCAGCAGAGCCTGATCCTGCTGCGGCTGGCCTCGGTCAACAATCTCGTGACTCTGTATAAAACGCTGGGTGGAGAAACACCGCCATGACCCGAAACCAGCGCGCATGGACAGCCAGGGAAATCAAATATTTCTTATTGAATCATGTTCTGACATCCGCCATCTTTTTCATTTTGCGTCTTTACGCGAAAACGCTCCGCGTGCAAATCGAGGGCGAGGAGAAAGTTCTGAAGCATCTGGAGAGTGAAGGGCGAATCCTCTTTGCCAGCTGGCACCAACGCCTTTTCGGCGGCTTTTTCGTTCCGCAGTTTTTTCAATGGACGCCCTGCATCATGATCAGCCAGAGCCGCGACGGAGATTTCATTTCCAAAATCGTTTCGCGCCTCAACTGGATTCCCGTTCGGGGCTCCAGCACGCGCGGCGGCGCGAAGGCTTTGAAAGCGATGGCGCAGAAAGTTACGGAAAACCATATTGGCGTTCACATCGTGGACGGGCCCACCGGACCGGCCCGCGTCGTCAAACCGGGGCTGCCGGCGCTGGCCCGGATCGCAAACGCGGTCATCTGCCCCGCGGTGGTCTCCTATCAAAGGTCCTGGACGGCAAAGAGCTGGGACCGCTTCATGATTCCCAAGCCCTTCACCCGTATCCTGATTCGCTTCGGGGCCTTCATCACCGTGCCCCGCAACGCAGACCGGAATTTGCTCGAAGCGCTCCGCCGACAGGTGGAACAAAACATGATGGAAGCTTACGAAGCCGCGGACGGAGGCTGGGGAAAATGACAAATAAGCGCAAACCGGCAAACCTGATGAATTCAACCTGGGCCTGACACTCGACTACGACGGTAAACTGCTTGCGCTCACCAACGACTTCTCATGGAACCCCTTTCCGTAAATGCGGACAAATCGTTCTTTCTGAAGACGCGATCTCTGCTGCTACATGTGCTGATTCCGCAGCGCCAACTCCAGAATGCGAAAACCATTCTCCCGGTAATATTTTCGCCGGGGAGCGTTCAGCAACGAACCAAGCTTGACGGAAAAGTCTTTTTTACCGAGCTTTTTGATCGCCGTAAGAAGTTTTTCCAATATGTCGGCATTGTCGGCCTCAAGAACAATGCCTCTTATGAGCATGAATTCGATATCATGGTCATCGCAAATTTCCTTCCTGTCAAGAAAGGGTTCAATTTTTGATTTCATCATGTCCTTCAGGGATACGGTCTTCACCAGCACCTGAATCTGGGCGTGCGGGCTGAAAGCAATTGCTCAACCGCAAAGCAGCCTTCACCCTTTTTTCAACGGCATCGGCTGAACCCATTTTTCATGGTCGCCGTCGTAATACCATTTATCCGGAAAGCCGCGGCGGCGGATGAAGGTGGGTTGTTCGGCCCAGCGAAGCAGATCGTGATACGCGTTGTGAATCTTGAGGAAAGCGGCGGTTGTCCCTCCGGCGTCGGGATGATGAATTTTCACCTGGCGGCGGTAAGCATTTTTAATCACCCTGTGTAATTCAGGACCGGCCAGATCCGCTTTGACCATACCCAAAAGCAGGATGCTTTCCAGCTTGACGCTGGGAACTTTTACCCATCGGGGGCGCTTGAGCCCCTCGTCCAGGGCCAGCCTTTCGGCCATCTCTAAAACGCGCCTCGACGCCAGATAGGTCTTGGCGGTTCTTTTTTCCTCAGCCCACCAGGCGTCCCCCAGCCGGTTGCTCATCTTTCCGAAATCTTCCGCCGGTTTGACACCGGCCGCGCGGCGAGCCTTGTAGCGAAAGACCTCCCGAACGCCTCGCACAACCACATCCAGAACAATCAGCGTATCCGTAAAATAAAATGTCGCATAACGCGCGTTCAGAGCCCGCATCAGACCGCTTCGCGTATTGAGTTTCTGTCGGAGATGCTGACGGCACCGGATGGAGCAATAGCGGCGCCTGCCGATGTTTCCCGCGCCGCAGGAAAGACAAACGCCTTTGGGGAAAGAATGAACGGAAGTTTTTCTTTTGACCAACATGCCGTGATGCGAATCGGCCGGTTTGTCAAGATGACAAACCGGCGCTGTCTGTCCTCCAAATACTTATCGCGCCGCCAAATATCCCCTGGCCAGAGCCTTGTTAACGTGCAGAACGCCCTTGTTCATCTCCCTCATCGGATAATCGGCGGTGATCGCGGGCAGCGCGTCGGCGTCGGCCTGAGTCTTGACCACCGATCCTCCCGGCACATATCGTCCGTCCGCCACCCGGACGCCGATGACCATGGCGCCCGGCTCGATGACGCAGTTTTTTCCAACAAACGATCTGAAAACCAGCGCCCTCATGCCGACAAAGGTGTCGTCCATGATGACGGCCGGTCCGTGAATATGCGCCTGATGCGCCAGCGACACACGACATCCGACATACACCGCATATTTTTTCCCGTCCACCTCCACGCGGTTTTTCTCCACGGGCTTGCCGTCCAACTCCGTTTCCAGCGCGTGAATTATCACGCCGTCTTGAATATTGGAATCATCTCCCACGTGGAGCGGCTGGCCTTCGTCGCCGCGCACGGACGCCATCGGCGAGACCATGACGTTTTTCCCCAGCACAACGCTGCCGATAACCGCCGCCAGCGTATGCACGTAAGTGCCCTCCCCGATCACCGGCTCGGACACGTTCTGGCAAAAATCCGTTTTTACGTTTTTTTCGATCATATTTACCCTCCGCTTGTGTGTTGTATGTCTGCGTCTCTTCCCTTGGCGGCCAAACGACACGGCAACCCGTCAAGCTTCCGTCTTCAGCGCCTTTGCTTTTTCTCTGACCAGCAAATCCTCCCAGACTGCCGCGACTTTTCTTTCCGTGTCTTCCACCGCGCATTGATTGTCGATCACGAGGGTCGCCAGTTGTATTTTATCGTAAATCGGCATCTGGTTGGCCAGTCGCAATTCGGCATCCTCCCGGCAAACGGCGTTGCGCGCCATCAGGCGCTCCATCTGCTGTTCCGGCTCAATGACGACCAGAATCGTCAGGTCAAACAGATCCTGCATCCCGCTTTCAAAAAGAAGAGGCACATCGGAAAAAACAATCGCGTGAGGCGCCTGCGCCCTGATTTTTTCGAGACGGGAACGCCATTCCTCAAATACCCGCGGATGAACGATGGCGTTGAGTTTCCGAAGTTGCTCCGGGGAGCGGAAGACAATGTCCGCCATTTTGCCGCGGTCGATGGTCTGATCGGGCAGCAGGATCTCCGATCCGAAACACTGGACGATCTCCTGCCAGGCGGGCTTTCCCGGCGCCTGCGCTTCATGGGCCAGTTTGTCAAAATCTATCAGACTGCCACCCAGGCGCACAAACATTTCCGCAACGGTTGATTTTCCGCAGGCAATTCCGCCCGTTAATCCCACATTCAGCATTAGTCACTTCTTGTTGCGTTCATAGATAATTCGCAGGCCGTCCAGCGTCAGCCTTTCTTCAATCTTGTCGATGGTCTTTGCTTCCTGCGCAATCACCCGCGCCAGCCCCCCAGTGGCAATGACCAGGGGATTGGTTTTGACTTCCGCTTTCATCCGATTGACGATGCCGTCCACCAGGCCGGCGTAACCAAACATAATGCCCGCCTGGATAGCGCTGACGGTGTCCTTGGTAACAATGGTCTTCGGCTTGCCGAATTCGACGCGGGGCAACTTGGACGCCCTTTCAAAAAGCGCTTCGCTGGAAATCACAATCCCCGGCGAGATGCAGCCCCCCATATATTCTCCCCGGGCCGAAACATGGTCAAAGGTCGTCGCCGTTCCAAAATCAACGATGATCAATTCCTGACGGTATTTGTCATAGGCGGCCACGGCATTGACAATCCGGTCCGCGCCTACTTCCTTGGGATTGTCGTAAAAGATCGGCATGCCGGTTTTAATACCCGGGCCGACGATCACCGGCATGATGTTGAAATACTTGACGCAGAGGGGCTCCAGAATATTGAGCATCGGCGGCACGACGCAGGAAATAATAATCGCCCGGACGGATTTTATCTCTTTGACTCTCATGCGGGTGGACTGGTAGAGGTTGTAAATCAGCACGCCGTATTCATCAATGGTATGATCGATCTCCGTCCGGATTCGCCAGTCGTGCAGCAGATGATCCCTGTCAAAAAGGCCCAGCACGGTGTTCGTATTGCCCACGTCAATCACCAGCAGCATAAATCGTTACCCCTTCTTAACCGTCGCGTCTCCCGATGCAACCTTGACCTTTTTGTTGCCGTCCGTCCGGATCACCAGAGAACCGTCTTCATCCAGATCCGCCGCCACTCCGCTGACGGTTTCGTTCCCGAACAGGACCGAAACCGGCTTGCCGATCATGGCAGTCCGTTCAAGCCATTTTTTCCTGAGGGGCGCAAACCCGTTTTGCGCCAGTTCCATATAACATTTTGCCAGGTTTTCATACAGCAGAATGATCAATTCCAGGCGGGATGCTTCCCTCCCTGTCTCCGCAGACAAGGAGGTGGCCATCGTTCGAATATCCTCCGGAAATTTTTCAAGATTCCAATTGACATTCACGCCGATACCCACAACGACAAAATCGATAGCGCCCGCCGCCGTTTTCATTTGCGTCAGAATGCCGCAGACCTTTTTTCCGCCGATCTGCGCGTCATTGGGCCATTTCAGGAAAACCTTACCCGGGCAATAGTGGTCGAGCGTTTCGGCGACGGCCACGCCCGCCGCCAGGGAAATCTGCGGCGCGCGTTCCGGCTCAAAGCGCGGACGCAAAATAACGGACGTGTAAATATTGGCGCCCGGAGGCGAGTGCCAGGTACGCTGCATCCTCCCCCTGCCCGCGCTCTGACGCTCCGCGATCAACGCCGTTCCTTCCGGTGCTCCCCGCGCACCCAGCCGAAACGCCTCGTCATTGGTAGAGCCGGTTTCTTCGTAATAGTGCAGCGAATGGCCGATGAATTTTCCGGCAAGATGTTTTTTCAGGGATGCTTCGTTCAAGGGCATATAAGGTGCAAGTTTCAAGATTTAAGAATTAAGTTAAGGGCCATCCGCTGTCGGAACAGCAATAAATCCCTTCCCGCTCCTGTCTCCTGCCTTCATCCTGTTATCCTCAGCGAAATATCAGCCGCGCGGACGGAATGGGTGAGTGCGCCCACGGAAATCATATCAACACCCGTTGAGGCAATTTCGCGGACGCGCTTCAGTGTGACATTACCGGACGCCTCGATGAAAGCGCGGCCCGCAACCCAGTCCACGGCCTTTTTCATGGCATGGATCGTCATGTTATCCAGCATGATGATGTCGGCGCCGCAAACCAGGGCTTCTTTGACTTCCCGCAGGTTTTTGGTTTCCACCTCGATTCGCAGCGGCTTTTTCAGCTGCTTGCGCAGGATTGCCACTGCAGGAGCAATGCCGCCTGCCGCCTCGATATGGTTGTCCTTGATCAGCACGGCGTCGAACAGGCCGAAGCGGTGATTAGTTCCGCCTCCCAGGCGAACCGCCATCTTGTCCAAAACCCTGAGACCCGGAACGGTTTTTCGCGTGTCATAAATTTTTGCTTTTGTTTTGCCGACGGCATCCACGTAGGCGGCGGTCAGTGTCGCAATGCCGCACATGCGCTGGAAAAAATTCAGCGCCGTGCGCTCGGCCTGCAGAATTCCGGACAATCGGCCTTCCACCCGCGCGAGGACCGCGCCTTTCCTTACCCGGCTCCCGTCGGCAGCCACTTTCCTGACGACGATGTCCGGATCCAGACATTGAAATACCGCTTCAAAAACCTCCAGACCCGCAACAATAAAATTCTCTTTGGCCACCGCAACCGCCCGGCTCTTTTTTTTCGGATGAACGGTGCCCCGCGTGGTAATGTCGCCCGTGCCGATGTCCTCGGCCAGGGCGTCCCTGATGATTTTTTGAATTCGGGAATCGATCATTTTCGGCTTCATTTCAACAAACACAAACGCCGTAGAGAACGGCTTTAAACCGTTTTCCACAAAGCACCCCGGCAGAGATCCGGCCACGGGAAGCGATTTTAAGCCATTCCCTGCCTGTTCATCTCTTTCAATTTATTTAACGCCCCTTCCAGAGCAACAAACTTTTCCTGAAAACTCTTCAGTTTGCCTTCTTCCTTTTCAATAATCTCCGGCGCTGCCTTGTCGTGGAAATCATGGTTGGCCAGCTTCCGCGAGCTCTGCTCGAGATCTTTGGACACTTTAGCCAGTTCTTTTTCCAGACGCGCCTTTTCCCCGGCAATATCCACGATGCCGGTCAGGGGAACAAAAATTTTTGTCGATCCAACCATGCCGGTGGCCACGCCTTTGGGCTCCCTCAGATTTTCTTCGACTGTCAGGGATTCAAGATTGGCCAGGTTGACGATGTAGCGCGCCCCGTTCTCCACGGAAGCCCGGGTGGCCTCGTCCGCCGTGGAAATCAGTACTTTCAGCTTCACGGAGGGCGGGATGCGCATTTCCCCCCGAATGTTACGAACGGACGTGATGATGTCCATGAGCATTTCCATTTCTTTTTCGGCTTCCTTCTCACTCCATTCTTCCCGAACAACCGGAAACCGACTGACCATGATTGAGTTTTCATCGCTCCCGGAGAGCGCCTGCCAGAGCTCTTCGGTGACGAACGGCATGAAGGGATGCAGGAGCTGCATCATGGCGCCGAAAACCTCTTTCAGGGTCCGTTGGGTTGCCAGCTTCCGCTCGGGGCTGATTTTCCCGTACAGCGCGGGTTTGCTCGCTTCCAGATACCAGTCACAGTATTCGTGCCAGATGAAATTATAAATGGAGGCCGCCGCGTCGTTGAATCGGTATTCGTCGAGGCTTCGGGTCACCTCCTCTATGGTCTCGTTGAGTTTTGCCTTGATCCATTTTTCCGGCAGCGCGTCGGGCGCATTGAGTGAGCGGTTTTCATCGTAATCCGCCAGATTGGAAAGCGTCAGCCGGGCGGCGTTCCAGATTTTGTTGACAAAGAATTTGTAGCCTTCGATGCGCTCCGGCGACATGCGGACATCGCGTCCCTGCGCGGTATAGGCCGCCAGCGTAAAACGGAACGCGTCCGTGCCGTACCGGTCGATCATGACGAGCGGGTCGATGCTGTTTCCCGAGGATTTGCTCATCTTTTCGCCTTTTTCATCACGCACCAGCGCGTGAAGATAGACGTCTTTAAACGGCACATCTTTCATGACATAAAGGCCCATCATCATCATACGGGCCACCCAGAAAAACAAAATGTCGAAGCCGGTGATGAGCAGCGAGGTCGGATAAAATGTTTTGAGCGCCTGGGTTCTTTCAGGCCAGCCCAGCGTCGTAAACGGCCACAAAGCGGAGCTGAACCACGTATCCAGAACATCTTCGTCCTGCTTCAATGACGTGCCGTCGCAGGCCGGACACTTGTCGGGGTCGGCCGTCGAGACGATGACCTTGCCGCAGCCGCCGCAATACCAGACCGGGATGCGGTGCCCCCACCACAACTGCCGCGAGATGCACCAGTCGCGGATATTGTTCATCCAGTCAAAATACGTGGCCTCCCAGGAGGAAGGCACAATGCGCGTTTTCTTTTTCGTCACGGCGGCCATGGCCTTGGCGGCCAGCGGTTTGATTTTGACAAACCATTGTTTGGACACCATCGGCTCGATGTCCGTTTTGCAGCGGTAGCACTGGCCGACATTATGCGCGTAAGGCTCGACGCCCACCATATAACCGCCCTTTTCCAGATCGGCAATGACGTTGGCGCGCGCCTCGTAGCGTTCCTGTCCCTTGTATTTTCCGCCGTGTTCGTTAATGATCCCCTCTGTGTCGATGACCGAGATAATCTCCAGATGGTGGCGCTGGGCCATGGCAAAATCGTTGGGGTCGGAACCGGGGGTGATCTTCACGGCGCCGGAGCCGAAATCCATCGTCACGTAATCGTCGGCGATGATCGGAATTTCCTTGTTCATCAGCGGCAGCATGACCTTTTTGCCGATCTTGTCCCGGTAGCGCGGATCATCGGGATGCACCGCCACGGCGGTATCGCCCAGCATGGTCTCCGGCCGCGTCGTGGCGACGACGATTTCGCCCGTGCCGTCGGCAAACGGGTAGCGAATGTTCCACAGATTGCTCTGGTCAGGCTTGAATTCCACTTCCAGGTCGGAAATCGCGGTGTGGCAGCGCGGACACCAGTTGACGATGTAGTCGCCCTGATAAATCATATCTTCGTTGTAGAGCCGGACAAAAACCTCCCGGACCGCCTGGGAGAGGCCTTCGTCCATGGTAAACCGTTCACGGTCCCAGTCGCAGGAGCAGCCCAGCCGTTTGAGCTGATTGATGATGACGCCGCCGTATTTTTCCTTCCATTCCCAGACGCGGGCGATAAATTTTTCGCGGCCGAGATCGTGCCGGGAGAGCCCCTCCTTGCGCAACTGCTGCTCCACCACGTTTTGCGTGGCGATGCCCGCGTGGTCCATCCCCGGCATCCACAGGGTGTTGTACCCCTGCATTCTCTTGAAGCGGATGATAATGTCCTGGAGGGTATTGTTGAGCGCATGGCCCATGTGCAGCATTCCGGTCACATTGGGAGGCGGAATGACAATGGAAAACGCGGGAGATTCGGATTTGTCCTTTGCGGCAAAAAACCTATTCTTCAGCCAGTAGTCGTACAGTCTTTTTTCGGCATCGGCCGGTTCAAACGCCTTGCCCAACTCTTTGGTCGCCATGAAAATATCGCTCTCCTGTCTGTGGATCATCAAAAAGGGCCTGCGCCCTTTTTCGGACGGTCATTTTCCTGCCGTCTGTCCTCATTAAAATTTGAGGCGGGACAAACCCCTTCCCGCCTCCTTGTTTCCAAAATCATCTTCGTTTTAATCGAATTTCAGTTCTTCCTTGATTTTGCGAATGATCAAAAGAGCGTCCGCTCCGGGCACGGGCTTGAGCGGCGCAAATTCGCCGGTCGTAATGTCCGTGGCTTCCATGATGCCCCGGGAGGTCACCACCATGACGGCATTGAAGTAAGGCAGGTCCGACCGGAGGTCGGGAAAGGGCGATGTCGAGCCGATAAACTTGGTGGCCAGCGCGTTGTCGCCCGTCACTTTGATTAAAATATCTTCGATCATCAGGGCATACTCGGCGCGGTTCAGGGCGCCCGCAGGCTCGAAATTGCCCTGTGGATTGATTTCCAGACCGCGAACACCGATCGCCAGAATCCCCTCGATATCCGCTTTCAAGGGATGGTTGGCAATGTCTTTGGCCGTCAGTGGGGCCGGCCCGGCGCTCCGGGCAGCCTTTTCAGGATCCTTAAAGGACGTATCAAACGTTTTCGGTGTTCTCTTTTTGTAAAGAACATCGATCTTCAACTCTTCCATGAACAGGGCCGCGGCGTCCGCGCGGGAAATGCTCTCCAGAAGGGCAATCTTTTTGCCCGTCACTGTTCCGGGCATCGCCCGCTGGATTTTCTGGACCAGATTCCACTGGGCATTGGCCTGACTGACATAATCTTTCCGGATTTCAAGAACTTTCGCAAACATGGCGCTGGCCTTGCCGTAGTCAAGGGCCGTCTTGTAGGCCAGTCCCATGAAATACGGAGCGGCAGAGGAGGACGGATCCAGTTTTACCGCCTTTTCGTAAGAACTGACGCATTTTTTCAGCCAGCTTTTGTCCTGTTCACAGTCCACGCCGATTTTCATGCAGGCAACCTTGCTGAGCGTATTAACACGGATATAACCGATATGAACGGCCAACTGCTCGTCGTCTGCCTTCGCCGTGCCCCATGCCTTCTCCAACTGTTCAAAAGCGGCGGTGTAGTTCTGCTGATAGGCTTTCGCCAGGCCCATTCCGGTATACGCTTTTGAATATTGATCGTTTAGCTCCAGCGCCAGCGTAAACTCCCGTTCAGCATCGGAATATTTTTCCTGATCGATCAGCTTCATTCCTGTAAAAACGTGATGTTCCGGAGTATCGAGCTCGCTTGCCGGCTGACGGACCTTCGTCCCGCACGCGGCAATCAGCAAAACAGCCGAAAACAACACGATCGTGAAGAGGACCTTTTTTGTGTTCGCGCGGCAAAACATATTTCGCTCCTTTCTGTCAAAGGGTTATTCCCTGAAAATTCATGCCTTTCTTTCCCAAAAGGCTTTGTATCATTAGCTTCAGTGTCTTCTGAAGTCAAGTCAATATTGCGCTAGAAATTTTCGCGTCCGGTCTTCAATTTTCCGTGTTTCATCAGGCCCGTACCACGCGATCGTCTTGTCCGCGCGAAACCAGGTCAGCTGCCGTTTGGCATATTGCCAGGTCTCGCGATTGATTTCGGCAATTGCCTGATCCCAGCCGCACCGTCCCCGGATCAATGAAATGACCTGCTTGTATCCGAGAGACTGAAGGGGTTTAAGCGCTTCAGAGTATCCCCTGTCAAGGAGCCCCCGCACTTCATCGGGCAGTCCCGTTTCCACCATCTGTTCGGTTCTCCGGTGGATTCTCTTTTTCAACTCATCGCGCTCCACGCGAAGGCCGATCTTCAAGACCGCGTAAGGACAATCTGCAAACCGGTGCTTTTTTTGCAGCTCCAGGATGGATTGTCCGCTTTGGTCCAGCACCTCCAGCGCCCGGATGACGCGCACGGAATCGTTGGGATTGAGGCGATCAGCCGCCAGCGGATCTCTTTTGCGCAGAAGCCCGAAAACATACGTCCTGCCGTAGCGATCCCGAAGCTCCTTGTAATACCTGCGGATATTTTCATCGACCGGCGGCGTGTCGATGATGCCCTGCAAAAGCGCGCGGATATACAGACCCGTTCCCCCAACCACCAGCGCCCGCCTGCCCCTGCCTGCCAGATCCGCAATCAGCGCTCTGGCCTGTTCGCAATAAAGCGCCGCATTGTAATCTTCGTCCGGGTTCACCACATCCAACAGGTGATGTTTGACCCTTTCCCTTTCCATCCGCGTCGGTTTGGCCGTGCCGATATCCAGATAACGATAGACCTGCAGCGAATCCGCATTGACAATCTCCGCGCCCAGGGACTCCGCCAGTTGCAGCGCAATGCGGGTCTTTCCCGTTGCCGTGGGCGAACAGATCACCACCAGCGGAATCCCGGGCGGCTTACTTTCGTTTGAACAGTCGTTCGATTTCATAGAGGGTAAACTTCACGCAAATCGGGCGTCCGTGCGGACAGGTGGCGTTAAAAGGGGTTTTTTCCAGATCCCGGCACAGAGCGGCGACATCCCCGGCGGAAAGTTCCGCGTTGGCTTTGATCGCTGCGCGGCAGGCCAGGGACGCCAGGATTTTTTCCTTTCGCTCCGTAAACGAAGGCGTCGCCTGGCCGTCGCTCAGTTGGTCGACCAGATCGGATACGAGCCGGCGGGGTTCGACGTTCGGCAGCGCGACGGGCATGGCCTTCACCACGACGGCGTCCCGTCCGAAGATTTCCAGTTCCAGACCGATGCCCGCCAGGAGCGGCAGCGCTTCTGAAAGAAGGCTCATCTGCGCGGGCGTCAGTGTCACCACTTCCGGCATCAACAGAGGCTGGCTTGCCGCCTGTTCCTTCTCGGATGCCTTCAGACGCTCCAGAAGGATTCGCTCATGCGCCGCGTGCTGATCCAGCAGCATCAGGCCGCCGGGGCTTCCAAACACAAGATACGTGCCGGCAAACTGCCCCAGATAGATTCGATGGCCAAACGTAATTCTTTCTTCGCAGGAGGCGTCCTCCACGTGGCTGGGAACATCCTGTTCCCCGGCGCGGGCGAACAAATCCCCGCCAATGGCCTGCCGCAGATTCTGCCGTGAAAACACATCTTGCGGTTTATCCGATGATGTCCGGTAGGGGCTGGATCTCCAGAATCCCGGAGAAACGGATGCTTTCTCCCGCGGCGCGAGGCGATAGGCAACAGCGTCCCGGGAGGCCTGCGCTCCGGCCAGGGCGCGTGAGACCGCTCCGGACACCAGGTCATAAACGCCGCGGGAGTTTTTGAAGCGGACTTCCAGCTTGGCCGGATGCACGTTGATGTCCACCTCCTCCCCCGGAAGACGAAGAAACAGAGCTGCCGCGGGAAAGCGCCTCGGCTCTATCACCTGGCGGTAGGCCGCCAAAAGAGCGTGCATCATGGAATTGTCCCGGATAAAACGGGAATTGACAAACAGATAAACACTTTTGGAATTGGACTTCGTCCAGGCCGGCGTGGAAACAAAGCCCCTCAGTTCGATATTTTCCTTGTATTCGGCAATCGTCAGGTGATGATCTGTAAAGTCTTTTCCCAAAATCATGGCGACGCGGTCCGCTACACCGGCGGCGGCCGGCGCCGCGAATACGCTGCGTCCGTCCGCCCGGACGGAAAAGCGTATTTCCGGGTGCGCCAGCGCCAAGCGGGTAACCGCATCCAGGCAGGCGCTCTGTTCAGTGGCTTCGGTCTTGAGAAACTTCCGGCGCGCCGGCACATTGGCAAAAAGCTCCGTCACGGTAATCTGCGTTCCGGGAGGAAGACCCGCAGGAGTAATTTCGGAAATCGTTCCGGCCTCAACCAGCGCCCGCGTCCCGGCCAGATCTTCGGGACGGCGGGTTAAGAGCTCCACACGGGTGACGGAAGCAATGCTGGCCATCGCCTCACCGCGAAAGCCGAACGATCCGGCATCATAAATATCATCGATCCGGGCAATTTTGCTGGTGGCGTGGCGCTCAAAAACCAGCGCGACGTCTTCCCTTTCGATGCCGGATCCGTTGTCCGACACCCGGATAGAGCGGCATCCGCCTTTTTCAATCTCAACGCGGATGTCGCCGGCCCCCGCATCGACGGCGTTTTCCACCAGCTCCTTGACGATCGACGCCGGTCTTTCCACCACTTCTCCGGCGGCAATCTGGTTGGCAACTTCTTCCGATAAAACACTTATTCTCTTGAACAATCTTATTTCCCTTGATGAGTTCCCTATTTGTTAAAGGGGGATGGACATGGATTCAACACCGGAAAAAAGCCGCAGCCACCAAATATTCGTGACTGCGGCCTCGTTGATTCAATCTTTCGCGGACGATTTAATCCAGCACAATCATGACGCGGCATTGTTTCATGAAAGACGCGTTTTCCGCCGAGGCGCGAATGAGCTGGGCATCGGCATTGCTGATCACGAGATCGGACCGGCCCGCGCCGCCGGTTTTTAATCCTTTAACCGTGATCGGGCTGGCCGTGACGCGTTGATTGCTTTGCGCGGCGGTGAGGTCCCGGGCATAGCCGCTCATTCCCTGCTGGACGGCGTATTCGCGGTCCACATTGGCCGAACCGTACACTTCCTTGCCGTCCTCGTCGTAAATGCGCGGCGACATGGCCGGACGCGCCTGAATACCGCGGGCGTCAACCACCAATCCCGTATAGGCAACAACAGCCGGAGGCGGAGGGGGCGCGGGTGCGTCCACAACCGGCGCGGGAGGAGGCTCCGGCGCTTCCACAACGGGAGCGGGCGGCGGAATTTCTTTGCGCTTCTGGATGGAAACGGGAATCATGATCTTGGACAATTCCCCGTAGAGCGGCATTCTCAAGGTGACTTCCATGGTTCCATCCGACATATATTCCTCTTTCACAACTTGCGCGCCATCGACCAGGCCTCTAACCTGTGTGTTGACAATGTCGCTTTCCACGGCAAAATCCTTTACCGTCGTCCGGGAATCCACTTGAACCCCCTTGGTGATTTCCAGCAGATTGCGATAAGCGTCAGCTTTCGCGGCGCGCTGCGCCAGGGGCCGCGCCTGAGGTTTTCCGTAATAGCGCTCCGGCGGCGCGCCGATTCCTTTGGCTTCGATAAAGCCTGCCGACCAGTTCACCGAACCCTGGCCGACTTTTTCCACCCACTCGGACATGCTGATTGCATTCTGGCAAAAAGCGGCGGATGTCCATAACAATAAAATACCCGTCAAAACGGTTATGGAAACGAATTTCAACTTCATATTGTCCTCCTTTATAGTTGGCGTCCAAAATATTTTCTCTTCGATAAAAGCGGTATAAAACTAACAAAATATTCTTCCTGTTGCAATAAGAATTCACTTACCGGCGCAGACGAAGAAAACACCCTCGTCCGGGCAAGAGTTGTGCTTGAAACAAAGCGGTTTATGTGATAGGTCAGCGCTCGGATGAACGCTTCACACAAGCAGATGAAATCATTCGCGGTTTAACCGCTATTTTTTTAATTAGACAGGAGCAGCAACCCTATGGATTACAAAAAAACCCTGAATCTTCCCCAAACCGATTTTCCCATGAAGGCAAATCTGGCCGGGCGCGAACCGGAAATGCTGAAAAAATGGGATGACATGGACATTTACCGCAAGATCCGCGAGAGCGCCAAAGGCAAAAAGCCCTACATCCTGCACGACGGCCCTCCCTATGCCAACGGCAATATTCATCTGGGAACGGCGCTGAACAAAATCATCAAGGACATCGTGATCAAAGCCAAAAACATGACCGGCTTCGACGGCATATACGTCCCGGGCTGGGACTGCCACGGCCTGCCGATCGAACACCAGGTGGACAAGGAGCTGGGCGGCAAGAATTCCGGCCTGTCCCAGGTGGAAAAACGCCGCGCCTGCCGCGTGTACGCGGAAAAGTATGTCGGCATTCAGCGCGATCAATTCAAGCGCCTCGGTGTTTTCGGAGAATGGGAGAATCCCTATCTGACCATGGCCTATCCTTATGAAGCCGCCACGATCCATGAGTTCGGCAAACTGTTTCTGAACGGCAGCGTTTATAAGGGGAAAAAGCCCGTGTACTGGTGCGCCACCTGCAAGACGGCACTGGCGGAAGCCGAGGTAGAATACGCCGACCACCATACCCCTTCCATTTATGTCCGGTTCGCCTTCACATCGGACATCGGGGCAATTCGACCCAAACTGGCGGGACAGAAAGTTTTCATGGTGATCTGGACGACCACGCCTTGGACGATTCCCGCCAACCTGGCCATCGCCGTCAAGGATGATTTTATTTACGCCGCCGTGAAAATCGACGACGACGTTCTCATCGTAGCCAAAGACATGCTGGATTATTGTCTGGACGCTTTCGGATACCGCGGCAAAGCCTATGAGATCCTCGATGAATTCAAGGGTGAGGTGCTGGAAGGACAGAAGTGCGTCCATCCCCTGATTCAGAGAAACAGCCTGCTGATTCTGGCCCCTTTCGTCACGCTGGAAGCCGGCACGGGCGCCGTGCACATCGCACCCGGCCACGGCCAGGAAGACTATGAAATCGGCCTCACATACGGTCTGGACAACTATGCACCGGTGGATGACGCGGGAAAATTCACGGAAGAAGTCGAACATTTCGCCGGACAATTCGTGTTTGACGCCAACGACAGCGTTATTCAAAAACTGAAAGAGGCGGGCGCTCTTTTGGGGCACGTTCCCATGCAGCATTCCTACCCGCACTGCTGGCGCTGCAAAAAGCCCATCATCTTCCGTTCGACCGAGCAGTGGTTTATCTCTATGGAGAAAAACGACCTGCGCAAGAAGGCGCTGGCGGCCATCAACGAGGTGCAGTGGATACCTTCCTGGGGGCGCGACCGCATCTACGGCATGGTGGAAAACCGCCCCGACTGGTGCATTTCCCGCCAACGGCTGTGGGGCGTTCCGCTCACGATTTTCTACTGCGCCAAATGCAAAAACGAACTGCTGACGCAGGACATGCTCAACCACCTGGTGGCGCTGGTGGAAAAAAACGGCGCGGATGTCTGGTTCGAAAAAGAGCCGAAAGACCTGATGCCCAAACACACCACCTGTCCTCACTGCCGTTCAACGGAGTTCACCAAAGAGGCCAATATTCTGGATGTCTGGTTTGACTCGGGTGTCAGCCACGCGGCGGTGCTGGAAAAAAGGCCGGAGCTGAGCTCTCCCTGCGATATGTATCTGGAAGGCTCCGATCAGCACCGGGGCTGGTTTCACTCTTCCCTTTTGGAATCCGTCGGAACCCGCGGACGGGCGCCCTACAAAAGCGTCCTGACCCACGGCTTTGTGGTGGACGGCGAAGGGAAAAAGATGTCCAAATCCGGCGGCAACGCCATTGGCGCGGAAGAAGCCGTTTCCAAATACGGCGCGGAGATCCTGCGGCTGTGGGTGGCGGCGGAAGACTATACCGACGACATCCGTATTTCCGAGGAAATTCTCAAGCGCCTGATGGAAGCCTACCGGCGCATCCGCAACACCAGCCGGTTCATCCTGGGCAATCTGTCCGACTTTGCGCCGGAGACCGACCGTCTGGACTGTGACCAAATGCTGGAAATGGACCGGTGGGCTCTGCACCGCCTGCAGGAAGTGATCAGGCGCGTGACGGAAGCCTATGAACGCCATCAGTTCCACATGGTTTTCTACACGCTCTACAATTACTGCACAGTGGATTTGAGCGCGCTGTACCTGGATGTTTTGAAAGACCGTCTCTACACCAGCAAAACGGCCTCCGACGCCCGGCGTTCCGGCCAGACGGCGATGTTCATCATTTTAAACGCGATGACCCGCCTGCTCGCTCCGATCCTTACGTTCACCGCGGAAGAGGTCTGGGCGGCCCTGCCCGCGTGGAACGGCAAAGAAGCAAGCGTCCATCTGACGCAGTTTCCGCAAGTGGAAGAAAGGTATTTCAACGCTTCTCTGGGTGAGCGCTGGAGGGCCATGATTGACGCCAAAAGCGAAATCGCCAAAGCCATCGAACAGGCGCGCAAGGAAAAAGTGATCGGCCATTCGCTGGATGCCCGAATCAGCATCGCTCTTCCGGATAAAATGAAAGACCTGTTTGCCGAACGCCTGGAAGACCTGCGCGCGCTTCTGATTGTTTCGCAACTGCAGTTGGTCGATGAATCCGCCATCGCTAACCCTTACAAAAGCGAGGAAATCAAGGGGCTGGCGGTCGGCGTGGAAAAGGCCCGCGGCGCCAAATGCGAACGCTGCTGGATTTATGAAGAATCGGTAGGCGCCAATGCGGAGCATCCCACGGTCTGCGCCCGCTGCCTGCCAAATTTGTAGAAAAAAGGCGATGGGAAAAACGAATGTAGTGCGGACCTTCAGGTCCGCCTGATGCGGGCCTAAAGACTCACGCTGTATTCCTGTAAAAAGTGACGAGCAGGGAACGGTTTCAAACCGTTCCACCACCGGGGCACTGATTCCTTTTCAGCACATTCCCCAAAACGCAACGAGGAATTTAATTGAAGAAAAATCTTTTGATATTCGTTCTGGGCGCGGCGGTCATCATCGCGCTGGACCAGATCACCAAATCGGCCGTAATGGCGCGTTTTTCACTTCATGAAACGCTGATGGTCATTCCCGGATTGTTCAACCTGGTTTATGTCATGAATCCCGGCGCGGCTTTCGGTTTTCTGGCGGACGCCTCCCCGACATTTCGTTATGTCTTCTTCATCGGCGTCACCATTACAGCCGCCGGTTTGATTGTTTATTATCTCGTCAAAAGCAATCCGCGAAACCTGCTGCTGGCCGGTTCCCTCACGCTGATCTTCGGCGGAGCGGTCGGCAATCTGATTGATCGGATCCGGTTTGGCGCAGTCGTGGACTTTCTGGATGTGTATCTCGGCGCGTCGCACTGGCCCGCCTTCAACGTGGCGGACTCCGCCATCACCGTCGGCGCCGTCCTGATGATCTGGGAAATGCTTCGCAACCGGAAGAGCAAACCAACTCCGGCAACCTGATCGGCAACAACCTGCAAGCTACAGTAGCATTTCACTGTTGATGAACTCGTAAGAAGTCGAAAAAATGGCATATTCAGACGGCTTCGTAAAAAGCTCCGCAGGCAAGGCGTATGAATACTGCATTGAAGCAAGCCGATTTTCAGATTCCTGAAGACTTGCTGAACGAATTGCAGACGACTGTCGGAAAAAGCGAATTAAGCAAGTTCGTCAGCCGGGCGCTGAAGCGCGAACTCCAGCGTCTGCGGCAGCAGACAGCCATTGATGAGGCCTTCGGCATATGGAAAGGAAAAGGGAAAGGGGATCTTCCGGGTTTGTTGTGCATAAAAATCAGTCCGATTGCGGTTCTTTTATAAAGGATGTTACAACTTTGAGCAAAACAAAAACAATGGTTTATGAGCTTTCATAAGCCATTGTTTCTTTAAGAGTATTCTCCACCACACTATCCCCCACACGCAGACTTAAAAAAGGGGTTTTTTATACTCTTCGCGCCCCTGAAATTGCACACTGAAGGCAGCCTGAAATCAAAATCTAGAGTAAGGCAGGCAGGGGAAACAGCCGGTGAATGTTCAGGAATCCATCCTGTTACCAGTCAATATTAAACTCTCTTAAAAAATCCTGCGCTTCTTTAAGTCCCAAACGAGCCGCTATTTTTATATCCGCAATCGCCTGCTTGTAGTTGCCAAGGCTATCATAGGTAAACCCCCGATTATTATAGGCCGCTGCATCTTTCGGGTCCAGCTCAATGGCCTTGCTGAATGCGGCAAGCGCCTCGGCATAATTGCCTGAAGTGGCTGCCGCAACTCCTTTTTCGAACCATTCGGCGGCGTCAAGCTCTTTGATGGTTTTCTTATAGGCATCCGTGTCTTTCTTTTTCTCTACTCCCTTTGCCGTTGTCAGTTCCCGGCGCAGGCGCTCGTTTTCTTTTAAGAGCGAATCCGATTTCTTTCTGATTTCTTCCAGCTCTTTGGTCTTCTGCCGGTCTTGGCGCAGTGTATCAATGGCCTTGACGACATCGTTGGCATCGGCTTTGATTTTGGCTTTGATCCAGTAGGTGCGGCCGTCCCATTTTTCCTCGACCAGTTCCGTCTGGACAATACCGGCGGTGAGCACGGTGATCTGGTCGCGGGTAAGCTGAAAATCCTTCACTTCCGTTTCGCTTTCCAGATACGTCCCCAGTTCTTCCAGGAGCAGTCTTTTCACTTCGCGAAGCGAGATGACCCGGCAGGAGTGCTTGCTGTCTTCATCGCTTGCCTGATAGGTGTATTCCTTGATGAAGGTTTTTGTCTCGGCGGCTGTTAGGCTGGGAAGGAACAGTATCAAAAGTAAAGCAACGAATGTAATTCTTGTCAGGATGGATTTCATGGCTGCACACCCCTTTCAATCATCACTATTGTAAAGCATAGAAAAAAATAAATGAATCACCCGGGCGGCCTGTTTTGCAAAGGGATGGACCAATCAACCCAAACGGCAGGCGGTCCCGGACGGTAAAAAGCGAAAAAAAGATAACAGAAGAAAGTTAAACAGTAAAGGATTTAATGAAGCTGGCGCATTATCAAAATATGGTCAGGGTCTGTAAACGCATGAGCGTCCCGTAACCGGAACGCTCATGCAATGGGAAGGACAAGGGACGCCCCTGAGAAATGGAATAACTACAGGCAGTATGAAAAGAATTCCATTTACACAGATTAGTTTACAGTCTCGCTTTTCTAGCCAGCTTTGTAGCCGAACAGCTCGCTTTCCAGCAGGTTTTCCGGAATTCCGCCGCTGTTGATGGCCATGAACGGCATCGAAGCGCGGGACGAGTTTTCGTGAATGGCGCGAGCGACCAGCTCCTTGCCCGTGCCGCTTTCACCCAGAATCAGGATATTGGCAGGCGTATTGGCCACCTTGCGAATGGTCGCGAAGACCTTGGCCATCTCCCGGCTGGTCCCGATCATACCGCAAAACGAAGTCTGGGCCGCCGGATTTTCTTTCAACGCCTGTCCCTCACCCAGCGACCCCTGTTTTAACAGGGCCTGCCGGACAATCTGCTTCAATTCGTCGACGTTGCCGCTTTTTTCCACGTAATCATACGCGCCTTCCTTCATGGCATTGACGGCCGTCTCGCCGGAAGCATAGGCGGTAATCAGGATGACCACGATTTCCGGCCGGTAATCGACGCCAGGGGATTTCTCATTTCGTGGGCAAGGCCGGCGGCCATTTCGCCGATCAAGGCAAGCCTCCTGCTTTGCTCGAGATTTTCCTCCATGCGCCGGATTTCCGTCACATCCTGAAATATCAGAATTTGTCCGATCTGCTCGTTGTTTCTGTCTTTCAAAGGGGAAAGCGCGTACCCCAGATACATCGGCGTCCCTTCCCTGCGGTCGACGCAAAAACCAGAGCGCCCCTGCGCCCCAGAAAAATAGCGGCATAAATGATGACCAGCGTGTAAAGCAGGGAGTAGTTGCTGCCGATGCTGCCGGTCAGATACACCAGAAACGAAACCAGCGCGATATCCACGGCCAGCTGAAAATAGATATTGATCTGAAAATACTTTTTTTTTCTTAAAAGCAGTGTATAAACAACGGACAGGATGCACATCGCGATGATCACGGCATAAATGGCGTGCAGAACATCCCGGGAGATGAAAATAATCGATTTGACGGTGCCCAGAAACAGGATGACCAGCAGAAACGCGGAAAGAATGACCGCCCTGCTCACGATCAGCAGCCTGAGTCTTCTCCAGGTTCTCTCGTCATATTCCATGGGTTGCCGCATAAACTGTTCCGTTGCTCTTTCGCGTCCGTATCTTGAAATGCTTTTATAATATTTTGTATTTTTTAGCCAATGAATTGAACGGTTCCCGTTGAGAGGACCTGTCTCCCATGCGCAGCCCCTTATGGTATCCTCTGATCGCCCTGATGACCGGTATTCTGATCGGTGATCGCTTTCTCCTGCCCGGGGAAGTTTTACTGGCCGTAATGCTGCCGGTTCTGGCGCTCCTGCTTTTGTGCTTCAGGCGCCGTTGGAACGCCGCCGCTCTGGTTCTGCTTCTTTTGCTGATGCTGGCAGCCGGGATGTTGAATACCCAAAAGCAGCCCCTCCTCGCCCGTAAGGAGAGTCATGTTCTGCATCTGGCCGATCAGGGAAAGATGACCCTGGAAGGGGTTGTTCTTTCCGCAGAACAGGCGCTCCCTGATAAAAACACGCTGGTCGTTCTTTGCCGGAGGGTCCTTCGCAACCATACACCCCTGCCCGTAACGGGAAAAATTCGCGTGGCGATACCGTCCGGACTTTCGTTTCAATACGGCGATTTCATCCGTTTTCATACGAACATCAAGAAAATTCAAGGTTTTCACAATCCCGGACGCTTCGATTACGAGCGCAGCCAAAACCGCCGCGGCCTTTATGTATCAGGATTTGTCCGGAACCGGGCGGACATCGTGCTGATCCGTCACGACACCGCAAGCGGTCTGAAGCTGAAGCTGGAGCGCTTTCGTCTGTACCTGAAGCGCCTGCTGGAAGCCCACGCCCCCTCCCCGCAGAGAGAAATCCTGCAGGCCATGACCATCGGCGATCAAAAAGCCATTCCGCAGGACGTGCGCGACCAGTTCGCCCGGACCGGAACCTCGCATATTCTGTCCATTTCCGGTCTGCATGTCGGCATTGTCGCGGCGTCGGCTTTTTTCCTGTTTCTACTGGCGCTGAAATCCTCGGAATATTGCATGCTGAGATTCAACATCATCAAAACCGCGACGGCCGCGACCATGATTCCGGTTCTGATCTACGCGCTGATCGCCGGGATGGGAACCCCCGTTCTTCGCTCCACGCTCATGGCACTGGCTTTTCTGGTCTCGCTTTTGGTCGGCAGGCCCAAAAACCTCTACAATATCCTTGCCGGCGCGGCGCTGATCATCCTGATCGCCTCGCCCGAAGCGCTGTTCGAAATTTCATTCCAACTGTCTTTCAGCGCGGTCTTTGCCATTCTTTACGCGGTTGATAAGCTGGGCAAACGGCATGTCCCCCTGCCCTCATCCACGCCCCGCTGGATCGCGGCGGGCATCCACCGCCTGTGCCTTTTTCTTCTGGTTTCTTCCGCCGCCGCGCTGGGAACTCTGCCAATCATCGCCTTTTATTTCAACCGCGTTTCGGCCGTGACCCTGATCGCCAATCTTATCGCTGTTCCCCTGCTGGGCATGCTGGCGCTGATTCCCGCCATGATTTTCATCCTGACATCTGTGTTCTCGGCTTTACTTGCCGGTTTTTTTATTTCCATCGCTTCCTTTTTCACCGGGATTGCCGTCAGAATCATTGAAGAGCTGGCTTTGCTTCCCTGGTCGTCTTTGAACTTTATAAAGCCAAATGCCGCGGAAATAGCGCTTTTCTACGCGTTCGTGTATTTTCTGATTGAAGCACTGACGCCGAACAGGCCAAAGAACCTTCAGGGAGTTCCGGCCAGACGGCCGCTGTGGATCAAAACCGGCCTTTTGGTCTGCGCCGCGCTGATTCTGGCCGATGCCGCTTTACTTGTCCTGAAGGACGAGTATTCCCGCTCTTTGAACATTACGGCCATCGATGTCGGCCAGGGCTCATCAACACTTTTCCGGATGCCCGGAGGCGTGAACATGCTGATTGACGGCGGAGGACTGCACGACAGTTCCTTCGATATGGGCAAGGCCGTGATCGCCCCTTTTCTTTGCGCGAAAAGAATCCGGAAAATCGATATCGTCGTGCTGACGCATCCCCACCCCGACCATCTCCAGGGATTGATCTACATCGTCAATAACTTTGACGTCCGCGAAGTCTGGGACGCCGGCCTGACGGCGGACAATAATCTCTACCGTCTGTGGGAAAAATCGGTTGCCGAACGCGGCATCAAGATCAGAACCCTGTCGGCGCAATCGCCGCCTGTCGTTGTATCCGGAGTACAATTTCAATTCCTGTGGCCCCCGCGCCCGCCGTCTCCAACCGTTCCGGACCTGTCCTACACAGAAACGAATGATGCTTCTCTGGTTTTCAAAGCGACCTACAAAGACAGACGATTTCTGGTGACGGGCGACATCTCCACAGCCATTGAAACGCTTTTGATCGCCTCCGGAAAAGACCTGAAAAGCGACCTTCTTTTTGTACCGCATCACGGCTCGCGCAGTTCCAGCTCGACAGACTTTATCCGCGCCGTATCCAGCCGCTATGCCGTCATCAGCGCCGGGAAAAACAATGTGTTCCGCCACCCCCACCCTGACGTTCTGGAGCGCTACCTGTCCGCCGGAACGACCATCTTCCGTACGGACCGGGACGGCGCCGTGTCCATCGATTCCGACGGGCAGTCTCTTCGTGTCACCCCCTGGATCAGGCACTGACGGAGTGCGCCCACAAAACGGCCGGAAATCCCCTCTCATTCATCATTGTCAAAATACTTTTTTTACGTTATAAGCGCGCTCCAGGATACAGAGCCAATAATCAAATCATATGAATAGGGGAAAAGCTATGGCCATTCAACAGACACTCATCATCATCAAACCGGATGGACTTGTGAAGTCCCTGACGGGCAACATTATTTCCCGGCTTTCGGAAGCGAAGCTGACCATCATGGGCGCAAAGGTCGTGCGTGTAACCCGCGATCAGGCCGCCAGGCATTACGAACACCTGAAGGATCAGCCGTTTTTTGAAGAACTGATCCAGTATATTGTGGGGGACGTCCACAAAACCCACAGGGTGCTGGCCCTTGTCTATCAGGGGGATGAAGCCATCGCCAAAATCCGGGACATCGTCGGCGAGACAAACCCGGAAAAAGCCAATCCGGTATCCATCCGCGGGGCATACGGACGCATCACGACGTCGGGCGTGTTTGAAAATGTTGTCCACGCATCCTCCAGTCCCGAAGACGCGGAAAAAGAAATCAAGCTCTGGTTCGAACCGGAAGAAATCGTGGAAGACCTCTATCCCGTCAAGGAAATTACGCTCGACAATATCAAAAAGACCGCGTGGGCGTAGGGCGCGTGTTTTCCCCCAAGCGGCCCCGGAGCCGCTTTGGTTTTATTTGAGGACATGACGATGGAGAAAATAACCGCAATCAAGGGCATGAAAGATCTTTTGCCCAAGGATTCCCCCGTCTGGCGCCGGGTGGAACTGAAATCCCGCGAGATATTTGAATGCTTCGGCTTTTTGGAAATCCGCGTGCCGATCATGGAAAAAACATCGCTGTTTCAGCGCAGTATCGGCGAAACGACCGATATCGTCGAAAAGGAGATGTACACGTTTCGCGACCGCGATGACGAACTGCTGACGCTGCGCCCGGAGGCCACGGCATCCGTCATCCGCGCCTACATTGAGCACAACCTCTCCGTGTCCGATCCGGTGATTCGGCTTTACACCATGGGGCCCATGTTTCGCCGCGAACGTCCGCAGAAGGGACGCTTCCGTCAGTTTCACCAGATCGACGTGGAGCTTTTCGGGGACGCGAGCCCCGCCTCTGACGCGGAAGTCATCTTCATGCTGATGCACTTTCTGCATTCCCTGAACGTTGAAAACCTGTCACTGGAGATCAACTCGCTTGGCTGCAAAGCCTGCCGTCCGGTTTTCTCCCGGGCGGTGGTCGATTATTTGAAAGGCTCCGAAAGCTCCCTGTGCCCCGACTGCCGAAGGCGCATGGACACTAATCCGTTGCGCGTCTTCGACTGCAAGGTGGAATCCTGCGGTTCGGTGATTGCCGGCGCCCCTCTTATCACGGACTTCCTGTGCGCCGGCTGTGCGGAGCATTTTTCCAAAGTCAAAGGCTATCTCAATGACCTGAACCTGCTCTATAAAATCAACCCGCGGATGGTGCGCGGCCTGGATTACTATACCCGGACGGCCTTTGAAGTGAAATCCGGCGAGCTGGGCGCGCAAAATTCTCTGGCGGGCGGAGGCCGTTACGACGGCTTGGTTCAATTTCTTGGCGGTCCCGACGTTCCCGGCATCGGGTTCGGTATCGGAATGGAGAGACTGATCGCCTGTCTTTTGCCCGACGGCCAAAGCTCCTTTTCGACCGATATTTTTATCGCCGCGCTGGGAGAGCGCGCGCAAAAAATCGCTTTTACCCTGACCCAGGAACTGCGCCGGAAAGGAATTTGCGCGGCCATGGATTATTCCGGTAAAAGTCTGAAAAGTCAGATGAAACGCGCGGATAAACTCAACAGCGCCTATGCGCTGATCTTCGGGGAAAGGGAAATTGAGGAAAACTGCGTGGAACTGCGCGACATGAACACGAAAATTCAACAACGTCTGCCGCTGGACCATGTCCTGGAAGCGGTTACGGATCTTTTAAAAGCGAGGTAAATATTTTGTGAGCCGGTTTATTACACACAAAAAAAGGACCCATTACTGCGGAAGCTTAAGCAGCGCCGATGAAGGCAAAGAAGTTGTTTTGATGGGCTGGGTGCGCCGTCGGCGCGATCACGGCGGCGTCATTTTTGTCGATTTGCGGGATCGCGAAGGCATCGCACAGATTGTTTTTCATCCCGAAGCGGGTGAAGCCGTCCATGGAGAAGCGCACAAGATCCGCGGCGAATATGTCCTGGCCGTGAAAGGCAAAGTACGCCGAAGGCCCGCGGGTATGGAGAATCCGACGATGCCCACCGGGCAGGTGGAGGTCGTCATTTCCGAACTGGAAATCCTGAATGAATCCAAAACACCCCCCTTCTCGTTCGACGATGAAGACATTTCCGAAAATGTCCGACTCAAATACCGCTATCTGGACTTAAGGCGTCCCACCCTTCAAAAGAATCTTTTTTTGCGCAGCAGGCTGGCAATTGCCACACGGCAGTATTTCAACGACAACGGATTCATTGAAGTGGAAACACCCTTCCTGACCAAGAGCACACCCGAAGGCGCGCGGGATTATCTCGTTCCCAGCCGCATCTCCAGGGGCACGTTTTACGCGCTTCCCCAATCCCCGCAGATTTTCAAGCAACTCTTGATGGTTTCCGGATTTGACCGTTATTTTCAGATTGTCAAATGCTTCCGCGACGAGGATTTGCGCGCCGACCGCCAGCCGGAATTCACGCAAATCGATGTGGAGATGTCCTTCGTTTCGGAAGAAGACATTTTGCAGATGATGGAGGGGCTGATGACGGCGATTTTCAAGACCTGTCTGAACATCGATCTGCCGCTGCCGTTCCCCCGGCTGACCTACGCCGAGGCCGTCAGCCGTTACGGCAAGGACAACCCCGATGTGCGTTTCGGCATGGAGATTACGGACCTCACGGCCATCGTGAAGGATTCGGGCTTCAAGCTGTTCGCCGAAACCATTGCTTCCGGGGGCGTCGTCAAAGCAGTCAAAGCCGACCAGGCCTCTTCTCTTTCCCGGAAAGACCTCGACGCTCTGGCGGATTTTGTGGCCGTGTACGGCGCCAAAGGACTGACCTGGGCCAAGGTCAATGCCGCCGACTGGACCTCCCCCATCTACAAGTTTTTGAAACCCGAGGAAGCGGCTGCGATCGGCCGGGCCATGGACGCTAAAGAAGGCGACATTATCTTCTTTGTCGCGGACACGACCAAAACGGCCTGCGACGCCCTGGGCAATCTGCGGCTGCACTTGGGCAAAAAGCTGAACCGGATCAACCCAGACGCACTGGCCTTTACCTGGGTCACCGAATTTCCGCTGATGGAATATTCGGAGTCGGAAAAGAGGTTCGTCTCCACGCATCACCCCTTCACCTCGCCGTTTCTGGAGGACATTCCGCTTTTGACCACCGATCCGGGAAAGGTGCGGGCCCGGGCCTATGACCTGGTGCTCAACGGCTCGGAGATCGGCGGCGGAAGCATCCGCATCCACCGCAAGGACACCCAGGCGCAGGTCTTCAGCGCGCTGGGCTTAAGCGATGAAGAGGCGAGGCTGAAATTCGGGTTTCTGCTCGACGCTCTCGAATACGGGGCGCCGCCTCACGGAGGACTGGCGTTCGGTCTGGACCGGCTCACGATGATCATGACGGGGGCGGAATCGATCCGCGATGTCATCGCTTTCCCGAAAACACAAAAGGCCGCGGATTTGATGTCCGACGCTCCGTCGGGCGTGAGTATTGAACAATTGATGGAATTGTCGCTGAAGATTGTTTAATTTTCCCGGCAGTGCCTTAAGGAATCTGTCCGTACTGTGCCGCGTATGAAAGGGTTTACGGGAAAAATGCCACGAAGCCTAAGGCGGCAAAAGGCATGGCCGCCGCGTCAAAGACGCTTGTCAAAAGAGAGGTTAAGATGAAAAAGTTAAAATATATGAGCATGGCCGACGAAGCCATGAACAAAATCCGAAAAGGCGCTTTTCTGACCGTTCAGGCGGCGGATGCGCTCAACACCATGACCATTGGCTGGGCCATGTTCGGCGTGGTCTGGCAGAAACCGGTTTTGATGGTGGCCGTTCGCGACTCCCGCCACACCTTCGGCCTCATGGAAAAGGCGTCAGACTTTACGGTCACCGTGCCTTCCGGCGACCTGAGCAGGGAAACGGCTTTTTGCGGAACCAAATCGGGCCGGGATATGGACAAGTTCAAGAGCTGCACTCTGAAAACGGCAAACGGGCAGCGCGTCGCATCCCCGATCATTGCGGTTCCGGGAATTCACTTCGAATGCAGAATCGTTTATAAATCCGCCATGAACCCGGCTCATCTGGATGAAAGCTATAATTCGACGGTCTATCCCAAAAAAGATTATCACACGCTTTACTTCGGCGAGGTTCTGGCCTGCTACGAAACGGAATAACGGAAGAACTTAAAAAAACCAGAGCGGCGGGAGGTTTGGTCTGCGCCACCATTTACCGCGCCGCCGCCTGTGCTGCCGGCGGGGTATGACGCGCCCTGGCAGAATGCCTCTCAAACATCATCGAACAGCGCCCACTGTTCAAATGGGCGCTGTTCGTCCTGTGGCGACAGGGGGGCTATTTCATCCACAAAACGCGAAGAAGAAAGCATCAGCGTGCCCGCGGAACGGCTGTAATCCAGGACGGGATAGGAAAGATACAGCTGATCTCTGGCGCGCGTCACCGCCACATAAAACAACCTTCTTTCCTCTTCTTCTCCGCCCGGCTCTCTGAGCGCGCGCTGCAGGGGGATCATGCCGTCGGCGCACCCAATGATAAACACGTAAGACCATTCCAGGCCTTTGGCCTGATGAATCGTGCTCAGGATCACCCGGTCGCCCTGCCGCTCCCCGACATCTTCTTCTTTGGACATATTGGTTAAGAGCGCCAGTTCGTTGAGAAAGTCCTCCATAGTCTCGAACCTGGAGGAAAAATTTCCCAGTTGAATCAGATCCTCTTCCCGCCCGGCCGCGTCGGAATATGTATCTTGAAGATGCGTCCGGTAGCCGCCCTGATGCAGGAGCAGATTGATGATTTTTCCGGGTGTCCGATCGGAAACTTCCAGAGAAAGCAACGCCTGCAATGTCTTCCGGCATTGACCGAGGCCCGCCTGCGCGGGCTTGGGCGCTGTTTTGAGAAACGATTCCGCAAGCAGCGCTTCCAGAGGGTTCTCCTGCCGGGAAAGCCTGTCCCAGATTTTTTTAAACGTGACCTTGCCGATTCTGGGATACATCATCATCAATCTTCGCCAGGCCAGTTCATCGTCCGGACGGACCAGCACGCGCATGTAGGAGGTCACGTCCTTGACGTGCCCCTGCTCAAAAAAACGGATGCCGGAGCGGATGTCAAAGGGAATGTCGCGCCGCACCATCTCCATCTGCACTTCCATCGAATGATAGTGCGCCCGGTAGAGCACGGCCATGTCGCCGAACGCCACTCCGGCGCGGGCCAGCTCGCTAATCCGTTGCGCGACAAAGTCCGCCTGCTTCAAAACATTTTGCGCGGAAACGAGGATGGGCCTGGTTCCCCTGTCGCGAACGGCATGGAGCACCTTGGAAAACTGATTTTCGTTTTGGTTGATGCTCAGATTGGCCAGATGCAGAATTTCCGGCGTGCTGCGGTAGTTCGTCTCCAGTTTGAATATTTTACAGTCGGGATAGCGCTTGGGAAAATACAGAATATTTTCGAAATTGGCGCCGCGGAAAGAATAAATGCTCTGTGAATCGTCTCCCACCACCATCAGGTTGCGATGCCCGGAGGCGATCAAATCAACAATATCCGCCTGGAGAACGTTGGTATCCTGATATTCGTCCACCAGCACATGCTGAAACCGTTGAGAAAGCGTCTGCAGCACATCGGGATGATCCCGGAGGAGACGGCGGAAGTTGGCGAGGAGATCGTCGAAATCCATCACGTTGAGTTCTTTTTTCTTCTGCTCGTAGCGCCGGGCAATCGCATGGATTTCCTGGGTCAGGTGCAAAAAGAAAGGGAAGCGGGATTCCACCACATCTTCCAGCGCGCTTTCGGTATTGACGGCAAGGCTGACCATTTCCGCAAGAATCGCGCTTTTGGGAAATTTGGAGAGCCTGGCGTCGATGTGGAGGTCGTTCATGGACTGCGCAACGATCTGGCGCGCATCTTCGGCGTCCACAATGGAAAAGCTCCTAGAGTACCCCAGGAGCAAAGCATAGCTTCTCAAAATCCGATGGGCGATCGAATGAAACGTGCCGCCCATAATTTTTCCGGTGTAACTGTTCACCAGGGTTTCCACACGGGAGAGCATGGAACGGGCGGCTTTGTTGGTAAAGGTTGCCAGGAGAATGCGTTCCGGCGGCGCCCCGTCTTCCAGCAGGCGCGCCACACGGTATGTCAGTGTCCGCGTCTTGCCGCTTCCGGCCCCGGCCAGAACGAGAATCGGTCCGCCTTCTTCCATGACAACGCAGTATTGTTCAGGATTCAGTTCTTTTTCATAAGCGATCATTGTGCAATAGAGGGATCAGACTTTCAGGGCTTTTTG
>JAAZHX010000156.1 GCA_012510495.1 Smithella sp.
CATCAACAGCGGAGTGGAAGCATCGCCGGGGAAAAAAGATCATCAGAAGCTGGCCCGTATCTTTGACACCATCCGGGCCTTCGATACAAAGCATGAAAATTTTCAATCCATTTTTAAAAAGAGGGACACATGAAGAATACATTGCCTGACAAAAACGGCCATTTCGGCATTTTCGGCGGACGCTATGCTGCCGAGACGCTGATGCCCGCATTAATCGAGCTGGAAAAGGCTTACAAAATCGCACAAAAGGACAGGGGCTTCGAGAAAGAGTTTGAATGGTATCAGAGGGAATATGCCGGACGCGTCACGCCACTTTACTGCGCAAGAAGAATGTCGGAATCTTTACGCGGCGCGAAAATTTACCTGAAGCGCGAAGATCTGAACCATACCGGCTCCCATAAGATAAACAATACGCTGGGGCAGGCGCTGCTGGCGCGCCGGATGGGCAAGAAGAAAGTCATCGCGGAAACCGGCGCGGGACAGCACGGTGTCGCCACGGCGACAGTCGCGGCGCTCTTCGGAATGGAATGCAAAATATTTATGGGCGAAGAGGACATCCGCCGGCAGGCGCCCAATGTTTTCCGGATGAAGACCCTGGGCGCGGAAGTCGTGCCGGTGAAAAGCGGCACCGCCACGCTTAAAGACGCGATGAACGAAGCCATGCGCTACTGGGTATCTTCAGTGCGTGACACATTTTACGTGATCGGCACAACGGCCGGGCCGCATCCTTATCCGGGGATGGTACGCGATTTTCAGTCGGTCATCGGCAAAGAAACGAAAAGGCAAATCATGAAATTCGAAGGCCGATATCCCGACGTGATGATCGCCTGCGTGGGGGGCGGCAGCAACGCCATGGGCACTTTCTACCCTTTCCGTAATGAAAAAAATATTGCCATGTATGGCGTGGAAGCGGCAGGTCATGGCATGAATACGTCTGAACATTCGGCCAGCATCAATGGCGGCAAAGCCGGCGTTCTGCATGGAAATAAAACCTATCTCCTTCAGGACGCACATGGACAGGTGCGCGATGCCTATTCCATTGCCGCCGGCCTGGATTATCCCGGTGTGGGTCCCGAGCATGCCTATTTTCATGCTACGAAAAAAGTCAAATACGTAACGATAACGGATAAGGAAGCGATTAAGGCTTTTTCATTTTTGTCGCTGAAGGAAGGCATTATTCCCGCGCTGGAGAGCGCGCATGCGATCGCCTACGCGATGAAACTGGCGCCCAAAATGACTAAGAATAAAATTATTGTGATTTGTCTGTCGGGGCGCGGCGACAAGGACGCTCAGACGATTATCGAGAAGGGGGTTATGGGCTGATGAAACCAATTGAAAATAAATTTTCGGAATTACGCGCCAGAAATGAAAAGGCACTGATTGTTTATTTAACGGCAGGCGATCCGTCGCTTGATATTACAAAGCAACTAATCTTTGCTCTGGAAAAATCCGGAGTGGACATCCTGGAAATCGGCGTACCTTTCTCCGATCCCACGGCCGACGGGCCGGTTATTCAGGCGGCGGCTCAACGCTCGCTCAAAGCCGGGACGACTTTGAAAGGTGTGCTGAAAATGGTTGCCGACGTGCGCAAGACCTCCGATATTCCGATTGTCCTTTTCGGTTACTTCAATCCCATCTTTGCCTACGGTGTGAAAAACTTTGCTCAAGCTGCCCGGCATGCGGGCGTGAACGGCGTGCTGGTTGTTGATCTGCCCTATGA
>JAAZHX010000241.1 GCA_012510495.1 Smithella sp.
GCCAGGCACTCGCGTTTCGAGATTGGTATCAGCTCAGGGGGAAGGAAAAATACCTGGAAAAAAGCATTCAACTCTTCGAAAAAGTGCTGGAGAAGACACCTAAAAATGACAACGATCGCCCAAGGCGATTAAACAGTCTGGCGATTGCACTTATAGATCGGTATTCACTTAAGAGTACGGAGCAGGATGTAGACAAAAGCATTACACTCCTTGAAGAAGCGCTGAGAACGGCCTCTGAGGAATCCACTGATCGCACAAGGTGCTTAATCAGTCTTGCGGTCGCACTTCGAGAGCGTTACCAGCTCAGAGGGGTGGAACAAGACGAGGACGAAAGCCTTGCACTCTTTAAGAGAGCGCTGGAGAGGACCCCCGAAGATGCCAATGATCGCCCGATGTATTTAAACAACCTGGCAATAGCAATGTTCAATAGCTACACCCGTCCTGGTTGTTACCAAAATCTGGATGAAAGCATCGCACTCTTTCAACAAGCTCTGGCTTTGACTCCAGAGGGGCACACAGACCCTCCGCCTTATTTATACAACCTGGCTCTTGCACTTCTTCAAAAGTCCAGGTTCCGAGGTAACTATAAGGACCTGGGTATAAGCATAGCGCTCTTTCAGAAAGCTTTGGCTTTGACCCAGAAGGGAGATATAAATCGTCCGCTCTTCTTACAAGGACTCGCAATCGCGCGTCAGAACCGTTATTCACTTATGAGTGGGAAGCAGGACCTGGAAAATAGCATAGCATTCTACGAAGAAGCTTTGGAAAATTTGCCGGACAGTCAAATAGATAAACCTATGTATCAACAAGACCTGGCAAATCTCCATTTAGGCACCAATAATATTCAAGCTGCACTTAAGGCTTATGAAGGCATGGCAGCCAGCCTGGAAGTGCAGCGCGCGTCACGTCAAAGCAGACGAGGGCGGGAGAAGATGCTCAGTGATTATTCCGAAGCTTACGCCAGGTTAGTTTTTTGCTGCCTGAAGCTCGACCAACCCGAAAAAGCCCTGCGCTATGCTGAAGCAGCCAAATCGCGGGCACTGGTGGACACGCTGCACAACCAGGTGACAGACCTGAGCAACTTTGCCACCGATGACGAAGACCTGCAAGCTGACCTTAATGAGCTGCAAAAGGTACAGCAGAAGATTAACTCGCTGCTCAACCAGCTTGAAGCAGGCGATGAGACCGTTGGTTGGACTGACCCAGACATAACCAGGTTCAGGCGCCCGCCTGAAGACGTAAACGCTGAATTGAGCCAAAAGCGCGAAAAAGAAGAGACGCTCTGGCAAATCCTGGAAAGAAAAGCGCCGGTGTTTGCCATGACAGTCTCTGCTCCTCCGTTTAACCTGCAAGATGCCGTTAACCTGGCGAAACAGGAAAATGCGGCATTGATAAGCTACTACAAACACAGCGGTGGCTGGGTTGCTTTCGTGGTGGTTAGTGACAACTTGTATATTAAAAAGATTGAGGGCGTTGAAGAACTCCTGAATCATTATCAATCTGCCTTCTCAAACCTTCACAGTGAGTTTGCCAGGTTACTGTTGAACCTTGTTTTAGAGCAAGCATGGTCGGTCCTTATTGAGCCATTGATTCCCTGGCTCCCAGGAAAAGGCAGCAGCCTGGTTATCGCTCCGTTTGCCGGGCTGCACCACCTGCCTTTCGCTGCTTTCACCAATCCCAAGGATGGCAGTTACCTGCTGGACTGCTACCATCTCAAGGCCGCGACGTCGCTTGGCACGCTCGAAGCAATGCATGCCCAGGCAGAAATCTTACCCGAGCTCAAAGTTCCATCCCGCGCGATTACCGCCGTGGGCTATGCCGGTGCCCTGGCTGCTCCTGCCTACCTTAAAGCGGTCGACAACGAAGTGGCTGCAATCTCGGGATTATTCAGTTCAGAACCCCCCTTAACGGGACAAAATGCAATAATCCAAAACGTGCTCAGCCAGGCACCTGGCAGCCAAACTCTTCACTTTGCTTGTCATGGCATTTTCAACCCGGAGCAGCCACAGCTTTCAGGATTATTGCTGGAGGACGGTTGGCTTACGGTGAGAGATGTCATGACCCGCATGAACCTCTCGGGCACTGAGATGGTGGTGATGAGCGCCTGTTTGTCCGGTTTATCCAAAATTTCAAAAGGTGAAGAACTCACCGGTTTGCTGACTGCCTTCATCTCCTCGCGAGCAAAAGCGGTGGTCGGATCGCTCTGGTCGGTGGACGACCAATCCACCGAGAAACTGATGGTCAGGTTTTACGAGTTGATCAACCAAGGTATGCAAAAACACGATGCCCTGCGCCAGGCGCAACTGGAAATCCACCAACAACCCCAATGGAGCCATCCTTACTACTGGGCACCGTTTTTTCTAACCGGGGTGGGCTAATAATGATTTGGCACTAAGGACTGCCGATTGTCGAGACAGTCTGTATCAATATTAAACAAAGATGCCAGGGAGGGACGCAATAATCTGAATATTCAAAGCAATTGTTGGCAAAGGGCAAGGTCTGTCTAATCACGAGCGGTTCTCCGCTTAACCAATCACAGAGCAGGAGGTGTTATGGCTCACTTATTCTTATGTTCAATCGGACCAGTTCAAGAATTCATTGTAAACGCTCGCAGAAGCCGGGATCTCTGGTATGGATCCTGGATGTTGAGCACAATTGCCAAGGCTGTCGCCAGGGAAGTGCTGACGCTTGGCGGAACGTTAATTTTCCCAAATCCGGTAGATCCCAGCAATCTTAACCTCAATTCTGACTTTAGCTCTCCCAACCGGGTCAGCGCTGTCTTCGAGGAATTTGACAAAAAGAAGGCAAATGAAATCAAGGAAGCAGCTTTTAAAAGCCTGATGGACCTGTGGGACGAGGCAATGGTGCATATTGAGAATCAGGTCAAGGTTCACAATGCCAATCCAACCTTTACTTTCACCGATCCTGAACTTCCCAAGAAGCAAATTGAAGAACTGCTCGAGTTTTATTGGGTGGCAGTACCTTTTGAAGAAGATAATTATCCCCAGGCTCGCGATCAGGCTGAAGCGCTGCTCGCAGCCCGGAAGAATACCAGGGATTTTAAGATTGATGATGGCGACTTCGTTCCAAAATCGTCACTGGACGGTATTCGAGAGTCTGTGATCCCGGAACCACATTACAATCGGGCAGACGCGGCACAATTTCTTTACAAGGTCTATCGTGCCAGAGGGGCAGAGAGGCTATCCGGGGTCGACTTGCTCAAGCGGCTTGGTAGATTGAGTGATGAGCATAATTTTCCCAGTACTTCGGATGTGGCTGCTGCGCCCTTGATGAGCACCCTTACGAAGTCTAAACAGAAGCAACTAATTCAGGACCTGAAAATGCTTCTGATCGAAGCAGGGATTCCGGATGAAGAAATTGCGGAAAATGCCAGCTTAGTGTTCGAAAGCCGTTTTCGAGAATACCTCGGTGAGCTCCCAAGCAAGGACGAAGATCTTAAAAAATATAGGAAAATTGTGAACGATGCTTTTGATGGGGAGCTGCCTAATCCTTACTATTGTTTATTCATTGCCGATGGCGATAACATGGGCAAGCGAATCAGCGACTTAGTGGATATCAATTCGCACAGTAAGCTCTCTCAAGATCTGAGCACGTTTGCAGCAACACTTCCGGATGAGATTAAAAAGCAAGCAGGAACCTGCATTTACGCTGGGGGTGAAGACATTCTCGCTTATCTGCCTTTGCATACTGCCCTGGAATATGCCAGCCAGCTCAATGTCGATTTTAAACGAAAAATTGGTACTACCCTTTCTGGTGGTTTGGTGATCGCACACCACCTGACGC
>JAAZHX010000207.1 GCA_012510495.1 Smithella sp.
GTTTTTACCCCTTGTCACTATTATGACATCCTCCCCACAAGCGGGGTCGTAGACCTTGTTGACCTCGCTTTTATTGACGAGGGCAATCCGTGTGAGCAATTCGGAAACGTATTGGGGAGTGAAAAATTCACCGCCACTTTTACCGGCATTGGATGCGTACATGGTCATGAGATATTCATAGGCATCGCCAAAGGCATCGATATGGTTTTCTTTGTAGACACCCAGTTTCATCTCGCCGATGCCGTTCATCATGCTGACCAGGCGTTTGTTGCGCTCTGCCACGCTGCTGCCGAGCTTGTTGCTGTTGACGTCGATGTCGTCGAAGAGACCTTTGAAGTTGCGCTCACTCTGGGCACCGAGGGTGGAAGCTTCGATATTTTTGAAGACTCTCGCCAGGGTCATATTGAGATCGGGATCGTGAGGGGCGGTTTTGAGGAGGTTTTCGAAGAGCTCGCTCGGGAGGATGAAGAAACCCTTGGTGTTGACCATGGATTGGCGGGCATTTTCGGCGTATTGATCGGTTTGTTTGGCGTAGTTAAAACCGGGCTGACCGGCTTTGTGTTGGTTGGCATTGATGTGTTCAGACAAATTTTCGGAGATATAGCGGTAGAAGAGCATGCCCAGGATGTATTGCTTGAAATCCCAGCCGTCGACGGCACCGCGCAGGTCGTCCGCGATCTTCCAGATCGAGCGGTGGAGTTCGGCGCGTTGGGTTTGGTTGGTGTGGTTGGTGTTCCTGGGTTCGGGCATGGTTTGGATTCGTCTCCCTGGGATGTGATGGGATGATTATAACCTGCCTGCAGCGGGACCTGGTAGTTTAACAACAAGAGGTCGCTCATCAGTAATTCAAAACGGTGGAGGGTGGCTTGTTCTATCACCCCCCTACCCCCCTCTAAAGAGGGGGTAACATACATAACCCCCTCTTTAGAGGGGGAATTAAAGGGGGTGAGGGGGTCGAACGTCCCATAAACGGTGGGTAAAACCCCAAAAATACTTAAGGCGTGGGGGTGAGGGTGGGGATGGATATGGGGGTTTCGGTTGGGATTGGTGTGGGGGTGCCGGCGGGGGTTGGGCTGGGCAATTCTGTCGCTACCGGCTCATCGGGGTTGATGCGGCAGATGTTTTCGCTGGCGGTTACGATGCCCATGACGATGTCGTTGTCCAGAAACTGCTCGCGGATCTGCCGAAAGACGGCCGCTGCTTCGGCACAGTTATCGTCAATCCCCGGGCGGTGCAAGCCTGCCAGCGCGGAGCCGTAGGTGTAATAGTAGAGCACGGTACTGTTTGTGAGCGGCAGGGGCGAGATGACAATATCACTCTCACAGGGGACATCTTCGCGAGCTTCGCAGGATTGCTCGGCGTCACAGCCGGATACCGCGCAGCGCAGCATCAAAATTGAGCCCTCATAGTTGCGGGCGCGATAATAGATTACGCCGACCTGACCATAGGTATCGGGGTTGTAGGGGTTGATCTCGAGCGCGCGATAGGCGTTGCGCGAGGCTGCCATGGCTTCACCCATGCGGATATAGGTGTTGGCAATCGCCATGTATGGAATCGGGTCGGCTATTCCGAGCTGGTTGTTGAGCCCGGCAGCCTTAGCGAAATATTCGAGGGCGGTGTCATATTGCATGAGGTAACGATAGAGCACACCAATGCGGTTATAGAGAAAGGTCAGGTTTGGAGCGATGTCGGAAGCCTGTTTGTACCACTCGATCGCCAGGTTATATTCGCGGAACATCTCGAAGATATAAGCCTGGATGCGGCAGACATCCATCAAATTTTCGCCGCCGTTTTCTCTTGCCTGCGAGATATAGTCGTTAGCCTGTTCGTACTTGAACTGGTCCATCAATATTTCGGCATAATAGGCTTTGGCAAGCAGGTTGCCGTTATCAAGCTGGATGGCGATCAAGGCTTCTGATTCTGCCAGGTTGCGGAAGTTTTGCTTTTCCACTTCCGGCAGGTTTGAGTTTGCCAGGCTGCTCAAGACGTTGGCGCGCACCCCCAGAACCTCCGAATTGTTCGGTTGCTCGGCTTTTGCCTGGTCGATCACTTCAAGAGCTTCGTTCAGTCGGTCCAGGCGCTCCCGGTCGGTGGTCATGGTGTAGGAAGAGTAGACCATGATCGATGCCAGCTCGGCGGAAATATGGGCATCGTTCGGTTCCAGCACCAACGCCTGCCGGTAAGATTCGATCGCCTTATCGAGGTTGCCTGCCTCGAAATGCGTGTCGCCTTCAACCACGAAAGAGTTGACCGTGCGCGTGGGGGTTGGGGTTGGCACCAAGGGGGGCCAGATTTCGCCCTGGGCAAAGCCGCGCACCACCGCGATCAGCAACACGACCACGAGCAAAATCGCCATGACAAAGTAAGGGTTCGAAGAACCGCGCGGGCTGCGAAAAAGGTTTTTGCGTTCGTCGATGTACATGGCTAAGGTTGGGCGGTGGCGGTCGGTCCGGTTACAGTTGTGGGTGTGGGCGCCGGTGTGGCTGTGGGCGGGTTGAGCATGTTGTCTTCACAAATCGTGAGGATTTCGTTGGCATTATAGACCGCGTTATCGTTATCAGCAACGGTCGAGAGCAGCGCGTTGGCGATGGTGACTGCCTGGCTGCAGTTGTTGATGCGTGCCATGGCAAGACCATAACGACTGTAGGTTTCAATGGTGGAAAGGTCGTAAGAAAGCGGGATGCCCTCAACCGCCACACCATCATCGTTTGTGCCGCCCCTGACAGCCAGCTCCAGGTATTCTGCCGCTCGATTGAATTCATTTTTGCGGAAGTAGAGCGTGCCCAGGTTGGCATAGAGGTTTGGGTCGCTGGGTCCGTCGCGCAGGGCAGCGTTGCCATATTGGATGCCCTTTTCCCACTCACCGAGCA
>JAAZHX010000062.1 GCA_012510495.1 Smithella sp.
ATTCACGACCCAGCTTGACCAGATACAAAGCAAGCCCCCCGCCTGAGGGTTCAACAAGACCCGATCTGTTCAAGTGACCGGATATGCTTTATCTCTTTTTTAACTCACTATCCATGAATCTGAACAATAGTGATCCGCCCGGTTCGTTAAGCTTACTTCGGATGACGCCCCGTCTCCCAAGAAACGGACATTCAGTAGCTTTAATGGATGCCTCGTTGTTATTTCGATGTAATATATTTATATTGTCGTCTTCATTGAGTTTTTCCAGATAATTTAAGACTTTAAGGCTGAAGAGGATCTGGAAAATGAAAATCCTTGGCACACGTAATCCTATATATTAGGGGCATCTCTATACATCACGACTGTAACCAATAAGGTTATGGGACCTTAAAAATGTAAAATTATTAAGATAAATTGTTTCAAAGAAGAATTTGTTCCGTTTTGTTGAAACATTTTGACGCTTTCCTGCGACATAGAGAATGAATTCGTTTTTTTGCAACTGCAACAAAGTTTTTGAAGTATATCTTTTGTTGCATGTTTGTGGTGTCATGGCTGATGATTGGGTATTTTTCATATTTTAGACTATTGTTATGTGTGTTTTTTGGATATAACTGTTGGCGCTGAATTGTCACCACGGTGGTGATGTTTCAGAAGAGACTTAAGGTTTCATTAAAGGACATTTGACGTGACGAAACGACTGGGCGAATTACTGTGTGAAGGCAACCATATCACAACCGCACAGCTTGAGGCTGCACTTGAGACGCAGAAGACATCGGGTCACAAGCTGGGGCAGATATTGTGTGACAACAAGGCGATCAGCAATCGTCGTCTGCTGGAGGCGCTGGTCAAGCAGGCCGGACTGGATACAGTGACGCTGGAGGATCGCACCATCGACCGGGACGTGTTGGCGATGGTTCCGGCCGAGGTGGTCAGCCAACACAGTCTGATTCCGGTGGAGCGTCAAAACGGTCGGCTGATAGTGGCGATGGCCGATCCGTTTGATCATGAGGCGATTGCCGATTTGCGGCTTTTGACGGGTCTGGTGATCCGGCGGTGTTACTGCCCGACGTCCGATCTTGAAAAGGCGATTCTGAAATATTACGGCAGCAATGTGGCACGAATGCTGCGTGACTTAGCGCCGGGCGAAAAGGCCGAAACGTCGGATGTCGAGGTGCTGGAAGGGGATCAGTTGACCACGGCCAAGCTGCATGAACTGGCCCGCGAGCCGAGCTTGGTCAACCTGGTGAATCTGATTTTACTGGAGGCGGTGGAGTCGCGCGCCAGCGACGTGCATATCGAACCCTTTGAAAAAGACGTGCGGATCAAGTACCGCATCGACGGGGTGTTGATCGAAAAATCCTCTTCGCCCAAACGGCTGCACGCGGCGATTGTCTCGCGTGTCAAGATTATGGCCAATATGAACATTGCCGAGCGGTTTGTGCCGCAGGACGGGCATATCGAGTTTCTCGGGACCAAGGGCAAGATCGACATCCGTGTATCGACCGTGCCGACGATCTTCGGCGAGACGATTGTGATGCGTTTATTGGATCGCAGTGCCGCCCTGATCGCGCTGGGCGACCTCGGCATGGACGAACAGACGCTGAAGGGGTATGCGCACTGTCTGGGCAAGTCGCACGGGATCGTGCTGGTGACGGGGCCGACCGGCAGCGGTAAGACGACGACGCTGTATGCCTCGCTGAATCGTATATATGATCCCAGCCGCAAGATCATCACCATTGAGGATCCGGTGGAATATCAACTTGACGGGATCGTTCAGATTCCGGTCAACCCCCGCCGTGGACTGACATTCGGGCGCGGGCTCCGGCATATTTTGCGTCAGGACCCGGATATTATCATGGTCGGCGAAATTCGCGACAAAGAGACGGCCGATATTGCGGTTCGCGCCGCGTTGACGGGTCACTTGGTG
>JAAZHX010000027.1 GCA_012510495.1 Smithella sp.
CTGATGCGATGGCAATCGGAAAGGATCTGGCAAGTCCCCCTTTTTTAAAGGGGGATTCAGGGGGATTTTTTGAGAGGTTGAAGAATTGATTTCAGCAAAATCTCCCCTAACCCCTCTTTAGAAAAGAGGGGGACTGGATCGGTGGTTCTTTAGAAAAGAGGGGGCTGATGCGATGGCAATCGGAAAGTATCTGGCAAGTCCCCCTTTTGTAAAGGGGGATTTAGGGGGATTTTTTGAAAGATTGAAGAATTAATTTCAGCAAAATCTCCCCTAACCCCTCTTTAGAAAAGAGGGGGACCGGTGCAGTGGTTCTTTGGAAAAGAGAGGGCTGATGCGATGGCAATCGGAAAGGATCTGGCAAGTCCCCCTTTTTTAAAGGGGGATTCAGGGGGATTTTTTGAGAGGTTGAAGAATTGATTTCAGCAAAATCTCCCCTAACCCCTCTTTAGAAAAGAGGGGAAGAATTGGCAAGTCCCCCTTTTGTAAAGGGGGATTTAGGGGGATTTTTTGAGAGGTTGAAGAATTAATTTCAGCAAAATCTCCCCTAACCCCTCTTTAGAAAAGAGGGGGACTGGTGCAGTGGTTCTTTGGAAAAGAGGGGGCTGATGCGATAGCAATCGGAAAGGATCTGGCAAGTCCCCCTTTTTTAAAGGGGGATTCAGGGGGATTTTTAAAGCGCAACTAAATACACGGATGAGGTTTTCATGAAAACAAAAACAGTCATTTTCATTTTCGCTGCTTTCTTTTTAACGGCATTTGCCGCTCAGGCCGCGGAGGTCAAAAACGTCATCACCAGGCAGGTGGGAAACCGCGTCCAGATCACCTATGATCTTGCAGGCGATGAGAACGAGGCGGACGTAAGCGTTTCCGCCGCCATCGGCGGGACGGAACATAAGGCCGATGCGCTGCACATGGAAGGCGATCTGGGCAAAGTCAAGCCGGGGAAGGGCAAGACCATCTGGTGGAACGTCTTGCAGGATTTCCCGCGCGGCCTCGACAAAGACGTTACTTTTGACGTGACGGCGGGCGGTAAATCTTTTACAGACCCGAACACCGGCATGGAAATGGTATTCGTCAAAGGCGGCTGCTACCGGATGGGCGACACGTTTGGCGATGGTTGGGACGATGAAAAACCCGTCCATGAAGTCTGCATCAATGATTTCTACATCGGGAAATACGAAGTCACGCAAGGGCAATGGAAAGCGGTTATGGGGGAGAACCCATCTTCTTTCAAAAACTGCGGCGACAACTGCCCGGTGGAGACTGTAAGCTGGAACGACATTCAGCAATTTCTTCAGAGACTCAACAGCCGGAGCGGCAAACAGTATCGTCTTCCCACGGAAGCCGAGTGGGAATACGCGGCCAGAAGCGGCGGGAAGAGCGAAAAGTATGCCGGCGGGAATGATGTGGATGCCGTAGCCTGGTATTATAAAAATTCCGGAAGCAATACCCACCCCCTAGGCCAGAAACGCCCCAATGGTTTGGGATTGTATGATATGAGTGGGAATGTCTGGGAGTGGTGTTCGGACTGGTATGGAGAGAAGTATTACAGTCAGAGTCCGAGGGATAATCCTGACGGCCCGTCTTCCGGTTCTTATCGCGTCCTGCGTGGCGGTTCCTGGGGCACCAGACCGGGGTTCGTCCGCGCGGCGTACCGGGTCAGGTTCAATCCGGGGGTCCGGGTCTACGGCAGCGGTTTCCGGATGGCTCTTTCCGCGCGATAGTTTTCTGAGTTCTGATTTTCTGTTTTCTGGTTTTTAAAATCGGGATATGGAGCGGAAAGGTCCCCCTTTCCTAAAGGGGGACTCAGGGGGATTTTTTGAGAGACTGAAGAATTGATTTCAGCAAAATCCTCCCCGGCCCTCCTTTAGAAAAGGAGGGAGAATTGGCAGGTCCCCCTTTTCTAAAGGGGGATTCAGGGGGATTTTTTGAGAGATTGAAGAATCGATTTCAGCAAAATCTCCCCTAACCCCTCTTTAGAAAAGAGGGGGAGAATTGGCAGGTCCCCCTTTTCTAAAGGGGGATTCAGGGGGATTTTTTGAGAGATTGAAGGATTGATTTCAGCAAAATCTCCCCGGCCCTCCTTTAGAAAAGGAGGGAGAATTGGCAGGTCCCCCTTTCCTAAAGGGGGACTCAGGGGGATTTTTTGAGAGACTGAAGAATTGATTTCAGCAAAATCTCCCCTAACCCCTCTTTAGAAAAGAGGGGGACTGGATCGGTGGTTATTTAGAAAAGAGGGGGACTGGTGTGGCGGTTCTTTGGAAAAGAGGGGGATTGGATCGGTGGTTCTTTGGAAAAGAGGGGACTGGTGTGGCGGTTCTTTGGAAAAGAGGGGGATTTGGAAAGCGCAGCTAAAGCCAGCGCTACGGCAATATATTGCCTAATTGTTGTTTGAGGCTTCAATAGTGCAAATTGTCCATGGTTTGGGTGTTGCAATTAGATTAGCGTTTGTATAAAATATCGACGACCTCATTACTCCATGAAAAAGAGGAAGGAGACGGACATCATGAAAAAAATCGTTTTTTTGATTTGTCTTTTCCTGTTGATGTCAACTTCGGCGCTGGCTGAAAAAGCGCAGTTGCGCGTGAAGGTATCACCGGTACCGCCGCATCTTTCAGCGCAGGCGGCCTTTGCCGAGCCTTCCGGAAACCGGATTCTGAACGCGGAAGAAACGGGCACGCTGATTCTCACGCTGGTCAACAGCGGAAAAGGCGACGCCTTCGACGTGCGGGCGTCAATCAAAGCGGCGGGCAAAATTCAGGGACTTTCCTTTGACCGCGAGACAGTCATCGGCACGATTCCCGCCGGACGGACGGTGAAAAAGGAAATTGCGCTTTTCGCGTCAGAGGATATTCCGACGGCCAACGTCTCGCTTTCGGTGGATATCCGCGAAGCCAACGGCTTCGATCCCAATCCCATGATTGTGTCCTTCAAAACGAAGGCCTTTGAGCCGCCCAGGCTGATCATCGCCGATATGCGCGTCAACGACCAGAACGGCAACAGCCGCGTGGAGCCGATGGAGATTGTGGAAATGACGGTGCGCGTGCAGAACATGGGGCACGGCGACGCGCGCGGCGTGGCGGCGGATGTCCGGGTGGGGCAAAACGTCTTTCTGGCGGGCGACGCCCGGACCCATTTTGACCTGGACGTGATTCCGTCCGGCCAATACCGGGATTTCAAATTCATGTTTTACACGAACAACCGCATTGCCGACGGCGAAAAAATCCCCATCACCGTGAACCTGACGGAGGCGCGCCCGAAATTCAACGCGCAAAAAGATCTGGCGCTTACAATGAACGCGCCGCAGCGCCGCGCGCGGGAATTTGTGGTCAGAGGCGAAGACGCGGCGCCCAGGCAGGAGATCACGAAGGCGGGCGGGCTTTCCGTGGATGTGGACATGAATATTCCCGACGGGCAGAAGGCGGGAAAATTCGATGTGGCGGTGGTGATCGGCAACCGCAATTATTCAGCCTCGGGACTGCCGGAGGTGGAATTTGCCGCCCGCGACGCACGGGTGATGAAGGAATATCTTGTCAGAACGATGGGCTATGATCCAGCCAATATTCTTTACGCGGAAGACGCGACGGTCGGGAAATTCTATGAATTATTCGGCAATGAAAGAAACCACAGGGGCAGGCTCTTCCGCCATGTGAAGGATGGCGTATCGAAAGTGTTTGTCTATTATACCGGGCACGGCGCACCCGACCTGGAAACACAGGAGGCCTACTTTGTGCCGGTCGATGCCAATCCGCAGGATTTGAGAACCAACGGCTACCGCCTGCAAACGTTCTACGACAATCTTTCCAAAATTCCGGTCAAAAAAATCACTGTGGTGCTGGATACGTGTTTTTCCGGCAATTCCGACCGCGGCATGCTCTTCAAGAATGTGAGCCCCGGCATTCTGAAAGTGAAGAGCGAATTTCGCGGGCCGAAAAACGCGGTGCTGATGACCAGCGCCGCCGTGGATCAGGTGTCTTCCTGGTATCCGGAAAAGCGCCACTCGCTCTACACGTATTATTTTTTCAAAGGGCTGCAGGGTGAGGCGGATGCCAACCGCGACCGGAAGATCACGGTGGGCGAGATGGACGCGTTTCTCAAAGAGAATGTGCCGTATATGTCCCGCCGAATTTCCGGCAACGAGCAGAATCCCGTGACAATCGGGAATGCGGCGGAAGTGATGGCGTGGCTGAAGTAAATCCTCCCCCATCTGCTCCTTCAAGCCTGGTTTGGAACAAGGGCATCTTGATCTTTAAAACAATAAATGCTAATCGGCGCATGAAGTAAATTCCGCGGCGGTCGGGCATTTTCATGTTGATGTTAACCCATACCTGTTTATTGCAGCAAATGATGAGCGCCTCCGGAATCGACGACGCGGATCCGGATATTTACATTTACAATATCGCTCCGGATTTATTGACGATTCACCCAGACATCGATTCCCGGCAGACCCATTCCATCCCCCGGTTCATCAAGGCGCCGCCCGACCATCAGCGCACGGCCTATGTCATGTTTCATCTTCTGGTGGACGATCTGGCGCATTACGGAAGCATCTCGATGACCTGTCAGGAAGGCTTTGATCCGAACTCTTCGGGCTATACTTATCTGAAGGGGCGTAATCTTGTCGGCCACATTATTAATTTGTACCGGATGATCGGCAGGGAAATCTCTTTCAGCGACGCGGCCTACCAGTCTCATTTACTGGTGGAAATGATTTATGACCTTGTGATTCAGCCGCGTATCGACCAAAACGGGTCCATCGATCTTCTGGAAGAAGCGGTGCATTTTACGTTCGACAAGCGAGCAAATGAATTCAGTTCTGATATTTCGTGGCTTTACGGAATTGACCCCGAACACAGCCGTGAGGTTCTCAAGATCGCCGTGTCCTACATTACCCGTGAAAGACTGAAGAAGTTGATGAATATCGAAGGCCGGATTCGTCTTTTCACGGACAAATTCGGCCTTCGAAATACCAATGAAATGTTTGCCGAAGCCATCGCGGCGCTGTTTCAGGACGCTCTGGGCTCGATTGAAAATGATGATTTTCTTCAGGAGACCGCCATGGCCATCCTGAACTGCGGTTGGCTTCCGACGCGTTAGGTTGCTTTTTTCGCAAACCCGGAGCGGATGCAGCGCGTGCAGACTTTCATCCGCTTCACGGCCCCCGTTTTTTTATCCACACAGCGTAATTTCTGCAAATTCGGACGCCAGATCACACGGGTTTTATTATTGGCATGGCTGACGTTGTTGCCGATGGCCGGTTTTTTTCCACATACTTCACAAATCCGAGACATGATCAAACTCCTTTAGAAAAGTGCGTCGTTACTAAGCCATAATGCTTTATTTTGCAAGCTGTTTTTTAATTTTTCATCTGTGCGGGCTGGCCGGTCGATTCCAGCACCCGGAACCAGAGATTGCCGTCCGGATCGATCTGTCTGCCGGAAATCGCGGCGCTAAGAGGCAGATGGACGTATTCGTCCCTGCGCAGCGCCACCAGCAAACCGGTTTTCCCCGCCATGGCGGCATGCACGGAATACTGTCCCAGAGAACTGCAGTAGAGGCTGTCGGACGCGTTGGCCGGCACGGAGCGGATCATGTAGCTGGGCTCGATATATTTCAGATTGATTTCCAAATTAATTTTACGGAAGTGTTCTTCGATGGCGTTTTTCAAAAACAAACCGATATCCTGGAGCCGGATATTTCCGGAGGGGTCCGTTTTTCTTTCCTTTGTTTCCTGTTTCATTAATTCCTGGCCTGCGCCTTCCGCCACGAGAATCACCGCGTGTCCGCTGGCCTCCATTCTTTTTTCCAGGATGTGGAGGAACCCCTTTTCGCCTGTCAGATCAAACGGCACCTCCGGGATCAAAACAAAATTGGCGTCTCCCTGGGCGAGAGCGGTTGTGGCCGTGATGTAGCCGGACAGGCGCCCCATGATTTTGACCAGACCGATGCCGTTGAAGGCGCCCTTGGCCTCCACATGCGCGCTGCCGACGGCTTCCACGGTTTTGGCGATGGCGGTGTCAAAGCCGAAAGATTTCTCGATCAGGTTGAGATCGTTGTCGATGGTCTTGGGAATGCCGATGACGGCGATCTGCTTTTTCCGGGCGTGGATCTCTGCCGTGATTTTTTCCGCGGCCCGCATGGTGCCGTCGCCGCCCACGCAAAAGAGGACGTCTATTTTCAGCTGCACCAAATAATCCACCATGACTTTCACATCCTGCGGACCGCGCGAAGAAGAAAGGATGCTGCCGCCGATGTGCGTGATGTCTTTCACGAAGTCCGGCGTCAAGGGCATCGGTTGATGGCCGTAGAGAGGATTCAGGCCGCGCAGGCCGTATTTGATTCCCAGAATATTTTTTACGCCGTAGCGGTAAAACAGCGTCATGGTCACCGAGCGGATCACGTCGTTGATGCCCGGGCAAAGCCCGCCGCATGTGACGATGGCCGCTTTGGTCCGGCCGGGATCGAAAAATATTTTTTTTCGGGGTCCTGCCGCTTCCAGAGACAGAGGCGTTCCCGTTGAATCCGTAAGCGCGTCATAATCTTTCAGTCGCGTATTGAACAGGATACGGTCATCGTCCGAAAAAAACCCGTTGATATTCAGCGGCGAATCGATGGCGCAGACGCCGAGACGGGCGATCGTGAAATTGTGGTTCATCAGACTATTTTCCTTTCTGTAAGACCCTCAGGGCGGCATTTTTGCCGGAAAGAATCTCCGCTTCAAAGCCGGCGTCCGTCAACAGCGACGCCCCGGTCAAAAATACGTTATGCAATCTTGTCCGGTCGCTCTTGGCCGAAAAAGACGTAAAAAAAGCGTTGCGCACCTTGTATTTCGGCGAGAGAACTGTTCGGTAATTCAACGAAAGTTCGATGGATTTGTCAAGGTCGTAAAGCTCGATGCCGTCTTTCAAAAAGGGGAAAAAACCGTCGAGCCTCTCCAGAATGGATTCGGCTTCCTGCCGCAGGGCCTCTCCGGTCCAGACGTCTTCGCCGGGGGGCAGGTACACCGTGGCCGTCATGAAATTCTTTGCCTGCGACAGTGGTTTTTCTTTTTCGGGCAGGCCGGTTTCCAGGATGATCACATTATGATCGTAGATATCTTTATGGATATCCGTGACAACGGCAATGTGCCGGGCCATCTGTTCGGGCAGGGATTTTTCGGCAACGCCCAGAAAGAGCGTGAACGGATAACCGGCAATCTTCGCCGGGCGAAGCCTCTCCGAAAAAATGACGTGGCCGCGCTTCACCTCCAGGAGAGACAACGCATCCGATTTTGTGCTGATGATCAAATGACGGCCTGTGGCCCGGGATACGGCGCCGTCGGAAGCTTTCATCTCCAGCGTGATCGTCTTGCGCCGGTCGATGGAATCAATGGAATGCCCGCTCAGATACAGACCGCCGCCTTCTTCCAGGGTCCGGATCAGCGCATTGAACAAAAACTGTTTTCCCTGCGGGAAATAGGCGACGCCGCGCATCGGCGCGCTGTATTGAAAAGCGGAGGCGAAGGAAAACAAATCGTCCGTGTTAAGCGAAAGCAGCGCCTGCTGCGCTTCCCATACTTTTTCCAGCGCCGCGTTCTGGGAGAGAACTTTGTCAAACCGGGCGGCGGCGTATTTGTACTGAAGCATGAAGGGGAAAATTTTCAGGTAAGAGACGTATTCCTTCAGGGTTTGCGGCTGGATCCGGGGATGTTCGGTAATCCAGTCCTGAAAAACGGAAGAAGCCTCCCTTGCGCTTCCGTAGAAATCACGGAGCTCCGCCTCCCGGTCCGGAAATTCCCGGACCAGTTCGGACAGAAGCGAGGCGGCCTCCGGGAAGAAATCGATCCGATGGCCGGGGAGAAGCACCTGATACGCGGGGCTGACGGCAACCGGATACGTTTCGGGAATTTCAACGCCCAGTTCGGCAAGCACGGAGAGACCGGACTGACCGGAAGCCAGACCGGTCAGCGGCGCGGGATCCAGATTGAAAACAAACTCGCCTGCAACCTGCAGCCCCCCGAGTCCGCCGGGCGCAACCAAAAGCGTCTTCAGGCCTTTGCGGCTTGCATAGGCGGCGGCAACGTGGGAAGCGAGATCATCGCCTGTCACCAGCAGATCATACACGAATTATCCTCCAAAAGGACGGCGGGAAACGCCCCCTCAGCGGTCCAGGGGCGGATTGCAGAGCGCGGCATCCTGGCTTCCGGCATCCCGGATCTCAACGCGGCGGCCGTTTTTGACGATGCGGCCGTCAGCGAAATAACGGATGGCCTGCGGATAAATCTTGTGCTCTTCCTTCAGAATGCGGTCCGCCAGCGTCTGCGCCGTGTCACCGGCAAAAACGGGCACGACCGCCTGAATAATGATCGGCCCCGTATCCACGCCCTCATCGACAAAATGAACCGTGCAGCCCGAAAACCGGACGCCGTAATCCAGCGCCTTCTGCTGAACGTGCGTTCCGGGGAAGGCGGGAAGCAGGGCGGGGTGAATGTTGATGATCCGGTCCGGAAAGGCCCGCAGGAAAAATGGCGAGAGGATCCGCATGAATCCGGCCAGCACTACCAGTTCGACGCCGGCGTCCGTGAGCACGCGGAGCATTTCGCGGTCGAAATCTTCGCGGTTTTCAAAATCCTGATGGTTCAGGACCGTGTGGGGAATTCCATGCTTTTGCGCTCTGGTCAGACCATAGGCTTCGGAATTGTTGCTGATGACCGAGGCGATCCGGGCGTTAAGCGCTCCCCGTTCAATCTGATCGATGATGGACTGAAGGTTGGAGCCGCTTCCGGAAATCAGGACGCCCAGCGTTAAAAGGTCCGCCATATAACCGCCTTACAGATCCGTAAAACAGACCGGAGGCCCGTTTTCGTCTTTCTTTTCGATTGTACCGAGCAGACAGGCGTTTTCCCCCAGACTGTTAAGACGGTCGAGAATTTCCTGCGCGTCCTTTTCCGGCACGACAATCATCATGCCGATGCCCATATTGAAAACGCGGAACATCTCCCGCTCCTCGATGTTGCCGATGTTCTGGATGACGGAAAAGACCGGCGGAATCTCCCAGCTCTCGCGCTGGATCACGCAGCGGCAGGCATCGGGAACGATGCGCGGGATATTGTCGTAGAACCCGCCGCCGGTGATATGCACCAGTCCCTTGACCTGAAAGCTCTTGAAAATATTCAGAAGGGGCTTCACGTAGATCCGCGTCGGCTCGAGCAGCTCCTCGCCGATGGTTCGCGCCAGCCCCGGCACGGTATCCTTCACGGAAAGCCTGCCTTTTTCCAGAAGCACCTTGCGGGCCAGCGAAAATCCGTTGCTGTGCAGACCGCTGGAAGCCAGCCCGATCACCCGGTCGTTGATACTGATCGCGGAACCGTCGATGAGATTTTCCGATTCCACCACGCCCACGCAGAATCCGGCCAGATCATATTCGCCGGGCGGGTAGAATCCCGGCATTTCAGCCGTTTCCCCGCCCAGGAGCGCGCAGCCGGCCTGTATGCAGCCCTGGACGATGCCTTCCATGATCGCAACGCTTTTTTCCGATTCGATCTTGCCGGTGGCCAGGTAATCCAGAAAGAACAGAGGTTCCGCTCCCTGAACGACAACGTCATTGACTGACATGGCCACCAGATCGATGCCGATCGTGTCATGCTTGTCCATGAGTTGAGCGATTTTAAGCTTGGTTCCCACGCCGTCGGTGGAGGAAACCAAAATGGGATTTTTGGTTCTGGCGGCGTCAAGGCGGAACAAACCGCCGAAACCGCCGATACCGAAGAGCACTTCCTTGCGGGCCGTCGTTTTGATCAGAGGCTTGATACGCTCGACAAAGGCATTGGCCTTCTCGATGTCCACACCTGATTCTTTATACGTGGAAATTTTTGATTTTACGGATTTATTTGACATAGGGCTCCATGAAATAACGTTTATTTTTCAAGTAATGAATGACGGAAACGACTTAACGTAAATCCGCCTGCGTGTCAATCCTTGACTTGCGCAAACAAAATTTATTTGTTAAAAAAAATAAACAAATCACCGCATTTTCCGTTTCCGGAGAAGGATGAAATGGAGTCTTTTAAAAAGAACCTGCAGCGCATCGAGCAGCCTCTCGCCTTTGCCGCAAAGGATCATTTTAAAAACCTTCCGAACATCAGGGATCTGGGGAAGTCCCTGTCCGGCTTGATTGCTTCGCAGATTGCCGTCATTCCTCCCGCAGCAAAAAACCTTTTCGGCCCCGCTCTGGACCATATGATGCGAATTTTTCTGGAATACGACGAAAAGGACGAAGACCGTAAGAAAAGCAGCATCGCCGAAGCTCTGGTGATTCTGGAACGGCTCCGGTGTACCGCCGAAAATTTTGACGCGCGCCGTCCGGCCGCCCCTCTCCAGGAAGAGCAGATTGCCGCCCGGATAGACGATCTGAAAGCGTCTTCCGAAAAGCTGTCCGCGCCGGTTCAGTTTTTGAAGGGCGTCGGCCCGAAAATGGCATTGCGTTTTGCCGCAAAAAAAATCCATACGATCGAAGATTTGCTCTACTTTCTGCCACGGACGTATGAAGACCGTCGGGAAATCCGTAAAATTCACAAACTGGAGACGAACAAGACACAGACGGTCGTGGCCGCCGTTGCGGAGACAGCCTTTCGCTACTACGGGAAAAGAAGGATTCTGGAAGTCGCGGTGAGCGACGACACCGGGATACTGACGGCCAAATGGTTCAAAGGCCGGATGTCGCACCTGACCGGCGCTTTTAAAAAGGGGGCGCGGGTGATTTTTACCGGCAACGTGACACCCGGCTACACAGGCAAATCCATGATTCATCCGGACTATGAAATTCTGGACGAGGAGGATGAGGAAAACCTGCTCAACTTCAAGCGCATCGTTCCGGTCTATTCGGAGACGGAAGGCCTGCGCCAGAAATACATCCGGAAAGTCATGGCCTCCGCGCTGGAAAATTATTCGCGCTATATCGCTTCGCCGATTCCAGCGGACATCTGCCGGAAGCGAAGCCTGATCAATATCCGCGAGGCGCTCGTGAGCGTCCACTTTCCCGGAAGCGATGTAGAGCTGGCCCCTTTTCTCGACGCGCGATCCGAAGCGCACCGGCGTCTGATTTACGACGAGTTTTTCTTTTTCCAGCTGGGAATGGCCGTCAAGAAATCCGGGCGGGTTCTGGAGAGGGGCATTTCCTTCTCCCGCGGAGGGAATCGGCTTGCAAGATTTTTTGCCTCGCTTCCGTTTGAGCTGACCGGCGCGCAAAAACGGGTGGTGGAAGAAATTCAAAAGGACCTGCAGGCGGAAACGGCCATGAACCGCCTTCTGCAGGGCGATGTGGGAAGCGGAAAAACGCTGGTGGCCATGTCCGCCATGATCACTGTGTGCGAAAACGGGTATCAGGCCGCGTTGATGGCGCCCACGGAAATTCTGGCCCGGCAGCATGACGCCACCCTGTCCGCGTGGGCCGAACCGGTCGGACTGCGCGTGGTTTTGCTGACCGGCGGCATGAACGGCGCAGCGCGCAGCGAAGCGCTGGAACGCATCCGGTCCGGCGAAGCCGACATCATCATCGGAACGCACGCCCTCATCCAGGAGGAAGTGGACTTTAAGAAGCTGGGGCTGGTCGTGATCGATGAGCAGCACCGCTTCGGCGTTTTGCAGCGGGCAACGCTGCGCAACAAAGGCCTTTCCCCGGATGTGCTGGTGATGACCGCCACGCCCATCCCGCGAACGCTGGCCATGACGGTTTATGGCGATCTGGATGTGTCGGTGATCGATGAAATGCCGCCCGGTAAGAAACCAGTGCGCACGGTGGTCATGGGGGAAAACAGAAGGGAAGCGGTGTATGAGGCCATTCGCAGAGAGCTGGCAAAAAATCATCAGGCGTTCATCGTCTATCCTCTGGTGGAGCAGTCGGAAAATCTGGATTTGAAAGACGCGACGAAAATGGCTGAACATCTGCAAAAAGACATTTTTCCGGATGTCCGGGTCGGCCTGATCCACGGTAAAATGAAGGATTGGGAAAAAGACGCGGTGATGACGGATTTTCTGGAAAACCGAATCGCGATCCTTGTTTCCACAACCGTGATCGAGGTGGGAATCGACATGCCGCGCGCCTCGCTGATGGTGATTGAACACGCGGAGCGCTTCGGCCTGTCACAGCTTCATCAGCTTCGCGGCCGGGTGGGGCGTCGCGATATTCCCTCCACCTGCATTCTGCTTGCCGGCTACAAAGCAACGGGCGACGCGCGCAAGCGCCTCAAAGTCATGGAGAAAACCACCGATGGTTTTGTCCTGGCCGACGAAGACCTGGCGATTCGCGGCCCCGGGGATTTTCTGGGAACAAGGCAGTCCGGGATGCCCGATTTCCGCATTGCCAGCATTATCCGTGACGCCCGTATTCTCAACGACGCCAGGGAGGACGCCTTCGCGCTGGCGGCCCGCGATCCTCTCCTGACCAAATCCGAACATGCCATTTTAAAAGAGGCGCTGATCGCGAAATGGCAGGGGAAGCTGGATCTGGCCAGAACGGGCTGATACCTTTAAACCAGTCCCGGATGTAAAAAAAGCGGAGAGGGGAGGAAGGGCCTCCGTCTTTTCAACAACTTTTTCAACCGGAAGCAGAAAAGCATGAAAACAAAAATGATGATTGCAGTGTTGGCGGTGACGGCATTTTTGGCGGTTTTCTCTGTGCCCTAAAATAAAGAATAAGGATATCGTTTCTATGAGAATCGCAGTGGTCGGCATCGGCGGGGTAGGGGGATATTTCGGCGGCAAACTGGCCAGGGAATATGCCTCTTCAGGAAAGCACGAAATCATCTTTATCGCCCGGGGAGAGAATCTCCGGGCTATTCAGAAAAACGGCCTTCAGCTTTACACCCGCGAAGGTCAGTATACGGCCTGGCCGAACATCGCCACGGACGCCCCCTCCCTGGCCGGACCGCTCGACTTGGTTTTGTTCTGCGTCAAAAGCTACTCACTTGAGGAATCGGCGCGATCGCTGGCGTCGAACATCGGCAGGGAAACGGTGGTGATCTCCCTGCAAAACGGCGTGGACAGCAAAGAGAGGCTGCGCGCCGTGTTGCCCGGGGCCGATATTGTGAGCGGCTGCGTTTACATCATCAGTTTCCTGGATCAACCCGGCGTGGTGATCCAGTCGCAGGGCGCCTGCCGGTTGATTTTCGGCACGGACAACCGGGCATCCGCCGACCGTTACAAAAACATTCTGGATCTTTTGCTCGCGGCAAAGATTGACGCCCGGCTGACGGACAAAATAACGGAGGCGCTGTGGATGAAGTTCCTGATGATGTGCCCTCTGGGATCGCTCACGGCGGCAACCGGTAAAACATACGGATTCATCCGGGAGGACGAAAGTTTACGCGAACGTCTGCGGGCAATGATGATGGAAGTCGCCGCGGTTGCCGGGGCGCGCCGGTTGCGCCTGCCTGAAAACGCGGTGGATAACACCATCGCGGCAATCGGCGGCTTCAGCCATGACGCGAAAACCTCCATGCAGCTGGACAGGGAAAGGGGCAAACCAATGGAAGTGGACACCCTCACGTCGTTTCTGTGCCGGGCGGGCCGGGAAACGGGAATTCCCACGCCCCTTCACGACGAGGTCTGCCGGCAGTTGAGTCCTTGACCGGCCCGGTCCCGGGACCGGACTTTCCTCTCATATCTATTTGACAAAACAACGGGATTTGATATAGGTAACCACCCTTGCGAAAACAGGCGGGGAGAAACCGCGCAAAGCCGGATTTCTTATTGATTTCGAGGTAAAAAATGAAAAACATATCCATCGGCCTGATCGGCCTGGGAAATATCGGAACCGGCGTGGTCAGGCTGTTGGAACAAAACGAAAAATTGATCACCCGGAAACTGGGCGCCAGGCTTGTTTTGAAGAAAGTCGCCGACATCGACATTACATCCGGGCGCGGCGTCAAAATCCCGAAAAAGCTGCTCACGACCGATGCGCGGGACATCCTCAACGATCCGGACATCTCCATTGTGATCGAACTTATGGGAGGCTATGAACCGGCGCGCACATTTATTCTGGACGCCATCAAAAAAGGCAAGCATGTAGTGACCGCCAACAAGGCCATGTTGGCCACATTCGGCGATGAGATTTTCCCGGCGGCGCAGAAAAAAAATGTCGATATCGGCTTTGAAGCCAGCGTCGGCGGGACCATTCCGATTATTAAAACGCTGAAGGAATCTCTGGCGGCAAACCGGATCTGCTCCATTGTCGGCATCATGAACGGGACCTGCAATTTCATTCTGACCAAAATGACGAATGAGAGGAAACCCTTCGATGTGGTCCTGAAGGAAGCCCAGGAGCTGGGCTTTGCCGAAGCGGACCCGACGTTCGACATTGAGGGCATCGACACGTCGCACAAGATGGCCATTGTCCTGTCGCTCGCCTACGGGAAAAAAGTCCGGCTCAAGGATATTTACCTGGAAGGCATCACGAAAATCAGCGCGCAGGACATTGCTTTCGCCGGGGAGCTGGGCTACCGGATCAAGCTGCTGGCGATCGGCAGGCTGAAAGACGACGCGGTAGAGGCCAGAATCCATCCGACGATGATCGAGTCGGAACATTTGCTGGCGAATGTCAACCGTAACTACAACGCGTTCCACCTGGTGGGAGACGCCTCCGGACCGGTCTTTCTTTTCGGCCAGGGCGCGGGCATGATGCCGACGGCCAGCGCGGTTTTCAGCGATATTCTGGACAGCGCCCGCAATGTGTTGAAGGGGATTTCCGGCCGGGTGCCGCTGCGGTCCATCAATGAAACCGGCATGAAGGATATCCGGCTGGTCCCGATGGACAACGTCGAGACGAAGTATTACTTCCGGTTTACCGCCCTGGATCGTCCGGGTGTCCTGTCGAAAATATCCGGCATTCTGGGCGCACATGACATCAGTTTGGCCACCGTGATCCAGAAGGCGAGGGAAGAGGCGGGCGCCGTGCCCATCGTGATGACGACCTATAAAGCAAAAGAGAAAAATGTTCGCCAGGCGCTGAAAAAAATCGACCGGCTCGACATTGTCCGGGATAAAACGATTCTCATTCGCATCGAGGATGAGCTGTAAGCCGGTCGCAGGCGACTGCAGCCGGCGCGGGAACAAGGACGCAAGGGGGCGTGGATCTGTGAAATACGTAGTTTTGATGGGAGACGGGATGGCGGATTATCCAAGCCGGCGGCTTGGAGGGAAAACTCCGCTTCAGTGCGCCGTGACTCCCTTTCTCGATCAGATCGCCTCGGAAGGGACCCTGGGGCTGGTGGATACCATTCCTGAGGGTTTCACGCCCGGTTCCGACGTGGCCAATTTAAGCGTGCTGGGCTACGACCCGAAAGAAACCTACACAGGCCGCGGGCCGCTGGAGGCCGCAAGCCAGGGTATTCCCCTGGGGCCCGGCGACATCGCCTACCGCTGCAACCTGGTCCATATCGGGGAGCCCCCGGAGGGTCCGGCGTTCATGGACGACTTCACGGCGGGGCACATTTCTTCGCCTGAAGCGAGAGAAATCATTCTGGAGATGAACAAAAAGCTGAACGCTTCCCGGTATCAGTTTTATCCCGGGGTGGGGTATCGTCATCTGCTGGTATGGCGCAACGCGCCAGGATCTCCGCAAACCACTCCGCCGCACGACATCCCCGGCAAGCCCATTGCCCCGTTTCTGCCGCAGGGCGATTGCGCGGAGGAAATTCTCGGATTGATGCACGCCGCGGCGGACATCCTCAAAGACCATCCGGTCAACGCCGCCCGCGTCGCGGAGGGGAAGAAAGCGGCCAATTCCATCTGGTTGTGGGGGCAGGGGGGAAAGCCGCAGATGGCGCCTCTGACCCAGAAATACGGCCTCAGGGGCGGCATGATTTCCGCGGTGGATCTGCTCAACGGGCTGGGCATTTATGCCGGCTTGAAACCTCTGCGCGTGGAGGGCGCCACCGGGTACATCGATACCAACTACGAAGGAAAGGCCGCGATGGCGCTCGACGCGCTGAAGTTTATGGATTTTGTATTTCTTCACCTGGAAGCGCCCGACGAGATGGGGCACGAAGGCAACGCAGAGGGGAAGATTTTGGCCATCGAGTTTTTCGACGAAAAAATCGTCGGACCGATTCTGACGCGCATCGGCGAGTTGGGGGAATACCGCATTCTGGTGCTCAGCGATCATCCGACGCCGATCGACGTGAAAACCCACGTGGGCGATCCGAGCCCCTTTGCCGTCCTGTCGTCCCGGCGGGAAGAAAATCTCGCCCGGGGACTGAAATTTTCCGAAGCCCAGGCCGTCGCCGGGGGTCTGATCGTGTCTCCCGGACATCTGCTGATGGACAAATTCCTCCAGGACTGGAGCGCGTTTCTTGGAAAGTAATCTGACAAAAATCCGCGTGATTTACGCCGACACGGATGCAATGGGTATTGTTTATCACGCCAACTATATCCGCTGGTTTGAGATGGGCCGCAATGAACTGATGCGGCAGATGGGAATTGTCTATTCGGATTTGAATCAACTGGGCTTCCATCTGCCTCTGACGCAGGTATCCTGCCGCTATCTCCTGCCGGCAACCTACGACGACCTGCTCACCGTGGAAACGAACTTTGACTACATCAAAAGGGCCAGTATCCGGTTTGGCTCTAAAATATGGGATGAAAACCGGCAGAAGCTGCACGCCGAAGGATACACCATCCATGCCTGCACGAATTACGTGGGCAAAATCCGCAGAATGCCGCCGCTGATTACCGGATTGATTGAAAAATATTCCATTAGCAAAGGGGAGTAAAATGGCCGCCAAGTTATCCAAAAAAGAACTGAAAAGCCCGGACGCTTTTCAAACCACGTTTGAGAAAGCGGGCGAATACCTTGAGGAAAATAAAAACCGCGTGATCGTCGCCGCAACGGCCCTGGCCTGCGCTGTGTTGCTGGCGCTGGGTATTTATTTTTACTGGAGCCACTACTCCGGCGCCGCCCTGAAATTATACGCCCAGGCTCAGGAAAATATTCTGAAGAGCGGCGATAATCCGCAAACGGCGGACGCTAATATTCCGGTCTTTCAAAAGCTGGTGGATCAGTATCCCTATACCTGGAGCGGCCGGATGGCTCATTACCATCTTGCCAACCTTTATTACAATCAGGGAGACATGGACAGGGCGATCACTTCCTACGAAAAATTCATCGCTAAAACGAGATCGGATAAAACGGGGGTCAAGTTTCTGGCGCTGACGTCTCTGGGATATGCGTATGAAGCCAAAAAAGATTTTCGGGCGGCCCTGAAATATTTTGAGCAGGCGCAAAAGGTTTATCATACCGGTTTTGAGGTGATGAGCCTGCGCAACCTTGCGCGCGCTTGCGAAGAATTGAACGACAAGGAAAAAGCTCTGGACTATTATAAAAAAGCTCTGGAAAAAACAACGGAGCCGGCTGCCAAAATCTTTATTCAGCGAAAGATCGCCGCTCTCGGCTGATTTTTCGCATCCGGTTTCAGAGGGCAGTCGATAACGGAGGCGCAAGCATTTGAAAAAAGTACTGATGTCAGGAAATGAAGCCATCGCCCGCGGCGTGTATGAGGCGGGCGTGAGGTTTGCGGCGGCCTATCCGGGCACGCCCAGCACCGAAATCATGGAGCAGTTCGCCCGGTACGACGGCGTTTACGCCGAATGGGCGCCCAATGAAAAAGTCGCGGTGGAGGTGGCCATCGGCGCGGCGCTGGGCGGCGCCAAAGCGCTGGCTGTGATGAAGCACGTTGGCGTGAACGTGGCCGCCGATCCGATTTTTACCGTCAGCTACACCGGAATCGCGGGGGCGCTGGTCATCATCAGCGCCGATGATCCGTCTATGCACAGCTCGCAAAACGAGCAGGACAACCGCAACTACGCCAAGTTCGCCAAGATTCCCATGCTGGAGCCGTCCGATCCCCAGGAAGCGAAAGAGTATGTCAAGCTCGCCTTCGCCCTCAGCGAACAATTCGACACGCCGGTCTTTCTGCGCACGACGACGCGCGTCTCCCATTCCAAGTCCGTGGTCACGATTGACGAATTGCAGATTACCGAAGACAAAACCACCCTGGCGCGTGACGCGGCAAAATACGTCATGGTTCCCATCAACGCGCGCACCCGCCGCGTGGAGGTGGAAAAGCGCCAGAAAGCGCTGATTTCGTTCGCGGAAACGTTTTCTGGAAATAAAATGGAAATCAACGATCCGTCGGTCGGTATCATTACCGCGGGGATGCCCTACAACTACGCAAAGGACGTTTTTCCAGATTATTCCTATCTGAAGCTGGGCATGGTCTATCCGCTGCCGGTAAAAATGATCAGAGATTTCGCTTCCAGGGTCAAAAAAATTTATGTTGTCGAAGAGCTCGACCCTTACATGGAAGAGCAAATCCGGGCTATGGGCATCGAGGTCACCGGCAAAGAAGTCTTTCCCTACACGAATGAATTTGATCCCGGCGTCATCCGAAACTCAATAACCTCCTCTGGCGAGCGCTCCGTTTCATCGTATCCGGAAAGTCTGGCGCAGCGGCCGCCGAACCTCTGTCCCGGCTGTCCTCACCGGGGATTGTTTTACGCGCTCAAAAAATCCAAAGCGTATGTCCACGGCGACATCGGTTGCTACACGCTATCCTATCTGAAACCTCTGGAAGGTCTGCATTCCTGCATCTGCATGGGTGCCAGCATCGGCATGGCTCACGGTATGAGCAAGGCCTTGAAGGACAAAGGGAAGGGGAAGGTGGTCGGCGTCATTGGAGATTCCACCTTCCTTCACTCCGGCATCGCCCCTCTGATGAACATGGCCTACAACCAAAGCGATGCCCTGATTATCATTCTGGACAACAGCACTACGGCCATGACCGGCATGCAGGAGCACCCGGGAACGGGCTACACGCTGATGGGAAAAGAGGCCAAAAAGGTCAACCTGAACACTTTAATAGCGGCCCTGGGGATTGAAAACATCCGGGTGATCGATCCGAACAACGTGAAGGAAGCCCGCATCGCGATCAAGGAAGAACTGGCCAGATCCGGTCCTTCCGTCATTATCGCCCAGAGCCCCTGCGTCCTGTTTAAAAGGGCAAACCAAGAGCCCAAACCGCCGCTTCGGGTGGATCCGGATGCATGCGAAGGCTGCCGGTCCTGTCTGGAGCTGAACTGCCCGCCGATCGCCTGGAAAAAAGGCGTCACGAAGAAAGGCTCCAAGCGAAAAGGAATTGCTGTAATTGATGAGACGCTGTGTAACGGGTGCGGCTTGTGCGCCCAGGTCTGCAAATTCGGCGCGATTGGCTGATCAAGTAAGGAAAGACGATGAAAAATGACAAGGTAAAAAGTATCCTGTTTGCCGGTGTGGGCGGGCAGGGCATCCTGCGGGCCAGCGATATTCTGTGCGAGGTCATGATGGAAGCGGGCTACGACGTCAAGAAAAGCGAAGTTCACGGCATGGCGCAGCGCGGCGGCTGTGTTACCAGTCATGTTCGCTATGGCGCAAAGGTTTATTCCCCCCTGGCAGAACCGGGAACCATTGAGACCCTGGTTTCCTTTGAAGAAATGGAGGCGCTCCGCTACCTGAAATCCTTAAGCGCGGATGCCTCCATCATTTTGAATACAGAGCAAATCAACCCCCCGGCCGTCAACCTTGGGGATTCTCAATATCCCCAAGATATTATTGAGTTTTTGAAAAATAATTACCCGAGATTGATCGCTGTTGACGCGCTTTTGCTCGCTAAGAAAGCAGGCAATCCGAAGACGGCCAATGTCGTCCTTCTGGGGACACTCTCTTCGTTAATGAACATTCAATACTCGATTTGGGAAAGCGTCATCCGAAAATCATTTCCGCAAAAACTTGTAAAATTGAATCTTGACGCTTTTCAAATGGGAATTCCTGCTTAAATTACCACCATAAGGATATTAAGCATCAAAAACAAAGGACTTTTTATGGCTGAAGATTATTATCAGGTTCTGGGCGTCGCTAAAAAGGCTACCGCGGAGGAAATCAAGAAAGCCTACCGGAAACTGGCCGTCAAATGGCATCCGGATAAAAATCCCAACAATAAAGCCGCCGCTGAAGAAAAATTCAAGAAAATCAGTGAAGCCTATGCCGTTTTGAGTGATGCGGAAAAAAGAAAGAATTACGACAATTTCGGCTCCGCCGATCAGTTCCGCCAGCAGTATTCACAGGAAGACATTTTCCGTGATTTCGATCTGGATGAGATTTTGCGCAGCTTCGGATTCGGAGGCGCCAGGGGAGGGGGGCGCACGACATTTCGCACGGGAACGAGGCGGGGCGGTTATACGGAGCAGGATGATCCGTTTGGTGGAATATTCGGCCAAATGGGCGGCGGCGGCGGCCGGCAGTACGCCAATATACCGCAAAAGGGACAGGATGCCGAATATAATTTGGCGATATCATTAGAAGAATCCGTTATGGGCGCCGACAAGAAGATTTCGCTCCAAATGGAAAACCGCATTGAAAATATCAATGTCAAAATCCCCCCCGGCATCAGTACGGGTAAGAAACTGAGGCTTCCTGGAAAAGGTCTGACCGGTTATCAGGGCGGGCCCAACGGAGATCTTTACCTGAACATCAATGTTTTGCCTCATCCGATTTTTTCCCGCGACGGAAGCGATCTTTATATTGAAAAAACCATTAAATTTACCCAAGCGGCTCTGGGGACCACCATTGACATTCCTACACTTGACGGGAGCACGAAGAGGTTGAAGATTGCACCCGGAACACAAAACAATACCAAGATTCGCATGAAGGGTTTTGGAGTGCCGGGGATGAAGGGAGCGACCAAAGGAGATCAGTTCGTTAAGATCAACGTCGAGGTTCCGAAAAAGCTAACCGATAAACAGACGCGTATAATTGAACAGCTTGCGGCAGATGGAATTTAAAAATGGTTACTTTTTACGATGGCACCAGGACTGAAGCCCCATTTCTATGCTCACTTCCAACCGCAAGCATTATGATGTTAGGTCATATAAGATATGTTATGTCAACATGAACGTTCCCAAGGCCTTGGCAATCAGCGTGTTTTCGCCAGATCGGATCTCCGCTTCCATTACAGCAATATTTTTACCTTTTTTCAATATTTTGGCTTCACATGTTAAAAGGCTTGTTTTTGCAGGCTTCAGATAATTGATTTTTATCTCAACCGTCGATGTCTCTTCGCCTTTTTTCAGTGTCGAATAAACCGCCACGCCCATGCTGATGTCGGCCAGGGAATAAATTACGCCTCCGTGAACGACACCGTGCTTATTGAGCAATGTATCTTTGATCCGCAGACGGCTGGAACAGGTTCCGTGTTCAAGCTTTTCGATTTCAAGTCCCAAAAGCCTGATGAACGGGCTTTTCTTCCATATTTCTTCAGTTAATTCAAACATATTGACATCATCTCCCATTTTCCTGGATTTTTCCGAAGCCCACCGGGGCTCTCAGCAGAATGTGACCTCCCCTGCGGCTCCCATCTCATTTCCAACGATAATCACGATGCCGCGCACACCCGGTATTTTCAGCCCGTAATCAAGAGCTTTCCTTATATCGTTTTTGCTGTTTACACAGTTGCCGACGGCGGAGGCCGCCGCGTCGGCCAGGGTTGCACAAGAGGAAAGAACACAGACAGCGTCGGCTTTTCCAAAGCTCAAGGACGGCCCTACGGTTGCGGAAGACGTGCAGATCCCCAAAGGCGTTTCCTCTGGTTTTATAATTAGTTTGATTCTATAACTTAAAGCAGATTCTCCGGCAAAAATCCCGACCGAAAGACTTTTTTTGGACTGAAGGAAAATATCCCCTCCGTTTTCGATAATCAAATTGTCCGTAAAACCTGAAAGATCTCTTCCCACAAATTCCGCGATGGCTCCGGCAACGGAGGCCATGGGCCCTACCCCGCAGACGGTTGATTGTTCAATCATTTCCCTGACGATCACAGGAGCCAGAGGATCTTGCGGGTAAGGAAGCAATGTTGTTCGGAATTCCGGATACCTGTGGATATAGGATTCCAGGGAATATCGATGTTGCCGAAGAGATTTTTCAGCAAGGCCGGTCAGGTTGGAATCAGAACTTATCCACAGATCGCTTTGAGCAATTTTAACAGGATATAAAATTAGATTATCTTTATTAATTAAAGATCTATAGCTTCTTTCCTCATATGTCATATTAGCATAACTCGTCACTTGTTGATCAGTGCCGTCTTCCTAATAGCCTATAGCAGCCCATTCTTTTAACAATAAATTGTGCTCCCCTCCCCCAGGATCGCATCCGCCTCCCGCCGTAGTTTTTCACAGATGTCCAGTTTTGTCTGGTCCCCGAGACGGACGATGGTTTCGTATCCCCCGTTCAGCAGATGAATATAGCCTTCGTATTTCCCGTCGTATTTTCGAATAGTTTTGCCGAGAGCGGAAATTCCCTCCGGCGAGATTTTGTCCGCTTGGATCATAAAACGAACCTGTTTATAGGGGTTTTCCAAAGCCTTGGTCAACGGTACAACGTTCTGGGCGATGATTTTGTTCGATTCGTCTCCGACATCGACAATTCCCTGGATCACAATCGGTTCGTCCGTGTGGAGCAATTCAGAATATTTCCTGTAAATATCAGCCCAAAAGATGATGCTGACGGAACCCTGCAGGTCTTCCAGAACGACATTGCACATGACGTCTCTTTTCTTGGTCAGTCTTTCGGAAAGCGAACTGACGATTCCGGCAATCGTGATGGTGTCTTTATCTCTTTTGTTGTTCAGCGTCGAAGAATTGGTGTTGGCCACCAGATTCAATTTTCCGGCGTAGCCGTGCAGCGGGTGTCCCGAAATGTAAAAACCGACAGTTTCCTTTTCGATGGCGAGCAGTTCTTTGCGATCCCATTCAGGAAGGTCGGGAATGGAAAAAGATCCGTCAATGTCCTTTTCGGGTGTCTTCAAAGCGCCGAGCTGGTCGAAGATACTTGCCTGATTGCTGAGGATTTCCTTTTGCTTGCGCTGTGCCTCCTCCATGGCCGAATCCAGGCATTCCATGAGCTGGCGGCGGGTGTAACCGAGAGAATCAAAAGATCCGCATTTAATCAGGCTTTCCAAAACCCTCCGGTTGACTTTACGCAGATCGACGCGACAGAGAAAATCCATGAAAGAGGTAAATTCCCCTTCCCCGCGGATGTCCATGACGGATTCAATCGCCGCTTCCCCGACATTCTTTACGGCGGCAAGGCCGAAACGGATGTTGTCGTCCGAGATGCTGAAATCCTTTTGTGACTCATTGATGTCGGGAGGCAGAATATTAATGCTCATTTCCTTGCAATTGGTCATGTGTTTGATAATCTTGTCCCGGTTGTCTTTTTCACTTGTCAGAAGCGCGGCCAGGAATGCCACCGGATAATGCGCCTTGAGATAAGCGGTCTGATACGTGATCATCGCGTAAGCGGCGCTGTGCGATTTATTGAAGCCGTACGCGGCAAATTTTTCCATCTGATCCCAGATAGATATCGCCTTGCTTACATTAATGTTTTGCTTTTTTGCGCCTTCAAGAAAGCGGGGCTTTTCCTTCTCCATGTCCGCAATTTGCTTTTTCCCCATCACTTTGCGCAGCGTATCGGCCTGGGACATGGTGTAACCGCCGATGACGTTGGCAATCTGCATGACCTGCTCCTGATACAGAATAATGCCGTAGGTTTCCTTGAGAATCGGCTCCAACTGGGGAAGTTCATAGGTAATCTGCTGCTTGCCGTGCTTGCGCGCGATAAAATCGGGGATCATCTGCATCGGCCCCGGCCGGTAGGCGGCAATCAGGGCGATGACGTCTTCGATGCGGTCCGGTTTGAAATTGACCAGCAGATCTTTCATACCGGCGCTTTCCAGCTGGAAAACACCGTCGGTTTCCCCCCTGGACAGCAGCCGGTAGGTTTCCTCATCGTCGAGCGGAAGGTTGTTCACGTCAAGGTCAACGTTATGGGAGGCCTTGATGAAATCCACGGCGTTTTTGATGACGGTCAGCGTTTTTAACCCCAGAAAATCAAATTTGGTCAGACCGACGGTTTCAATAGCCTTCATCGAATACTGGGAAACTATATCATCCTTGGGGGCAAAAAGCGGAACACGCTCGACGAGCGGAGCGTCGGAGATCACGACGCCGGCGGCATGAACGGAAGAGTGCCGGTTGATGCCTTCCAGAATCAGTGACAGCGACAGCATTTTGTCTATTTTCGGGTTTTTTCTGCGTTCTTCGGCAAAGCGGGGCTCTGCTTTGAATGCTTCCGCAAGCGTGATGTTCAGGGGAAAAGCGGGGACCAGTTTGGCGATGCGGTCCGCGTCGCCGTAAGGAATATTCAACGCCCTTCCCACATCCCGAATCACGCCCTTGGCCATCATTTTACCGAAGGTGCAGATTTGCGAAACCTTGTCCTTGCCGTACTTTTCCGTGACGTATTTGATGATTTCACCACGGCGCTCCTGGCAAAAATCGATGTCGATATCCGGCATGCTGATCCGGTCCGGATTGAGAAAGCGCTCAAAAAACAGCCCATAGCGCAGGGGATCGATATCGGTGATGCGGATGGCGTAAGCCACCAGCGATCCGGCCGCGGAGCCGCGTCCGGGGCCGACGGGAACGCCCGTGTGTTTGGCGTGCTTGATGAAATCGGAAACGATCAGAAAATATCCGGCAAAGCCCATTTTCTTGATGATGGCAAGCTCGGAGCGCAGGCGCCGGGTGTATTTTTCGCGAACTTCTGCCTCGTCTTCTTTCGCATACTTGAGAATGACCGGAAACAGCTTTTCCAGCCCTTTTGCCGCCTTGCGGTCCAGGTAATCCCCGAGCGTTTCCTCGGGGTTTTTGACTTCAAATTTCGGAAGGTGGAATTTCCCGAATTCAAAAGTCAGATTGCAGCGGTCGGCGATCGCCAGCGTATTGGCGAGGGCTTCGGGGGTTGCGGCAAAGAGCGTCTGCATTTCCTGCGGGGAGCGGACATAAAACTGATTTGACGACATCGACATCCGGTCCTTGTCCTCGATCGTTTTCCCCATCTGAATGCAAAGCAG
>JAAZHX010000194.1 GCA_012510495.1 Smithella sp.
CCGTAGGTGTGATCAGTATGGTAGAAACGGCAGTATCCTCCCACGTATTACACTCAATGGTTAAATTCATTTAAATTACCGCTTTAGCAGTAATTTGTTATCATTTAGACCGGCAATGAGAGGAAAATACGAAAATATACCATTATAGCGATAAAAATATCCATAAAGGTTTGCTTTCTAATCTTAAAAACCCTATGGGGACGACCGTCTGAATAACAAAAGGCAGCACTCGCCGCCTTTTGCTAAACCTAACCAAACCTTTTTCTATGAAAAAATTACACTCTTGTCTGTATGCTGCAAAGATAAGCCATCTTTTAGTTAAGGGCTGATAATCAAAGTTAAAGTATGTTAAGGGGCCAGTCATATCTTTATCAGGCTTCCGGGTCCACAGAATGACGCATTATCCTTTGAAATAGCCATGATCGCTGAATTACCAACCATAATGAATAAGCCAATCATGGCTATTACATCTGTTTCACGGAATTAACCACAATATTGTAGTAATTCAAACAGATGAAATTTAAAAATTTACGCTATTTTAGCGACCTTGTTCAAAGAATTTTCTGGAAATAACCAACAATTATTAAAACATCATTTATGACAAAGTATGTTTATACGTTCGGCGCGGGAAAAGCCGAAGGTAAAGCCGGCATGAAGGAACTGCTCGGCGGCAAGGGCGCCAACCTGGCGGAGATGAACCTCATCGGGGTTCCTGTGCCTCCCGGGTTCACCATCACCACGGAAGTGTGCACCATTTATAATGAAAAAGGCCAGCAGACGGCTTTCGACCTGATCAAAACCGAGGTGGAAGCCGCCGTCCGCCAGATTGAAGACCTCACCGGGACGGTCTGGGGCGACCGCAACAACCCCTGCCTCGTCTCGGTACGCTCGGGAGCCCGCGCTTCCATGCCCGGAATGATGGACACCGTCCTTAACCTCGGCCTCAACGACGACGCCGTGGCCGGCATCGCCCTCAAATCGGGTAACGAACGCTTTGCCTGGGACTCCTACCGCCGCTTTGTCCAGATGTACGGCGACGTGGTCCTCGACATGAAACCCCACAGCAAGGAAGCCATCGACCCCTTCGAGGAGATCATCGAAGGCCTGAAAGCCGAAAAGGGCATTCACCTCGACACCGAATTCACCACCGACGACCTCAAAGAACTGGTCACCCGCTTCAAATCAGCCGTTTTCCACGTCACCGGACGTACTTTCCCCACCGATCCCTGGGAACAGCTCTGGGGTGCCGTGGCTGCCGTCTTCAACAGCTGGAACAACGACAGGGCCATCTTCTACCGCCGCCTGAACCAGATCCCCGACGAGTGGGGAACCGCCGTCAACGTACAGGCCATGGTCTTCGGAAATATGGGCCAGACCTCCGGAACAGGGGTGGCCTTCACCCGTGACGCCGGTACCGGCGAGAACCTCTTCAACGGCGAATACCTCATCAACGCCCAGGGCGAAGACGTGGTGGCCGGAATACGCACCCCCCAGCAGATCACCCTCATGGGATC
>JAAZHX010000031.1 GCA_012510495.1 Smithella sp.
AACAACCATGTCGAATTCCTCCTCGATGAGGCTCCCGTCCGGATTCACATAAGTCATGAGCAGGTTGTTCGTTGTCGGCACTTCCTTGATCGTCGAGGGCATCGAACGAATGTAGCGGATACCGTATTCTTCTTTCGCACGGTTCACGAAGCGGTCGAAGTCCTTGCCGTGGGCGCGGATATCCATGTAGAAGATGGTGGGCTCCAGACCTTTGGCGTGTTCTTTACCGATGATCGCCTCTTTGGTGGCATACATGCAGCACACCGAAGAGCACCAGCTGTTGCCGCAATTTACATCGCGTGAGCCGACACATTGAATAAACGCGATTTTTTTAGGCTCTTTACCGTCGGAAATCCTCTGGACGTGGCCGAAGTAGGGGCCGGAAGCGGAAAGAATTCTCTCGAACTGCAGCGCGGTCACCACGTTTTTGTAAATGCCGTAACCGTATTCACCGCGCAGGCTTGCGTCAAATACCTGGAAACCGGGCGACGCGATGATGGCGCCGACCTCAATGATCTCCTCCTCGGGTTTCATTTCGTGATCAATGGCCTTGGCCACACAAACCTCGACGCACTGATAACACTCCGAGCAGATCCCGCAGGCCAGGCAGCGGGCGGCCTCCGCAATCGCCTGAGCTTCGGAAAATCCGATGCCCACCTCTTCGAAATTGCTCTTGCGGACGTTCGGGTCCATATGCGGGTATTTTTCACGAGCCACTTTGGGGACGTTGGAAAGATCCGCCTTGTCCGCCAGGTCTTTGGTCCAGTCTTTTTCGCGGCCGGCCTTGATGTCTTTGCCCTGCAGATGCAGGTCGATGGATTTTGCCGCTTCTTTGCCCGAAAATACGGCCTTGACTACTGTCTGCGGGCCGGTGGAAACGTCGCCGCCGGTAAACACGCCGGGAACGTTCGTGGCGTAGGTGACCGGGTCGAAATCGACATTGTTCCATTTGTTGATGGACACGCCGCTTTCCTTAGTAATGAAAGAAAGATCCGCCTCCTGGCCGATGGCCGGAACAATAGCGTCACATTCGACAATGAATTCGGAGCCTTTAATTTCAATGGGACGGCGGCGACCGCTTTTATCCGGCTCGCCCAGTTCCATGCGGGTGCATTCGATGCCCGTGACTTTTCCGTCTTTGCCCACCACACGCTTCGGGGCAACGAGGAATTTCATTTCAATTCCTTCTTCCAGCGCCTCTTCAATCTCTTCGGGGGAAGCGGGCATTTCAGCGCGGGTCCGGCGATACAAAACGAAAACATTTTTTGAGCCGGTGCGCACCGCCGTGCGGACCGCGTCCATCGCGACGTTGCCGCCGCCGATGACCGCCACCCGATCGCCCAGAGAGACTTTTTCACCGAGGTTGATTTTCATCAGGTAGTCCACCCCGTGAACCACGCCCTGCATGTCTTCGCCGGGGATATTGAGTTTGCTGCTCTTCATCGTGCCGCAGCCGATGAAAACGGCGTTGTAGTCGCTTTTGAGCTTATCGAAGGAAATGTCTTTGCCGATGCGGGTGTTGAGGTGGATTTTGACGCCCAGAGCCTGAATCACCTTGATTTCCGCGTTGAGGACATTCTTGGGGAGGCGATACTCGGGAATGCCGACCGCCATCCAGCCGCCAGCCACGGGCAGCGCTTCAAAAACATCGACGTCGTAGCCTTCAATGGCCAGGTAATACGCGCAGGTCAAACCCGAGGGGCCGGCGCCGACCACGGCAACTTTCTTGCCTTTGCTTTCTTTCTTTTCCGGCAGATAGCGCGTGTCGCTGTTTAAATCCAGATCCGCGACAAAACGCTTCAGATGCATGATGTCGATCGGGTCATCCACCTTGCCGCGCATACAGGCGGTTTCGCAGGGGTGGTTACAGACACGGCCGCACACGATGGGGAACGGGTTGTCCTGCTTGATGAGCTTGAGCGCTTCTTTGAACTTGCCCTGGGCGATGAGCGCCACATAACCCTGAACACTGATGTGCGTCGGGCAATAGGCCTTACAGGGGGAAGTCCCCAGCTTGTCGATCGCAAACCCGCTGGGAATGGCCTGCGGGAAATGGCGGTAGATAGCCTGCCTTTCACTGAGTTCGCCGTTGAACTCTGCTTTAATATTGATCGGGCAGACCTTGGCGCAGTCGCCGCAACCGGTGCACTTGTCCAGATCAACATAACGCGGCGCCGAAAGCAATTTTACCTTGAACCTGCCCGGCTCGCCTTCCACCGATTCCACTGTGCGGCGGGTTTTAATCGTCACATTCGGGTGACGCCCTACCTCAACGAGTTTCGGGGAAAGAATACAGGCGGAACAGTCGTTGGTGGGAAATGTTTTGTCCAGCTGCGCCATCACGCCGCCGATACTGATTCCGTCCTCAACAAGATAAACTTTCATCCCGGAGTTGGCTAAATCAAGGGAGGCCTGAATACCGGCGATTCCTGCCCCGACTACCATTACGGCACCGACTTTTTCGTCATCTTTTACCACGTGCTTACACCTCGTAATTTATATATAGGAAGCCCCTGTAAAAATCCGTCCGACGCATTGTCGGATCAGCGTCCGTCGGCTAGCACACTTTATTTACCGTGTCAAGCGCAGAAGATAAATTTATTTTGATTTCAGGTTATAAGGCATCGTATTCATTGACATTTATATTTGACCACCGTTCACCATGCGATCATTTTTGCCCAAAACGGACTGTAAAATCAAACCTCCTGTTTTTCTTCGTTATTGCCGTCTTTTAAGTTGCCGGAAATTGCCCGGCATTTAGGATAGACGTGAAAGAAACCTGGGGAGGCTACCGACTTTCCAGCCCGGACAAGTGCCTTTCGATAAACTGCCAGAGCTCCTCCACACCCCTTCTTGTTTTCGCGGAGAAAAGAATGGTGTTTCCCGATGACCCCTTCCCCATCGCCTTTTCAATGAGCTTTTTGCGCCCCAGCGCCTGCTGGTTGGACAATTTGTCCGCCTTCGTCAGAATCGCCGCGTAGGGAATGCGGTAATGATCAAACCAGTCGCGCAGGGATAAGTCGTCCTCGCCCGGATCGCGGCGAACATCCAGAATGAAGACCACCAGCGCCAGATTCCGCCGCTCCCGCAGATAGATTTCGATCATTTCCCCCCAGTCCTTCTTGACGGATCGAGGCACTTTGGCAAAGCCGTACCCCGGCAAATCCACGAAAAATAGCCTGTTGCTGACGGTAAAGAAATTGATCAACTGTGTGCGGCCCGGCGTATTGCTGGTTTTGGCCAGTTTTTTCCGGCCGACCAGCGCGTTGATCAGAGAAGATTTCCCGACGTTGGATCGCCCGACAAAGGCGATCTCCGGCATCGTGGCCGGTGGATACTGATTCGGCCATACGGCGCTTTTCACAAATTCGGCACTGGTAATTTTCATAACACCCTAACGTCGGAACGACTAAACTTTCTGCCACTTTCCCATGATCGTCATTCCAAACAAGCGAAACGCGATCCGGAATCCAGCGAGAGTTTCATCGCACAATCGCATAACGCCACTATTTTGTTATACTGGCTCAGGACAGTATTGATTTCTACTATACCGCGTTCAAAAAGCCGTGGTGCAACCCCTCTCTTCACCCCCCGGAAATCCGCGGACAATTTCACAGCCGAAGTAACGGATATAACAAAGCATCGTTGACATATCGTCTATCTTGTGAGATAAACCACACCGCGATGTCGAAGAACCTCCCTGACCTGGCCCATTAACTTGAGATTCGGATTTGGGCAAAATTGCGGTTCATTGTTCTGGTTCATAAATATTAAGAATTTAAACAGGTTTTGTCAGTCGAGACCCGCTAATGCGGCTAATGATAGTTGAGGCATGAAGGACTCTCATCATTCCATGTTTGTTGTTTGATATCGCAACAAATGGAAAATGGCAAGTAAATCTGTAATAAGTGGAAAATACGGATGTCGTTTTTCCATGTTTTATAGTTTAATATCACAATAAGTGGAAAATCTTTCCATCTATATGGGTGAATATGATGGAATATTTTCCGTCTATTACACTGTTAGCCTGAAGGAATAGACATAATGAATGCAACATCCATGAAAAAATATCCCATAAAATTCTCTGTACGGGAACGTGAAATAATTCAGAAAGAAACATTCTATGATCCTGATTTTGCCAAATTCGCTATCGTGGATGGTAAAGCTATAAGGGTTGATTTATCACTTGATGACATTGAAGATATTCAAGGTTATGTTGCCGCAGCGGCAAACCATGCAATGAGGTGGTCTGGCCTCTTCGGACAGGGAACAGGGTTTTATAAGTGTGAAGCTGCTCCGGGTTAATGGTCATGCCGCAGCCTGTTTCTGCGTTTGTGATTTGAAGTAAACCATACTTGGTG
>JAAZHX010000098.1 GCA_012510495.1 Smithella sp.
CAGACAGGCCGCTTCCACAACGAACCGGACACGGATCCGGCCCTGCGCGCCAACCGGGCCTGGGCGCTCGACGTACTGGCGGCGGAACCCTACCGCCTGCGGGCAGAGGAGGTCACGGATCCGCGGGTCGTCGATAAGGCTGTGCAGAAGGGCCGCGAGCTGGCCCCCGCGTGGGCTCAGCTCAGCGGAGCGCAGCGCGGTGAGGTGCTCGACGCCATCGCCGATTACCTGGAAAAAGAAGGCAAGGGAAAGCGCACCGTGCAGTACCGCCTGCGCGACTGGGGCATTTCCCGCCAGCGTTACTGGGGCGCGCCCATCCCCATGATCAACTGCGAAAAATGCGGCATCGTCCCCGTGCCGGAAAAAGACCTGCCGGTCGTGCTGCCGCAAAATGTAACCTTCACCCCCGCAGGCGGCTCGCCTCTTTCGACGCTTGCCGAATTCATCAACACCGCCTGTCCCCGTTGCGGCGGTCGGGCCTCGCGGGAAACGGACACGATGGATACATTCGTCGAATCTTCATGGTATTTTGCGCGCTACTGCTCACCAAAATACGATGTCACCCCGGGCCTAGAGCGTCAGGCAGTGGACTACTGGATGCCGGTGGACCAGTATATCGGCGGCATCGAGCACGCGATTTTGCATCTGCTTTACGCGCGCTTCTACACCAAGGTCCTGCGCGATCTGGGTGTCGTCGGCGTCACGGAGCCTTTCACCAATCTGCTCACGCAGGGCATGGTCTGTAAAAAGACGATTGAGTGTCCGGATCACGGCTACCTTTTCCCCGAGCAGGTAGCCGATAACAAGTGCGGTCTGTGCGGACGGGAAGTCCTCATCAGCGAAACGCCGGTAAAAATGTCCAAGTCGCTCAAAAACGTGGTTGACCCAGATTATCTGGTGAAAACCTACGGGGCGGACACGGCGCGCATCTTCTGTCTGTTTGCCGCACCCCCGGAAAATGATCTGGACTGGAGCGATAAGGGCGTCGAAGGAGCTTTCCGTTTCCTGGGCCGCCTGTGGCGCATAGTTGACGATTATCTCGAAGACATCAAATCTGTTGCGACTGTGTCGGGCAGCCCGGAACTCGCCGACGACCTCAAAAATCTGCGCAGAAAAACGCACCAGACCATACGCAAGGTGTCTGCCGACATCGAAGACCGCTTCCATTTCAACACGGCCATCAGCGCGGTGATGGAGCTGGTCAATGCACTGTATGCACTAAAGCGTCCGGATAAAACAGATCGGGTCGCTCTTTCTGTAATCCGCGAAGCGCTGGAAGCAGCGGTTTTGCTTCTGGCCCCCATCGTTCCACACATTACCGAAGAACTGTGGCAGGCTCTCGGGCATGACACGCCTGCTGCCGATACAGCCTGGCCCGTGTTTGACCAGGCCGCAGCCAGTGAAGAGCAGATGACCATCGTCATTCAGATCAACGGCAAACTACGCAGCCGGATAATGGTTCCGGTCGATTGCGACGCGGAAACAATCAAGGCGGACGCGCAAAACGATGAAAGAATAGCGGCGCTGCTGGCGGGGGCAAAAATTCTCAAGGTGATTTATGTTCCCCAAAAACTGGTCAATATAGTGGTTGCTTCGTAAAAAGGCGAAACTTATGAGAACAACCGGCTACACCTTCAGGATACATCATGCGGCCTTGCTGGCCTTCGTCCTGATTTTTGCCGGCTGCGGCTACGCCTTCGCCCCCAAGGGAGAGTCGATTGACCCGGCCATCCGTAATATTTATGTCGAACCTTTCGGCAATAAAACCGCCCACGCGGAAGTGGAAAATTTCATGCGCACGGCGTTTATCGATCAGGTTTTGCAACATAGCCGCTTCAAAGCGGTGGGGGATTCAGCAAAAGCGCACGCCGTCATCAGCGGAAACATTATCGGCCTCAATACCGTGACACTTTCCTATAGGCAGGATATTCTGGCGGCGGAAGAACGGATGACCGCTTTACTGGAAGTGGTCTTCCGGGAAACAGAAGGGGGCAAAATAATCTGGGCCTCCAGC
>JAAZHX010000054.1 GCA_012510495.1 Smithella sp.
CACTTCCGGGTGCATTGGGCATGTGTAAATGGCTTTGCCCGATGGCTTCCCTTCGTGCCTGGCGATGGCGGGCGTGGACAGAAACTTCTGCCGGCAGTGGTCACTGCAGAAGTAAAACCTCTCTCCATCGCGCTCAACACGGAGCGCCATCGTTTCGTCAACCGTCATTCCACAAATCGGGTCTTTGATCATATCAATTCCCTTTCATTTGACTGGTTCAGCGGTGCCAGAACTGCCAGCACAGATCGCCCCCCTATCCAATAACACCTTAGCGGCAGCGTTCAAGTCTTCCTGTGTTACAAACTACGGCGTTCGGATTAACAGTTTCCAGCACCACTGTTCCTGTGGACATTTGTCCGGATTGACCCCGCCATCGGGAGTAAACCACAATGTTTCCAGTTTGCAGATGACATAGTCTTCCTGCCCGGCGGCCTTGCAGGACATCTTATTCGTTAAGGCCATGCTGTACAGGGCGCCGATGCAGTCGACTATCGCCTGCCCCCCCGGAGCACCCTGACCTTCAATCGACAGGTATTGCCCGGGGGTTGTTTCAATAAACGCGGATTTAGCGCCGGCTTTGTATTCGGCTTTGAGCTGGTTAAAAAAATCGATTTTTTCCGCTGTTTTTGACAATTTATCCTCAAGGCTTATGGTTGGATGTTGTATTTCTTCAGAAATTTTTCCGCTTTTATAACAACCTGTTTTCGTGAATTATGAAGCTGTCTTTTCACAAATCCGAAAACAGTTTCCCTTTCTTCTATTTGGTCGAACATTTGATCCAATGTGCTGATTGCGTGTCCGATAGCCACGTTTCGGCACTCCGGAGAGGGTTGGCCGCGGTTTTCAAATGCGGCGTTTTCGACTTTGAGAATTTCTTTGGTAATATGCTGCGCCAGGCAGGGTTTGGCTTTGGCAATGGTTGCGGAGCATCCGATGATATTGGCCGCCGTGATCATAACCGGACCGGCTATGGGTGCATAATAATCATGGAAGATGGCATCGAATCGATTCTCGGAATCGACCATGGTGAGGTTGGAAAGAATTGCTATCGCATCCCATTTAAGAAAGCTGTTATCGCAAACACTCAATTCCCGGAACGTACTGAAATAGGGATAGACAAGCTCAGGACGCTGCTGGCTGATAAGGCGGAGTACTTTAGCATAGCCGAATCGGACACTGCCCTTTGGAGCCGTAACCCCCTCGATGAGCTGTCTGATGCACTGCGGATGTTTCATTGCATAACACGCAATCCCGGCCGCATCACATCCCTTTTTACCGATTTCTTTTACGATATCCATTTCGATCACTCCTTTATATTTTGAGCAATATTTAAACTATCCAGAGCAACCGGTTGTTAGAGTTGAACACTTTAACGGGTAATCGCCGCCAAAGCAAGTAAGCTCCAACTCCCTGCGGCTGACTTCCATGCGGCTTCAATGTTGCAAACGTTTTCATCCTTTCTCAATCGGAACATATATATCCGTGATGAGTTCTTCTTCCGGCGCGTCTTCCGGCGCGTTCACATAGATTTCCATGCTTGGCAGGGAGCGTATCACATAGCCATTGGCAGGCGCCCACTGTCCGCGTATTGCCGCATACGTTTCGCTTAACTTGTTATAGCTGCCGTAATGGGTCATCATCGCATACAAGCCGTCTGCTATCGTCTGGACGCCGATTTCGCCCTCCGGCTGAACATCCGTTTGGACCGTGATGCACGCATCATAGCGAACATTTTCCGGGGGGGTGATTTCCGGGTTATCATGGCACAAGCCGATAAACTCAACGCCGGGCTGAAAAAGGCCTCGCGGCCTGGCCCACTTACACAGTTTCTCCCAGGCCTTTCTGCATTGACTGTACGGGCCTGTGTGCCGCATAAAAACCACCTTTCGCGGCGGGAGCTGCTTGATTTGAACATTCATTGATCATTCTCCTTTCCTGTCGAAGTCCGGTATATTTGTAACGACCTTCAAGCCGTGATTTTTCATGACATTTTCCTTTTCACGGTTAAAAAACACAATTTCTCCTAATGATATCGATTATTTTACAAAATCTATCGCGGCACGGTCAAGACAATTCCATCAC
>JAAZHX010000320.1 GCA_012510495.1 Smithella sp.
CTCAGGTCATTTCGTTTACTGCTCCCACAGGTGCCGGTAAGACAATTATTATGACCGCTTTATTTGAAGATATTATCTTCGGCCATGCCTATGGAGTAGCGGAGCCGGATTCTGTTTTCGTTTGGCTTTCGGATATGCCGGAACTCAATGAGCAGACACGTTTGAAAATTGAAAGCAAATCGGAAAAATTTCGCACAAGGGACATTCGGGTAATTGACTCGACTTTTGATGCAGAGTATTTTACCCCCGGCGGCATCTATTTTCTGAATACACAAAAGCTCGGTTCGGACAAGCTGCTCACGCAGAAATCCAATTTGCGCGAATATACGATTTGGGAAACAATTGCAAATACTGCGGAGCGTCAGCCCAAGTCCTTTTTTGTTGTAATCGATGAAGCGCATAGAGGAACATTTACATCCCCACAGGCCGAAAATAAAGCACAGTCTATCATGCAGAAATTTATTAAAGGAAGTAAAGAAGATGGTCTCCCTGTTATGCCTCTTATTATCGGAGTGACCGCTACGCCTCAACGGTTTCAAAAGCTTGTGGCCGATACGACATCTACTATACAAAAAGTTGTCGTTCCTCCTGAAGATGTGCGAGAATCCGGTCTTTTGAAAGACAGAGTTATTATTCACTTCCCCGACATTGCAATCGGTGCCGATATGACGATGTTTAAGGAAGCCGTTGCCAATTGGAAAAAGAAATGTGAACGATGGCAGTCTTATTGTGACCACGAGGAAATTAAGAAACCCGTCCGCCCTGTTCTTGTCATTCAGGTTGAGGATGGAAATGAACGGGAAATCACTCAAACAGATTTGGATTCCTGCATCTCCATACTTGAAGATGCGATCGGGCGCAGACTTCAAGCTGGAGAAGTTGTTCATACGTTTGATAAACACGAGACCATTAAAAGGCATGGGCTGGATATACGCAGGGTGGATGCTTCCCGCATTGAAGAAGATGAAAAGGCTATCGTTGTGTTCTTTAAAATGAATCTTTCCACTGGCTGGGACTGCCCTCGTGCCGAAACAATGATGTCGTTCCGACACGCAAATGATTATACTTATATCGCTCAATTGCTCGGACGTATGATACGTACCCCGCTTGCCCGTCGTGTGGAGTCTGATGCCGAACTGAACAATGTAGGTCTATTTCTTCCTTTTTTTGATGAAAAAACAGTCAAAATGGTGGAGCAGGCATTACGCGACAGCGAGGCAATTGTTCCTGCTGAAACCGGATCGCATAAGGAGCTCATCACCCTGAAACGTGATCCTGCATTTGCCGATGTATTTAGCGATATGAATTTAATAACCTATCGCATAGATTCCGCGAGGAAACAACCCGCACTCCGCAGACTGATTGCGCTTGCCCGTGCGCTAACGCAGGACATGATTGCCCCTGAAGCTCGAAAAAGCACACTGAAAAGGGTGCTTGATGAGTTTGAATCGGAAATAGCCGAATTGAAGAAAAGCGGCAAATTTGAAGAGATCTCTAAAGCTGTTACCGGCTTGGCGCTGCGAACGCTTACCATAGATTACGGCAGCGGCGCAGAAGGGACGACAGACAACATATCAGAAATTGTGGAGCTCTCAGAATTTGATATCAACAATCTCTTTGAACGGGCGGGAAAAGTGCTCGGCGAGGGTTTGCACAAGGAATATTGGGTCCGTCACGCTGTCCGTGATTTTAAGGATGTAAAAACAGAAATTATTGTGTTGACAAACGACAATGCAGCCATGGAGCGTCTTGAATCGTTTGCAGACAAGCTGTTCAACGAATTATATGACATGCATAAAACAGCATTCCGAAAATTGAAAGAGGATCGTAGAGATGCTTACAAAAAGCTGGCTCTATCATCAACAACCCCAATTGCTCTTGACTGGGAACTGCCTCCAACCATTGATTTTTTAATTGGCGAAGATGCTGTAATTCTGGAAAAGCACCTCTACATCCCTTCTGATGGTGGTGAATTCAAGGTAAGCCTGAATGACTGGGAACTTGGTGTTATCAGGGAAGAAATGAAGGATGAAAAGGGTGCTGTAGCATGGCTCCGCAACCTTGACCGTAAAAGGTGGTCATTGGAAATTCCATACGAAGTGGACGGTGTGGTAACTTCGATGTTCCCTGACCTGATTGTTGTTCGAGCTGATGCACATGGATATGTTTTTGATGTACTGGAACCGCATGACTCAAGCCGTAAGGATAATTATCCGAAAGCCGTCGGATTGGCCAAGTTTGCAGAGAAGCACGGAGAGCATTTCGGACGTATTCAATTAATCCGCAAGGCAAAAGGAGCGGATAAGCGAGATCACTTCTATCGCTTGGATATGGGAAAACTGAGCGTCAGAAATAGGGTCCGCGGTGTGACATCTAATGCCGAACTCGATAGAATCTTTAATGAGGATGCACAAACAGAGGAATAAGCTTCAAGAAGGGGGAAACATCGTGGCTAATTGTGAATATCAATATCCGGCACTGACCGTGGAAAAAAAGCATGGTGACGAGTGTTTCCTTAACGGCTGCTGCTCCGCTCATCTTGTAGACTTTTGGAGATGGGCATACTCCGACCTGATGGGAAATACGGAGCGTGGCAAACTCGCCGAGTACATTGTTTCTCTGGCAATGCACTGTGCCAATGGTGTTAGCGAAGGCTGGAGAGCTTTTGACGTGTTGACACCCGAAGGAATAAAAATCGAAGTGAAAACCTCAGCCTATTTGCAGAGTTGGGCGCAAAAGAGGATATCCAATATTCGTTTTGGCATCCGTGAAACTCTGGCTTGGGATTCGGTTACGAATACTTATGCGGAAATTGCTATGCGCCAAGCGGACGTTTATGTGTTTTGCGTTCAAAACTGCAAAGAACAGAAGTTGGTAAACCCGCTTGACTTAGCACAGTGGGATTTTTACCCCATTACTACAGAAGCTCTGAACGCTGCCGTTAGCAATCAAAAATCAATAGGATTAAATACGTTACTGGCCCTTGGTGTCAAAAAGTGTTCTTTTACCGAATTGCGCGACACAGTAATTTCATTGGCTAAGACGCCGATTTACAGATAATAACAGACCAATAAAAAGATTTGGAGGTACTTTATGGCTTTTCAAACTGCTCTAACAATTAAGGAAACAATCGCCAATATACATAGCAAAAAATATTTGCTGCCGTCTATTCAACGTGAATTTGTCTGGGATGTAGACCAAATAACCCAGCTGTTTGACAGCCTGATGCTTGGCTATCCTATTGGTTCCTTTCTGTTTTGGGAGGTTAGCCCTGCTAACGTGAAGGAGTTTGTTTTTTATGAATTTCTTCGGAATTATCACGAACAGAAAAAGGATGGCCGGCACAATCCGAAAGCAAGTATTATCGGCAACGAGACCGTCACTGCTATTCTTGATGGCCAGCAACGCTTGACATCGCTGTATTTAGGATTAATGGGGACATACGCCTATAAAAAACCATATATGCGGTATGACAATCCGAAAGCCTACCCGATAAGAAAGCTTTATCTGAACTTATTGAAAAAATCGGATGACGATGACTGGTTTTATGATTTTGCATTTCTTACTTCTGATGAGTGCAAAAATGACGATAGCCACTACTGGTTTTTCGTTGGGGATATACTGGGGTTTGATAAACTGTCCGATGCGATGAAGTACCTCCAAAAAGTCAACAGCTATCTTGTTAAAATCGGACAAGGCTCATATGATGAGGAGAAAGCAGAATTTGCCACCGAAACACTTAGTAAACTGTGGCAAGCAATTCACGCCGATGGAACGATCAGCTATTATCTTGAAAAGAGCGATAAACTGGACAAAGTCCTCAACATATTTATTCGTGTAAACAGCGGAGGAACACCACTCAGTTACTCCGACCTTCTCCTTTCCATTGCTTCTGCACAATGGGATGATCTGGATGCCCGTGAGGAAATTCATAGTGCAGTTGACGAAATAAACGCAATTGGCAGAGGATTCAATGTCAATAAAGATTTTATACTCAAAGCCTGTTTAGTCCTGTGTGATTTCCCTGACATAGCATTCAAAATTGATAACTTCAATCACACTAATATGATGAAGATACAGTCGGAATGGTCAAATATTATGGCTGCCCTGCGAGAAGCGGTAACCCTTGCCGCCAGACTGGGTTTTAACAGAGATAACCTGACATCAAATAACCTGTTCATACCTATCGCCTATTATATTAAACACATAGGCTTGCCTTCAAATTTTGCGGCATCACCCAAAAATGCTGAGAACGTTAGGGCAATCAAAAAATGGCTTGTAAGCGCCATGCTGAAGCGTGTGTTCAGTTCCCAGCCTGATGGTGTCCTGCGCCCTATTCGGGAGATAATCGCTAAAAGCGATGGTTCGATCTTTCCGCTTGAACAAATTATTGAGCGGTTTAAGGGAACAAACAGAACACATGAATTTACGGATGCTGACATTGAAAATCTGCTGTATCTCAAATATGGACAAGGTGATACGCTGACAGTGATGTCGGTTCTCTACCCTTGGGCAGACTTGCACAATTTGTTTCATATGGATCACATTTTCCCAAAAGCAGAGTTCACAGAGCGCAAGCTTCGCAAGATGGGAGTTCCTTCAGATAGAATTTCAGATTTCTTGGAGAACTTCAATTACATAGGCAACCTTCAATTACTTGAGGGGCTGGACAATACATCAAAAACCAATAAAGATTTTAAGAAGTGGTTTGAGGATAACCTGCCTACAGAAGAGGCAAAGACTGCCTATCGGCAGAAACATCTGATACCCGCTGGCGTTGATCTTGCGTTTACAAACTTCCCGGAATTTTTAGAAGCCCGTGAAGCTTTAATAATTGATAGATTAAAAAAGGAACTGCAAGGATAGCGTGTGAGAAAAGAACTTGAGGGATGGATGATGGAACTGAAAATTGAAGAGCTGTGGTATTCTACCCGCCAAGACGACTGGCTGATTGCCGAGAATTGTTATTGGAATCAGGTTTCTGATGCGAATAGAAATCTGGAAAAATCGCTTGAGATGTTAAATCCAGATGACATAAAACATATGAATGTTGAGACATTTTATCTTTTTCTCCACGACACTTACTTTGTCTGGAAATATACTGCCAAAAATCGGCTTGCCACCACCCGCGCACAGTTAAAAAGGCATTTGACTGACATCACCACACTGGCTGAGATTCAGAACGAGTTGTTTTCTTTTGATAAGGCACAAATTCGTACTGGACTTGAGATCGCAAGCAGGATTCGAGGTTTGGGCATCGCCGGAGCGTCAGGATTACTTTCAGTTTTATTCCCTGATTATTTTGGGACTGTTGATCAATTTGTAGTGAAGTCCTTGCTGCGCATTAATGAGTTAAATGAACTTGAAAATCTTGTTCGGATGCGCCCAGAGGCACTGACGCTTGCAGATGGCGTAGTGCTTGAA
>JAAZHX010000052.1 GCA_012510495.1 Smithella sp.
CTTAACTTTTTTGCCGTTGCGCACATTCACGATGGTTTCGCCTTTTCTTATGGTTCCTTCATAAACGCGGATATAGGTCAGCTGTCCGTACTGACCGTCTTCCAGTTTGAACGCCAGCGCGATAACCGGTTTTTCCGGATCGCCGGTCAACACCACCGGTTGCTCATGGTTATTCATGTCGAGGGCGACATTTTCCACTTCCGACGGGGCGGGCAGCAGATGCGTCACTCCGTCCAGCAAGGGTTGAATCGCTTTGTTTTTATAGGCGGATCCCATGTAAACGGGCGTGAGTTCCCTTTTTAATGTTCCTTTACGGATGGCGGCGTAAAGCATCTCCGCCGGAATTTCCTTCTCCTCCAAAATAGCTTCCGTCAGTTCGTCGGAAAATAAAGACACGGCATCGACCAGCTCTTCTCTTTTGGCTTTGGCTTGCTCTGAAAGATGCGCCGGGATTTCTTCGCTGCGCACCTCTTCGCCGTTTTCGCCGTCAAAATAAAGCGCCTTCATGGCCACCAGATCAACGACGCCCTGCAGTTTTGTTTCGAGACCGATTGGAATCTGCATGGCAACGGCATTATGGCCCAGTTTGGAGCGCAATTGGTCGATCACGCGGGAGGGATTGGCGCCGGTGCGGTCGCATTTGTTGACAAATGCGATGCAGGGAACCTTGTAGCGCTTCATCTGAAGATCGACGGTGATGGACTGCGATTGAACGCCGCCGACCGAACATAAAACCAGGATCGCGCCGTCCAGGATACGCAGCGACCTTTCCACCTCAATGGTGAAATCGACATGGCCGGGAGTATCGATAATGTTGATCTCATATCCTTTCCATTCGCAATACGTCGCGGCAGAGGCGATCGTGATGCCTCTTTCTTTTTCCAATTCCATGGAATCCATGGTCGCCCCCACGCCATCTTTGCCCCTCACGTCATGAATGGCATGAATTCTCTTCGTATAAAACAGAATCCTTTCACTGAGCGTGGTTTTACCGGAATCGATATGCGCGCTGATTCCGATATTGCGTATTTTCTGATCGTCGAACTGCATGGCGCTTCCCTTTCACAAAATGGCCGCCCGGATCTTACGAAAAAAAATTCCCCGCACATGGAAGAGTCTCTGCCAGATGGGGGATCCACCGTAATCGAGCCTTAAGAATGAGGATGAGTTTTTATAGGTTTAGCGGGCGTTTGTCAAGCTGTTTTAGCGGGAATTCGCTATGGAATCCGGCACAGGGATCACAACCGGGAAATCCTGATTGAAAATTCATTCGGCCGCGTCATGGATATTGACACACTGGCCATCACGGAAATTGTGGAAAAGCGCCAAGCCCTGATGTTTCCAGCGTCTCATCTGCTGTTGAAAAAATCAATGACCGCAATATCTTTCCACAGCCCTATCAACAGATTTTAAACAGGCTTATCCACAGAAAATTGTGCAGACCTGAAGCAGAAAAATAACATCTGCTTATCTGTCCACAGGAATATTCCCCCAAAGAGATTTGTTTTGTGCTCCATAGTTATTTCAATATATTAAGGCTAATTGATTATTTATTACTTTAAGTACGGGAATCCACGGATTTATGCTTTGATGGCGTACTCTTTATTCCGGAAAAGGCTCAAACAAACAGACACTACTTCAGGGTCATAGAGAATCCCCTTTCTTGAGTTGATTTCCTCCAGCGCGACTTCCAGTCCCAAGGCGGACCGGTAGGGACGGTGCGTCGCCATCGCTTCCGCCACATCGGCCACTGCCAGAATTCTCGACTCCAGCAGAATGCCATTTCCTGCCAACCCACCGGGATAGCCGGAACCGTCCATCCGCTCGTGGTGCTCCAAAACCATTCCGGCGATGGAAAATGTCGATGAAGCTCCCCAGCGTCGCCCTTTGTCCTTTGTGCGAAATGGGCGTGACGGCCTCCAGAACCCACATGATCACTTTTCGATTTTTGACGAACCGGCACTCGTAGGGCTCAAGACTTGTCGTCTGGAGGCTTCGGATCGCTTTTTCCCTGACCACCGTCCGATCCTCCGGATGGATATAGTTCGGGGAACGGGTGCCAATCAGTTCTTTTTCGGAATAGCCGGTCAGCTTCTGGCAGAGGGGGCTGACATAGACAAACTTGCCGTTCTGGACAATGTAAATTCCGACGCTTGCGCTGGATAAAATGGCTTCGGAAAGAGACGAGACTGCCTGTTGCCAAAAAGCTTTTTGGGGCGCGCCTTTGATGTTGGGTTGTTGGATTCAGTATTCAAGGATTTCCCGCTTTATCGTGAGCAATTTCAAAAACATCGTTCGTTCATAAATCGGATTTCACATATACGAATAAAGTGGCGCATGGCAAGCAAAATACAAACATTGACGGCCTGCTTGTAAAAGTGCTATTTAAATAACGTCTGACAACATCAACCAAGGAGACGATTATGCCGGTCAAAAAAGCAACCGCCAAAAACGTGTGGTCAAAAAAGCTTCGTCTGCGGCAAAGAAGGCCGTCAAGCCTGACCTGAAAGAGTTTCTGGAATAGGTCCGGCAAAAGGCTTACAAGCTTTACCAGGGCAGGCTTCGTGCCGGCGTTGTCGGCGATGAAATCGCCGACTGGTTTGAAGCCGAAAAAGCGATAAAAGAAAAATACGGGCTGTAGCGTTGCATTTTTTCGAATCGGAATCGCTAAAAACCGGGGTAAGAAATCATGGACACAATCCAAGAATCGGACGGGCAGAATTACTACGGCTATGTAAAAACCAAGATTGCCACGGAAGTGACGCGCCAGACGCTGGTGCTGATTCTCGCGGGCGGCGAGGGTTCCCGCCTGGGAGATCTGACCAAATGGCGCGCCAAACCGGCGGTTCCTTTCGGCGGCAAATACCGCATGATCGATTTTCCTCTGTCGAACTGCGTCAATTCCGGCCTGCGCCGCATCGGCGTTCTGACGCAGTACAAAGCGCATTCGCTGATCCGTCATTTGCAGCAGGCCTGGAGTTTCATGCGCGCCGAAATCGGTGAGTTCGTGGAGATCATTCCGGCCCAGCAGCGCATGGGCAAGGAATGGTACCGCGGAACAGCCGACGCGCTCTACCAGAACATCGACATCATCCACCGCCACGCCCCCGAATATATTCTGGTGCTGGGCGGCGATCACATCTACACGATGGACTACTCCAAGATGCTGATGCAGCATGTGGACTCGAAGGCCGATATGACGGTGGCCTGCATCGAAGTGCCGCGTCTGGAAGCGCGCGATTTCGGCGTCATGTCGGTCGATGAGAACATGCGCATTTCCCGCTTCACCGAAAAGCCGGCTGATCCCGAATGCATGCCCGGCAAACCGGATATTGCCCTGGCTTCCATGGGAATTTACGTCTTCTCCACCCGCTTTTTGTACGATTCCCTCATCGAAGACGCCAAAGACGAAACCTCCGTCCATGATTTCGGCCGAAGCATTATTCCCCGCGCCATCCACAGCAGCGTGGCCATGGCGTATCCCTACCGCAATGAAAAGGGGAAAATGGCCTACTGGCGGGACGTGGGCACTGTGGACGCCTACTGGAAGGCGAATATGGAGCTTTGCGCCATCGAACCGGAGCTGAACCTGTACGATCAGCGGTGGCCGATCTGGACGCACCAGACGCAGCATCCGCCGGCGAAGTTCATCTTTGACGACGAAGGCAAGCGCGGCGAAGCCATCAACTCGCTGGTCAGCGGCGGCTGCATTATCGCCGGCGCCCGCGTCAAGCGCTCGGTCATTTTTTACGCGACCCGCATCGAAACGGGGAGCCTCGTGAAAGACAGCGTCGTTCTCCCCATGGTCGAAATCGGGAAAAACTGCCGCATCACCCGCGCCATTATCGACAAGGGAACCCGCATCCCCGACGACACCGTCATCGGCGAAGATCCGGCGGAGGATGCCCGGCGCTTCCATATCAGCGAAGAGGGAATCGTGCTGGTGACGCCGGAAATGATGGGCCAGAGCCTGATGTTCGGGGTCATCGCCATATACTGATAGGCGATGGGTGGATGATGGGTTAGATCATCTGCTCAAAATCGGCGGCAATACGCTTTAATAGTCCTTCCGCCGCTTCCCGGGAGGCAGCGCACACCGCGTAGTAGATCTTGATCTTCGGTTCCGTCCCGGACGGACGGATGCAGAGCCACGCACCCCTCTCCAGCGTCAGCTTGACCGCGTCCGTGGACGGAGATGCCAGCGCCGAAACAGCGCCGTCCCGGCCGGTGCGGGTAAGCAACCGGTAGTCCTCCGTAAACCGGACGGTCAGGCCGCCGACGGCGGCAATCGGCCTGGCCCGGAGCCGGGCCATGGAATCTTTCATTTTCTCCATGCCGTCCAACCCTTCAAAAGCGATGTTCTTCACGCTTTCCAGATAATAGCCGTGCGTCCGATACAGGGCTTCCAGCGCGTCGGGCAGACTCTGGCCTTCGGCCCGGAAAAACTGGGCCGCCTTGCACAAAAGCAGCGCGGCGAGCGCCCCGTCCTTGTCCAGGGCAAAGGTGCCGGCCAGAAAACCGAAACTTTCTTCAAAACCGAAAATAAACTTCGCGCCCGTCGGTTCCTTTTGCACGATGAGTTCGGAAATAAATCGAAATCCCGTCGGCACGGTGTGGCAGCGAATTCCGTAATGAGCGGCGAGCGCATCCGCCATGTCGGTCGAGACGAACGACTTGACAATGTAGTCGGATGGACGAAGCTCTCCCGACAGGCGGCGCTTTTCCAGAAGATAATGAATCAGCAGGCAGCCGATCTGATTGCCCGTCAGCATCGTGTAAGTGCCATCAGGCCGGCGGACGGCGGCGCCCATCCGGTCCGCGTCCGGATCCGTGCCGATGGCCAGGTCCGCCTCCATCTTTTCGGCCAGAGCAATGGCCATTTCCATCGCTTTCGGGTCTTCGGGATTGGGAGACGCGACCGTCGGAAACGAGCCGTCCGGCATTCGCTGCTCGGGAACGACATACCAGTTACGAATCCCCGCCAGGGGAAATACATTTTCAACCGTGCGCAACCCTGATCCGTGAAGCGGCGTATAGACCACTTTCAGGTCGTCCGCGCTCTGCGCCCCGCATAGCCGGATCATGTGATCGTAATAAATCCGGTCGATCTCTTCGCCGATCCCGACAATCCCTCCCTTTTCAACCGCCTCCGCATAGTCGATTCTTTTCACATCCGAAAAAGGGTCCAGCTTTTGAATACGCTCCATCACGGCCTGGCTCGCCTCCGGACCCAACTGCCCTCCGTAAGCGGCATAAACCTTGTAGCCGTTGTACTGTCCGGGATTATGGCTTGCCGTGATGACGACGCCGCCGCTCGCTTTCAGGTGGCGCACGGCGAAAGACAGCTCCGGAACGCTCGTCAACTGCTTGAACAGAAAAACCAGTATGCCGTTGGCCGCTAGCACACGGGCCGCTTCTCTTGCAAATTCAAAAGAAAATTTTCGGGAATCATAAGCGATCACCACGGATAAACCGGCGGCGGAGTCTTTCAGCAGGTCGTCCGCCAGCCCCTGCGTCGCCCGCCCGACGACGTAACGATTCATCCGGGCAATGCCTGCGCCGATGACGCCGCGCAACCCGGCGGTTCCAAACGGCAGATCCCTCAGGAAACGGTCCCGAATCTGAGCGTCATCGTCCCGGATACGCTCCAGTTCCGAAAGCAGGTCCGGTTCCGTAACGTTTTCTCTCCAGCGCAAATAGGTTTCCCGGTAAGTCATTTTACGTCTCCCTTCTCGGCTTGTCCCCGTTTCGGGCACTGAACAGCCTTCAGACAATCTTCAGCCACACGGCGCCCAGGGGGGGGAGTGAAATTTCAAAAAGCGCATCAATGAACGTGAAGGACTCCTGAGTCAACCGGCAGGTAAATGTCCCGTTGAACAGGGGGAGCAGACTCCGCTGATCCGCTTCGGCAAAAAGTGAATGCTTCCCCGCGAAATCGAAGACCACCAATCGCCGCGCGTCCGAACGGTTGACCGCCACGAAACAGATACCGTTCTCGGCCGGCCGGCCCAGGGCGTCTATTCCTCCGCTGATGTAACGTAAAACGCCAAGGCAGTCGGCGTCGGGGGCAAAATACACCACAGGCCCCGTCTGCAGCGCGTCCGCCGAGGCGCGCAGCCCGGCCAGCTTCCGGTATTCGTCCGTCAGGTCGTACGGCGCTTTTTCGGTGAAAGGCGCGCGGTTAAAGGGATCGAGAAAACCTGTCATGCCTTTTTCGTCTCCGTAATAAACGCAGGGAACGCCGGGAAGGCAAAACTGCAGCACCGCGGCCAGACGCTGGCGCCTGGCACCTTTTTTGTTCTGGCTGTCGCTGATGACAAAGGAAGCCTGCTGCTCACGGATCAGCTGATGCGGATCGACGCGCGCGCTCAAAGCTGTTCGCACACGCTCCACATCGTGAGAGGAAAGAAGATTGGTCAGGGCGTAGTACAGGGGAGGAGGATAATTGACCGCCTGCCCCACCAGAAAATGCTTCAGGTCAAAGGCGTCGGACTGACCCTTCAAAAAAGCGATCAGGGCGCTACGCAGCGGATAATTTGTGACGGAGTCCAGAATGCCGCCCAGTGCGTAGCGTCTTTTTACGCCGTAGCTGTGCTTCGTGGTCGCGTCTTCCCAGACCTCGCCGATCATCACCGCTTCCGGTTTCGCCTGTTTCGCGGCCTTATAGATTTTCGCCAGCACATCGTCGGGCAGTTCATCGGCCACATCGAGGCGCCAGCCCGCTGCGCCCGTTTTGAGCCAGTGCTTGACGACGCTGTCTCCGCCGGTGATGACATAACGCTGCCAGCCCGGATCCTGCTTGTTGATTTCGGGCAATGACGTAAACCCCCACCAGCAGCGATATTGATCGGGATAGCGCTCAAACGTGTACCAGGGATAGTAGGGAGAATCCGGGCTGTCGGCGGCGCCCGGGCCGTCATAGGCCTTTTCCCGGTTAAAATAGATGCTGTCGGAGCCAGTATGGGAAAACACGCCATCCAGCAGAATGCGCATCCCGCGCCGGTTGGCCGCGCGGCACAGCGACCGGAAATCTTCCTCCGAACCCAGCACCGGGTCGATGCGGAAATAGTCGGCCGTATTGTACCGGTGGTTGGAGGCCGCTTCGAAGATCGGGTTCAAATACAACACGTTCACGCCCAGGCTTTGCAGATACCCCAGTGACGCCTCGATGCCGGCGAGCGTGCCGCCAAAGTAATCACAAGGATTGTAGGTCGTTTCTCCCGGCAGCGGGGTGAAGAGCGGCTGTTCATCCCAGGTGTCGTGAAAATAAGCGCGGCGGCCTTTGGAGCGGTGATACGCGATGCCTTTGCGGACTGTCGCGTCGCGGCCGGGCCGGAAACGATCAGGAAAAATCTGATACATCACGCTTTTTGGAAACCACCGGGGAACCTCAAAACCGGCATCGTAAACGGTCAGTTGAAACGCGGGCGGCAGCGCGCTGTAAACGGCGCCGATGCCGCCGGTTCGACCTGATCCCGCGCCGTAATAGCTGAGTCTTTCCCCAACGCGGATCATAAAATAGTACCAGTACACATCGGGAACCGAAGGCGCGGTGATGTCCGCCTGCCAGGTTTCGCCCGTAAGGCGCATCAGATGCTCCTCGTGAAATCCCTCTCCGATCAGACAAAGATAGACGCTTTCCACATTTTCGAGCCGCGTCCGGAAGCGCAGGACAACCGGCGTACCGACAGCAACAGCTCCCGCCGGATCACGGTATTGGAGCATCGTCGAATCGTGTATCATTTCCTTTTTGTAGTTGATCAGCATGGCTGCTGTCCTTTTTACGGATCAGATGGGCTCAAGCCCCCAGATCTGCCGATTGTACTCGCCGATGGTCCGATCCGCGCTGAAAAATCCAGCGCAGGCCGTGTTGATCACGGCCCTTTTCGTCCAGGCCGGTTCCTCCGTATAGGCGGCGAGCACCTTATCAAAGGCAACGCGGTAGGCGTCAAAATCGTAGAGGAGAAAGTAGCGGTCGGCGCGGTTATAATCCCCGAACAACAGGGAATGATAGATATCCTGAAACTGGTCGGGTGCGACGCCCGGCAGCGTTCCATCCACCAGGCGGGAAACGGCGTCGCGAATATCCTCGTCCTGGTCAAAGAGATCCTTCGGCCGATAGCTGCCGGCGGTTTCCATCCGGTCAATCTCCCGGGCGCCGGCGCCGAAGATAAAAATATTGTCCGGCCCCACTCTTTCGAATATCTCAATATTTGCGCCGTCCATGGTTCCGAGCGTCACCGCGCCGTTGAGCATGAATTTCATATTGCCCGTTCCGGACGCTTCGTACCCGGCCGTGGAAACCTGTTCGCTGATATCGGCCGCGGGAATCAGGCGTTCGGCCAGCGAGACGTTGTAGTTTTCCAGAAACGCGACGCGGATGTTCTCCCGGGTGCGGGGATGCGACTCTACCAGGGCGGCCGCGGCGTTGATAAGACGGATGACGTTTTTGGCCCGCCAGTAGGCCGGCGAGGCCTTGGCGGCAAACAAAAATGTCACCGGCCGGGGCAGCGCATACCCCGCATCGCCGGTAAAGTGATTATACAGGTGGAAGATGTGCAGCACTTTCAAAAGCTGGCGTTTGTATTCATGCATCCTTTTGGCCTGCACATCAAAAACCGAGTCGGGATCCAGGACAATGCCCTGCTGTTTCATCACCTGTTCGGCCAGACGCAGTTTATTACGGCGCTTGACCTCCGCGAAATCAGCCAGAAACCGCGGCTTGTCCGCCAGCGGCCTGAGCCGCTCCAGTTCGTTGTAGTCCCGGAGAAATTTATCGCCGATGTGGTCGGCGATAAACTTACACAGGTCGGGGTTCGCCGCGGCCAGCCAGCGCCGCTGGGTGATGCCGTTGGTGATGGCCGTGAATTTTCCCGGGAACATTACGTAGAAATCCCGGAAGGTCCGCGTCTTCAGAATCCGGCCGTGAAGCTGCGAAACGCCGTTGACCCTGTGGCATACCGCCACGCAGAGATTGGCCATACGGACTTCATCGTGGGCAATAATGGCCAATTGATCAATTTTATCACGATCCTGAGAAAAGGCCTGCCAGAGGCGTCCGTTGAATCGTTCGGAAATTTCGGCGACGATCGCGTAAACGCGCGGCAGCATCGACCGGAATACATGCTCGGGCCAGGCTGCCAGAGCCTCCTGCATGACCGTGTGATTGGTGTAGTTGAACATGCGGCCGGCCATGGCGTATGCGTCGTCCCAGCCCAGCCCCTCTTCGTCAATCAGAATGCGAATCAGCTCGGGAATGGCCAGCGCCGGATGCAGATCGTTGATCTGAACGACGGTTTTATCAGGCAGGGTGCGCACGTCGCCGAAGCGCTTCTTGTGTTCGCGGACAATGCACTGCATTGTGGCGGAAGCCAGAAAATAAAACTGACGCAGACGCAGCATGCGTCCGGTCATGTGGTCATCCTGGGGATACAGCACCTTGGAAATCGACTCGGCCAGCTCTTTCTGCTTGAGCATGCAGACGAAATCGCCCTTGTTGAAAGAATGGAGATCAAACGCAGAGGGGCATTCCGCCCTCCATAGCCGGAGCGTCACCGGCGTATGGCTGTCATAGCCGATGACCGGCATATCGTAGGGTACCGCGAGCACCGTCTGGTAATTTTCATGCTCGCAGGTCATTCCGCCATCCGTCCACACTTCCTCCACCGTGCCGTCGAAACGCACCTCGATTTGTTCGTCGCGCCGTTCGATTTCCCAGATATCGCCTTTTGCCGTCCAGGCGTCCGGCACTTCCGTCTGCTGTCCATCGACGATGCGCTGGCGGAACATGCCATATTCATAGCGGATGCCATAGCCCGTCACCGGCAGATTCAGCGTGGAAAGCGAATCCAGAAAGCAAGCCGCCAGGCGTCCAAGACCCCCGTTGCCCAGCGCCGCTTCCATTTCCTGCTCTTCGAGCTTTTCAAAGGGGTAGCCGATTTCCGCCATGACGGTCCGGTACTCGGCAAGCAGACCAAGATTGATCAGGTTGTTCACCAGGGCTCTTCCCATCAGGAACTCCGCGGAAAGATAGCAGAGCTTTTTGCGCCCCTTCTTTTCAACCGTGTTGTTGGCCCCAACCCCCCGCTCCAGCATGATGTCGCGGACGCTCATCGCCGTGACCTGAAACATGTCCTCGTCCGAGGCATTTTCCAGCGTACGGCCGTAATGACGTTTTAACTTCCCCTCGATAATGTCTTTTATTTTTGCAACTCTGTCTTTCACCTGTTCGCCTTTGCTCCTGGAGTTGGAAGTATGGTCCGCTTCCTTTCAGAATGGAAAATTCCTTATTTTACGAACAAATGTCTGTCAATAAAAAATCCGCGCCTCATTTCCCGGCCGCATCCACATAAATCTTCGCGTAGGCCAGCGCGCTTTTTTGAAAACTCAGATCCCGGCTCATCGCCCGAAGGCGAAGCGAGTCCAAACGCTCCCGGTTCTTATAAACCCCCAGGGCGTAGCGAATCGTATGGAGCATGTCGTGCGCGTTGTAATTTTCAAAAGAGAAACCGTTGCCTTCATCCGAGTATTCATTGTAGGGAAAAACCGTGTCCCGAAGCCCGCCAGTCGCCCGGACAATCGGCAGCGTCCCGTAGCGCAGCGCGATCATCTGTGAAAGACCGCAGGGCTCGAACAAAGAGGGCATCAGAAAAAAATCGCATCCCGCGTAGATGCGGCGCGCCAGCGGGTCATTGAACTGCGTCACCCCGACGGCCCTGCCGCCCGTCCGGCGTGCGGCCCCGCGGAAGAAATGCTCATAGGCGGAATCGCCCGTTCCGACGAGCGCGAAACCGGCCCCCTCCGCAAGAATTTCGTCAAAGACGCGCTGGACCAGATCAATCCCCTTCTGCTTTGTCAGTCGCGTCACCATACCGATGAGAGGAGCGTCACCAGGAAGGTTGAGGCCGAGCTCGGCAATCAGAGACTCTTTGTTTTTCTGCTTTTCGGAAAGCGACGAGGCGTCATACGGATAAGGAATGGACGGGTCCGACGCAGGATCAAAGTCGGTGGTGTCAATTCCGTTGAGAATGCCGGTCAGGTCGTCCGCCCGTATGGCTAAAATTCCCTCCAGTCCCTCGCCGTAATAGGCGGTCAGGATCTCCCGGGCGTAAGTCGGGCTGACCGTAACCAGTTTGTCCGCGAAGACAATGCCTCCTTTTAAGAAATTCGCGTCACCGTGAAATTCGATGTTGTCCGGATGATGATAGCGGCTCTCAATCCCCAGCAGATGGGAAGCAAAGCCGAAATGGAAGCGTCCCTGATAACCCAGGTTGTGAATGGCCAGAACGGTGCGGCACCGTCCCTGCGGCAGGCGGTCATACTGGGTTTTCAGCAGCATGGGTATCATCGCCGTATGCCAGTCATTCACGTGAAGAATCCGGGGCTCAAAACCAATCATTGGAAGGGCCTCAATGGCCGCCCGCGAGAAGTAGGCGTATTGTTCTCCCTCGAAATTGCCGCCGCAGTAAATGGCATGACCGAAGTAATGCTCGTTGTCGATAAAGTAAACCGGGATGCCCTCCCAGTCGTACTGTTCGATGCCCACATACTGGGATCGCCCGCCGATGTCCACGCTGAAACTGACCAAGTGGCGCGCGCGGTCCCGGTACCGGTCTTTAATGATGCGATGAAACGGCAGCATCAGCCGGGCATCGAATCCCAGTGCTTTCAGCTCTCTCGTCAGGGTTCCGATCACGTCCGCCAGTCCTCCCGTTTTGGCAAACGGCGCGCATTCCGCCCCGATCATCAGAACCGGAGGCGGAGCCTTCATTTTTTTTTCAGCCGGAGCCTCCTGCAATGCTCTTTTCATTTCAAACCCTTTTCACGTGAATCCAATTCAAAATAAACGGCCGCAAGCGGCGGCAGGTCAATGGCCGCCCGATACGGGTAGCCTTCAAAATCTTTATGGACGGCTTGAATGAACCGCGCCGCGCCGCGCCCGCTTCCTCCGAACCTCACCTCGTCGCTGCTGAATACCTCCCGCAGCGTTCCCCCGCACGGCAACCCGACCACAAACCGCTCCACCGGCGCCGGCGTAAAGTTGAAGGCGCACACACAGACCTCTTCGGGGCGCGCGCCACGCCGCAGAAAACTCACACAGCTCTGCTTTGCATTGTTTACATTGAGCCAGGCAAACCCGTCCCACCCGTCGTCGATTTCGTAGAGCGCCGGAGAGCCGGTATAAAAAGCATTCAACGCCTTCACATACTGCCGCATCTGGCCGTGCCTTTCATAGTCAATGAGAAACCAGTCGAGTTCTTTCCGGTAGTCCCATTCGATGAATTGTCCGAACTCGCCGCCCATAAACAACAGTTTTTTCCCGGGATGCGCATACATGAAGCCCAGCAGCACGCGCAGCGACGCGAATTTCCCGTCGTAGGCGCCGACCATCTTGTCGAGCAGGGATTTTTTACCGTGAACCACCTCGTCGTGAGAATATGGCAATATGAAGTTCTCGGAAAACGCATAGTGCATGGAAAACGTCAGCTTGTCATGGTGATTCTGCCGAAAGAAGGGATCCATCGACATATAGGCCAGCGTATCATGCATAAAGCCCATGTTCCACTTGAACATAAAGCCCAGTCCGCCGTCATAGGGCGGCTTGGTGATCATCGGATACGCCGTCGATTCTTCCGCGACGGTCATGACGCCGGGGTACCGCGTCAGGATCACGGCATTGAGCTTTCGCAGAAAAGCCACAGCGGAGCGGTCAATGTTGCCTCCGTCTCCGTTGGGAACATACTCGCCCGGATTGCGGGCGTAATCCAGGTAGAGCATCGACGTGACCGCATCCACCCGGATGCCGTCGATGTGGTACACGTCAAAAAAGAACATGGCGCTGGAAACCAGGAAACTGACGACCTCCGGACTGGCGTAGTTGAAAATCAGCGTTCCCCACTGCGGGTGGTCGGACTGCATCGGGTTCTGATGCTCGTAGAGACAGGTGCCGTCAAAACGCGCCAGACCGTGTTCGTCCCGGGGAAAATGAGCGGGCACCCAGTCCATGATCACGCCGATACCTTTGTCGTGCATGACATCGACAAAATACATGAAATCCTGCGGCGTCCCGTAGCGGCTGGTCACCGCGTAAAAACCGGTCACCTGATACCCCCAGGAATCGTCCAGCGGATATTCGGTAACCGGCATGATCTCCACATGCGTGAAGCCCATCTCCACCAGATACTCGGAAAGCTCGTCAGCGATCTCACGAAGATTCGCGAAGGCATACCCCTCGCGTTTTCGCCACGAACCGATGTGCATTTCGTAAATGGCGACCGGCCGGTTCAGAAGGTTCTGGCGGAAACGCCGCTCCAGAAATTCCGCGTCGCGCCAATCGTATCCGCCGAGGCTCCAGACCTTTGAGGCGTTCGCCGGGCGAACTTCGGCATGAAAGGCAAACGGATCCGCCTTGAGCACCGTCTTCCCGTCACAGCCGGAAATTGCATACTTGTAGATGTCCCCGTCGCGAAGACCGGGGATGAAAGCGGCGAACACGCCGGTAGCGAGCCTGTCCATCCGATTTCTGGAGGCATCCCAGCCGTTGAAGTCCCCGACGACGCTGACCTTCCGCGCGTTGGGCGCCCAGACCAGAAACCGGTGCATATCCAGCGCGTCCACACGATGGCAGCCGAAGGTCGCGTAAGCCTGCTGCGCCTCTCCCATGTTGAAAAGATAAATCTCTTCCGCGTTGATGTATTGCCGATTGTTTTTCATCGCCTTTACCGCCGCCTGCCGAACAATTTTGTCAGGCCGTCCAGTTTCCGTGAAAGGTCGCCGTCCAACCCCTCCGCCGTCAGACGCCACCGCCAGTTTCCCTGCGATGTCTGCGGCCGGTTCATGCGCGCCGACGACGGCAGTCCGAGCACGTCCTGCATCGGGAAAATGCAAACATCGGCCACGGAGCTCATGGCCAGTCGAATCAACTGCCAGTGAATCCGCTCTTCGTCGATGCCGTCCAGGTAGGCATCCAAAAAAGTCCGTTCGTCCACTCCGAGACCCCGGTACCAGCCAACGGTTGTGTCGTTATCATGCGTGCCTGTATAAACGACGCAGTTCTTCTCATACCGGTGCGGCAGATAAATGCTTTCTCCGTCCGGTGAAAAAGCAAAATGAAGCACTTTCAAACCGGGAAAACCCGTCGCACGAAGCAGATCGAAAACCTCCGGCGTCAGGTATCCCAGATCTTCCGCAATCAGGGGCAGCTCGCCTGTCGTTTTCTTCAGACGGTGGAAAAAATCCATGCCCGGACCGGGAAGCCATTGCCCCGATTCGGCGGTCCTGGCGTCGGCGGGAACTGCCCAATAGGCTTCGAAGGCGCGGAAATGATCGATGCGCAGGTAATCATACAGGGATATCTGATGAGCGATCCTTTGAATCCACCACGCATACCCCGTTTCCCTCAGGCTTTCCCAGTCGTAAATCGGATTTCCCCAGAGCTGCCCCGTTGCCGAAAAGTAGTCCGGCGGGCAGCCCGCGACTCGGCCCTGCCGATCCAGAATGTCGCGTCCGACCCAGGCGTCCGCGCTGTCCTGCGCCATGTAGATCGGCATATCGCCGGTGACGCTGATCCCTCTGTCGCCGGCATATTTTTTGAGCGCGTCCCACTGACGGAAGAAAAGGCACTGAACGAAAATATGATAATCGATCTGCTCTTTGAGGCGGACCGCTGCTTCCTTCAGGGCGGCCGGGTCCCGCAGGGCCAGCGCTTCCGGCCATTGATCGAAAGGCTTCATTTCGTATTCGCCCTTCAGCGCCATGTAAAGCGCGTAGTCCTGAATCCAGAACCGATGACGTTTTTGAAAGACGCGCAGATCATCGGCCAGCCGCCCGGCGCCGTGGCGGAAAGCCAGTTGGAGCACCTGATGCCTGCCTACGTATTGCGCGTAATAATCCACGGAATCCGGATCACCCGCAAAAAGATTTTCACACAGATCCAATGTCTCGCGGGGCAGCAATCCCTCCTGATGCAGATCCTCCAAATCGATAAAATACGGATTGCCCGCAAAGGCGCTGAACGCCTGATATGGAGAATCGCCGAAACCCGTCGGTGCGAGGGGCAGAATCTGCCAGTAAGTCTGCCCGCTTTGCCCAAGCCAATCGACAAATTTTCGCGCGCCCTCCCCGAGCGTTCCGATGCCGAACCGTCCGGGCAGCGAGGAAATACTCAACAGTATGCCGCTTCCTCTTTTCATGCGCGGCATCATACACGAGTTTATCCTTCGTGGCCACTGGAATCGAAGACGAAAAAAAAGCTGAACTCTCAAATGACATGTGTTACATAAAACGTGAATTTGTTGTCAAATAACAGGTTAATATTTCAGCATTGGATCGCGACAGGATCAGGATGCTGAGGGGCCGGGGAATTTCTAAAAAAACAACCGGGGAGAACTTCAGATGCCGAAAACAGGCAGGCACAATTCTTTGGTCGATGTTGAGGGAATTTTGGTCGGTCACTTCACCAGCCGGAAATACGCAAGCGGCGTCACCGCGATCATCAGCCCGGAGGGAGCGACGGCCGGCGTGGATGTTCGCGGCTCCGCCCCGGGAACCCGCGAAACGGACCTGCTTCAGCCCATGAACCTGGTGGAACAAGTTCAGGCGGTGGTGTTGACCGGCGGATCCGTCTATGGCCTGGCAACGGCTGACGGCGTCGTGCGCCGGCTCGAAAAGAAAGGTTGGGGATTCCCGCTGCAGGATGGCCACGTGGCGCCCATTGTGCCGGCGGCCGCGCTCTTTGACCTGGGCCGGGGAAAGCAGTTCGTTCCTCCAATCGGTCCAAAATGGGGAGCGGCAGCGTGCAGCTCCGCAGGCAAAGGAGTCTTTCCCCTCGGGTCCGTCGGCGCGGGAACGGGCGCCATGGCCGGAGGGATCAAAGGCGGCCTGGGAACGGCCAGCGAAGTCCTGTCCTCGGGAATCATCGTCGCGGCGATTGTTGCCGTGAACTCCCTGGGCTCCGTCATTGATCCCGCGACGGGACGCTTCTGGGAAATCCGTCAGGAAATTGAATCCGAATTCGGAGACCTCGGGAAGCGCGCGGTGAAGCTGCCCCCGCCACCCGTGGCTTCCGCGGGACAAAACACGACCATCGGAGTTGTCGCAACCAATGCCGTTCTGACTAAAGCACAGGCGCAAAAGATTGCCCAGATGGCCCACGACGGCTTTGCCCGCGCCATACGCCCGTCACACACGATGTTTGACGGAGACACGATATTTTGTCTTGGAACCAACAAGCGGAAACTGCCGGCGACCCGTGGATTTTTCGCATCTCCGGCGGCGGAAATGCTAACCGAAATGGGACGCAGCGCAGCGGATTGCATGACCCGTGCCATAACCCGGGGAATCCTGGAGGCAACCAGCCTTTGCGGCATCAGGGCCTTTCGGGATCTGGACGCGCGCGGGAATTCTTAACGCTTTGCGATCAAATACAATCTAAAAAGGCTTCTGTTTGACGACTCAAAAGAAAATCATTTTATTTTTTGGAACAGGCGCTGCCGCGGTCGCCGTTCTTCTGGTATCCGCCTGGCTCTTCGTTTCCTGGAAACTCTCCCAACCGGATGCCTTCAGGGAACCGCTGACGAAAATCATCAGCCAGGAACTGAACCGCCCCGTCCATTACGATGAGGGAAGCGGCTCTCTTTCCCTTCGCAAAGGACTGGCATTCAAGTTTACCGGCATCGCCGTCAGGGAAAAGGACGGCGTCTCCGGTTTCATCAATATCCGTTCCGCCCGTCTGCGCCTGGACATTCTTCCCCTTCTGAAAAATCAATTTTCTCTCAGAGATGTTCTTCTGGATCGGCCCGTCCTCCGGCTGAAGCGGGACATTGCCGGGGAGCTGAACATAGATGATCTTCTGGAAAAGCCCCGGAAGGAAACATCGCTGAAAGTCCGTAATATCACCATAGAAAAAGGATCGGTGATATTTGAGGATCAGGCCGCGGGAGATGATGGAATCACCACCCGTCTGGATGATCTCGACTGCGTCGTCGATTCCTCTCTGTGGAGAAACCGGTTTCAATATCAAATCAGCGCGATCTTGGTCGAAGACCGGAACAAAGCGCCTCTTTCCCTGAAAGGAACCTTTGAACCCTCCCCGTCCTACAAACCCTTTTGGGCAGGCACCCTGAAATCTTCCATCCGGCTCACAGGATCGGATCTTCAGCATTACGCTGCCTATTTGAAAAATAAGGCGTCCATTGAACAGCTGGCCGGATTGCTGGATGTGGAAACAATTTTTTCCGGGTCCCTGACAAATTTTTCAGCCAAAGGCAGCGCTACGATGAAAAACGTTCAGATCGCCTGTCCCAATGCTTTTTCCAATCCACTCACCCCGCGGATGATTCGCCTCGACTACACTCTGAACCGCGACACAGGAAAACTTTCGCTGGACGTGGCACGCCTGGCAATCGACGGCTTTGAAGCCGGCTGCCGCCTGAACATCGAGGACTTGGACAAGGAAGATTTCTTCCTGACAGTAACTGCCAAAACGTCGGCTTTTTCCCTGAAGGAAATGCGGCCCTACATTCCCTGGAAAATATTTCCGAAGACAATGGAAAATTTTATTGCCGGGCACATTCGGGACGGCAATTTCCGTCTGAATGAAGGAACGCTCAAAGGCAGGAAAAGCCAGATCGCGCATATTGATGGGCCGGAAAATGCAGGGGTCCTCTCCCTCCGGGCGGACGTCAACGGGGGCGTTTTTACAGCGCATCAAACCGCGCCGGATTTTCATGACATCCGCGGTGCTCTGGAGCTTCAAAACCGCCGGTTCCGGCTGCGCGGCATGAAAGGGATCTTCGGCCAATCGCCCTTTGCGCTGGAAGGAAGCATTTCCGATTTTGCGGGGCCGGGTCCCCTTGAATACACGGCGAACATGATTCTCCAGCCGAGCCGCAAGGAAGTCCTATGGCTTCTGGGAAAAGAACGGTTCCGTAATTTCAGCTTCAACGGTCCGTCCGCCCTCGATCTGTCGGGAAAAGGAACGGCCTCCGATTTCCGCGTCCATGCCCGCTGGGATCTGACCAATGCTTCCTACGCGTTCCCGGACATCTTGGAAAAATCCCCGTCAAAAATAAACCACCTGACCGCCGACCTGACAATCAGCCAGGCAGCCCCGACGTTTTCTTCCTTCAGGTTTGAGCTGCCACCTGTGATGATCAGCGGTTCGGCAGCCTATCGCTCCTCCGGAGAAATTCCTCTTTCTCTGCATGCCGAATCGAAAGCCCTGAACCTTCGCGACGCCGCCGCCATGTTTCCTGTCCTGAAAAAAATGAATCCTTCGGGAACCGCCGCGCTCGATGTTTCCGGCAGGGGCGACCTCCGTCATCCTGTTTCTCTGCAATGGACGGGAAACGCGTCGCTGGGCGGCGTCTCTTTGACGATCCCGGCGCTCGCCAGGCCGATCACCGGTTTGACCGGACGGGCATATTTCGAGGGCGGCAAAATGCAAACGGGCCCGCTCAAAGCACGGATCGGAGAAAGCGATTTCGAGGGAACGATCAGAATCGACGATTTCCGCAAACCGGCCGTCACGGGTCAGTTCCACACCAATCGGCTCCGTGCTTCCGACCTCGGATGGACAGATTTAAAAGGCGACGTAATGTTTTCCGGCGTCAGCGCGGATGCGGTCTGGAAAAGCGGAAACATCCTCATCAACCGCCTTTCTTTCGGTCTGGGAAAATCTTTTTTCAACGCGTCAGGTCACATCCGGAACTTTTCTGCGCCGAAAATTACGGTGGAGATGACCTCCCCCTATGTCCATTCCGATGACATCGTCCGTCTTCTCTCTCTGAAAACATCCGGAAAAGACGAAACCGCGCCCTCCGGCGTAACGGTCGATGCAACCGTTCGGGCAGATGCGGCTTCGCTGGAAGGCGTTGAATTCAGCGCCCTGCAGGCCGCGCTGAACTACACACCCGGAAAGCTGAATGTCCAGTCCCTGGAGGCGGGCGTGTTTGACGGACGCATCCGGGCAAAAGGCAAAGCGGCCCTTAGTCCGGACGGTTGGAACCGCTATGAAGCGGATCTCGCCGTCAACAGAATCAGCCTGGCAAAGCTCCAGAGCATCATGGACGTCGGAAACGGCCTGATCACCGGCAGTCTGTCTGTCTCCGGAAACCTGACGGCTTCCGGAAGTCAAGCCGCCAATCTGAAGAAAACGGCGGCCGGCACGCTGCAAATCCGGGCAGAGAAAGGCGTTTTGAAAAAGTTTCCCGTTCTTTCCAAAATCTTTTCCCTGCTGAATGTTTCGCAGCTCGTCCGGCTGAAACTGCCGGACATGGCCAAAGACGGAATGCCCTACAACGCCATCACCGCCCAGATCTCCGTGCAAAACGGCGTGTTATCTTCAAAAGATTTCTTTATCGCCGGCGACGCAATGGAAATTTCGGCTGCGGGCAGCGTTGACGTCACCCGAAAAGAGCTGGACTGCGTCGCCGGCATTCACCCCCTGCAAACCCTGGATCTGGTTGCGTCAAAAATTCCGGTCGTGGGATGGCTGATTCTGGATAAAAACGGGAATCTCCTTACCGTTTATGTTAAAATCGACGGCGTCTGGAAAGACCCGAACGTCAAACCCATGCCGGTGAGATCCATTGGAAAGGAAACGCTGGGCGTTTTCCGGCGTCTCTTTCAGCTGCCGGAAAAGCTGATCACGGACACGGGGGAAGTCATTCTGGGAAACTAAAGGAGGCATTATGACCGAAAACAAAACACGGGTTCAAAAAACCATGGATTTCATCCGGAGAGACATCTGGAGAATTCGCGGCACGGGGCTTCCCCCGGGAAAATCTTTTTTTCTGAAACTCGCCAGGGTGCTGATCCTTTCCATCCGTGGCTTTGACGAAGACAAGTGCCAGCTCCGCGCCTCCTCGCTGACGTTTTATTCACTGATCTCCATCGTTCCCATCGCGGCCATGGCCTTCGGCATCGCCAAAGGTTTCGGCTTTCAGAAAGTTCTGGAAGAACAACTGCGCGAAAAACTTGCCGGCCACGAAGACATTCTGGCCAATGTGATTCAGTTTTCCGACGCCCTTCTGGCCAACACGAAGGGCGGCTTGATTGCCGGCATCGGCCTGGTGGTTCTTTTCTGGGCCGTCGTCAAAATGCTGCGGCAGATCGAAGTATCTTTCAACGACATCTGGGGCGTTCGGGAAAAAAGAACCTTCGGCCGGATGTTCGGCGATTATCTGTCGCTTATCCTGATCTGCCCGGTCATCCTTGTTCTATCGAGCGGCGTGAATGTTTTTATTACCACGCAGGTGAGTCTGATTCTGGAGAAATTCGCAATTTTGGGAAGCTTCGGGCCCATCATATTTTTTCTTCTGAAACTGCTGCCCTATACCCTCATGTGGACGCTTTTCACCTTCCTCTACATTTTCATGCCGAACACGCACGTGAAATTTTCCGTCGGTCTCATCGCGGGGATCATCACCGGGACCGCCTTTCAGGTAGTCGAATGGGCCTATATCACTTTCCAGATCGGAGTTGCGCAATACAACGCCATCTACGGAAGCTTCGCCGCCCTGCCCCTTTTCCTCGTCTGGCTCCAGCTGAGCTGGCTGATCGTTTTATACGGAGCGGAGCTGTCGTTTGCCTACCAGAACGTGGAAACCTACGAGTTCGAACCGGACGCGCTGGCGGCCAGCCACCGACTTCGGACGCTGCTTTCCCTGCACATCACCCGTTATCTGGTTTGGCGGTTCGCCCGGGGAGAAAAACCGGCGACGGCCCGCGATATTTCCAATCAACTGGAGATTCCCATCCGCTTTGTCAACGACATTCTGTTCCATCTGGTGAGAAGCGATATTCTTTCGCTGGCCCGGACGGAGGGAAGCGAGGAACAGGGGTATCAGCCGGCGCGCGATATCAACACACTGACCGTGCAGTATGTCGTCAACGCGATGGATAAACGGGGACTGAACCAGACGCCTTTCACGCAGTCCCCCGAATTTGCCGCCCTTTCGGCTTCCCTGGAAACCTTTGATCAAGCCATCGAGCGCCAGCCGGCAAACAAGCTGCTCAAGGATTTGTAGCATGATTGCAAAGAGACCATTTTTATTTTGCGCACTGCCGGGAATAGCCTGTCTGTGCTGAGTGGCGGGCTGCGCTCCAACACATATCGCAATGCAGGTCGAAAGTCATGCAGCGCCGAACTTCAATGCCTCGGGCCATAAAAGATTTTCCTTTCTTTCTCCGGAGAGCGAAAAGCCCCTGACTCAAAAGCTGCTGGCCCTCATTCGCAGCGAGATGGAAAAGAAGGGATTTGTCCATGACGACAGAAATCCGAATATCCTCGTCGCTGTGAAGGCAGGCATAACCACCGAGAAAAAGCGGCGCCGGATTCCTGGTCAGCGGTATGCTCCGGAACTATCCGGCCGGACAGAGCAAATCCCGCGTGACCCTCAAGCTTCACGAATACGGATGACGAGTGCATTCACGATCCTCTACCCCATCGGCGTCCCCGTCAGCTCCTGCGACTCCGGGTCATCAGGATGATGCCGGCCACGGCCGCAACCAGACAGAGACAGATATACAGCGCGAAGGCCAGGGAATAACTTTTCGTCCAGTCGTAAATAAAGCCGGAAAGCGGCACGCCCACCGCCGTTCCCAGCGTCGTGAAGATGTTGAGCAGTCCGTAGATCACCGCGAAATGTTTCTGCCCCAGAACTTTCGCCGTCATGAGCGGCGGCAGAACGGTGCGCACCGCGATGGAAAAACCGAAAAGGATGCTGAAAACAACCGCCACCCACATCAGTTGCGCCCCGTACAGCAGGAGAATGGCAACAATCAGTCCGGCCATGCAGACCAGATAGCTTTTCAAAAGGCCCAGCCGGTCGGCCAGACTGCCCGCCAGCACCTTGCCGACAATCAGCATGGCCATATGCAGGGACATCAGCGCCGTGGCAGTCGTGGAAGAAAATCCGATGTCCGTAAGGTAGGGCACGATGTGGTGCAAAACGCCCATGTTGGCGACGGCGATGAGCAGGATGATCGCGGCCAGAAGCCAGAAGGCGACGCCGCGGACCGCCGCGGAGGCCGTCACCCCCTCCTGTTCACCGGCCGTTTGGCTCGCCAGCGCGGCTTCACCGCCGTACGGCAACAGCCCCTTGTCAGCCGGCTTCGCGCGGACAATGAAAACCGCGGTCGGGATCGACAGAATGCCGATGATCAGGCCGAAGGCCAGATAGGCGGCCTGCCAGCCATGGTGCAGGATGATCCAGTTGGCCAGCGGGTTGAAGATCATCCCGCCGACGCCCGTGGCGGCAAAGACAATCCCCATCGCCAGTCCCCTCCGGTCGATGAACCAGTTGGTAATCATCATGGAGACGGGAATGATGTGCGATCCCGCGCTGCCGATCCCCAGAAATACGGCCAGAATGTAGAACTGCGGAAGCGTCCGGCACTGGGAAAAGAGCGCGAAACTCGCGGCCATGATTGAGGTGGAGATCGTCATGATGACGCGGATGTCATAGCGTTCCAGAAGTTTACCCATCACCGGCGCCATGACCATCATGGCCAGCGCCGCAACGGTGAAATACATAGTGAATCCGCCCCGGGTGAAGCCCAGGGATTCGGAAACGGGCTTAACAAAAACCCCCATGGAATTCATGATGATTCCGATACCGGCAAAATTGAGAAAAAAAGCGCCGACGACAATCCACCATCCGTAGAAAATCTTCTGTTGTGATTTCATTGGACCTTCCCCTTTTAATAGTTATCGTTGTTCGTATGTTATTGAAAAGAACATCCTTACAGGCTGGAAAACTCATTCACTCGCATGACTTTCCATCTCCATGATTCCTGAATTTTCCCGCCTATCCAACGTGATACGACATTATTTACTGAAGGACAGATCGAGGATAATATCAACAGCTTCCACGGGAAGCGGGAATCTGAAGCCGGCTATGTCGGTTTTGACGCGGAATCTCAAATCGTCCTTATCCTCAGGCGTGAGTTTATGCGGAAACACCGCCGGGATGCCCAGTTGTTTTTTGAAGTCTTCCACCGCTGCGACCGCGACCCCATAGGTTTGTTCAGGAGTTAGGCCATCGGTCTTCACTCCAAAAGCCTCCGCAAAGTCACAAATTCTGGGCAGGTAAAGAGGAAAAAGAATGCTCATGACATGAGACATCAGGACGGCATTGGCCAGTCCATGCGATATATTCAGTTTAGGTCCGATGGCGTGAGCGAAGTTATGAATGGGCGCGGACCCGTTTGCTTTGGAATAGGCCTGCATGCCCATGTTGCTGGCTATAAGCATTTGCATACGGGCTTCCACATTCCTGCCGTCCTGAACGGCGATGGGCAGATACTTTTTGATCAGTTTAATGGCATGAATGGCAAAAGCGTCGGATAAGGAATTGGCATTTCTTGCAAAGAAGGCTTCAATGCAATGAGACAGGGCGTCACAACCGGTTTCCGCGGTTAAGCTCGGCGGCAGACTCAAGGTAACCTGCGGGTCCAAAACACAAACCTGCGCGGGGAGATGTGGGTGAACGATATTGCCCTTCAATCCTTCCTCTTCCACCATGATAACCGCTCCCGGCGAAGATTCAGCCCCGGTGCCGGCCGTGGTAGGCACGGCGATATGAGGAAAAGTGAGGGGTTGAACGGTCAGGCCTCCATGAAGTCCGGCGGTCGCACGCATGAGTTCCGCTATATCCCGAACCCCGTAGCCCAGCATGATTTTTAACCCTTTTACGGCATCCAATACGCTGCCGCCTCCAACGGCCAGGAGGCCTTCAACGCCATTTTCACCGCACCAGCGAAGGCACTCATTGACAATCAACGATTTTGCGTCCTGCTCAATTCCGTCATAGACACCGGCCACGATTGGCGCGCCCTGTATTTCGATAACGTCTTTTACCATATCAACCACACCGGCTTTCATCAGGCCTTTATCCGTGATGATCCCGATTCTTCTGGCGCCCATCGCTTTGAAGTGTGTACCGATCTGGGTAATACTTCCAAACCCGATATCCAAAACGCCACGGTGTTCCCAGGCAACGTATTGCGTCATGCTCATGTAAGAAACCTCCTTAGGCTTTAATTAGTATTTGATCCCCAATAGATAGTTCCAGAACTTATCCTTGGCACTGGCGGTCATATCCTGGCAAATATGCTTCACATAGCTATATTCCCGGAGCGAATCAAATGCCTTCTCCGTACCGATACCGCTCTGTTTATATCCTCCGAACGGAGCATCGGCTCTCGTTAAATGATAAATATTGATAAATACCGTCCCGGTGCGAATCCGGGTTGCAAGTTTCTGCGCGCGAGCGACGTTGGTGCTGACGATGCCTCCAGCCAGCCCGTACATCGTGTCATTGGCCATGGCCAGGGCTTCCTCATCGTCATCATAGGGGATAACGCATTGAACAGGTCCGAAGATTTCTTCCCGGACTTGCTTCATCTGATTGTTGCAGTTCATGAAAATGGTGGGCTCAAAAAAGAAGCCACGATCATATTCCGGGCCTGCAAGACGGTTGCCGCCGCAGGCCGCCTCCGCCCCTTCTTCCCTGCCAATTGCAACATATCGCATGATGGTGTTCAGCTGTGCCTCGGAAGCAATGGGGCCCTGATCCGTCAGAGGATCCAATTGGTTCCCAATTTTGAGCAACTTAATTTTTTCGATCATGCCCGACACGAGGGCATCCTGCATCTTTCGCGGCACGAACAACCGTGTTCCCGATAAACAGATTTGGCCCTGATGAAAGAGGAAAGCCGTCAATCCTGTGTTAATTGCCACATCCAAGTCCGCATCATCGAGCACAATGAGAGGCGATTTTCCGCCCAGTTCAAGCGTGATTTTCTTGATCGTGTCCGCAGCCAAATGGTAAATTTCACGGCCTACTTCCGTCGATCCGGTTAAGGAAATCTTGCCGACATCAGGATGCCGCGCCAGGGCGTGACCTACCGTTCGGCCGGGACCTGTAACAACGTTCAACACGCCGTCCGGCACACCCGCTTCTTTCGCCAGACGAGCCAATTCCAGGGTTGTAATGGGTGTGATGCTGGCAGGCTTCATGATCATGCTGTTGCCCATCGCCAGCGCCGGAGCAATTTTTGCGCCGGCTGAAGAAAGAGGAACATTCCAGGGGGCAATGCCGAGACATACGCCGATGGGTTCACGTTTCATAAAGCTGTGAAGAGGCGCGGAAGGCGCGTAAGGAGCATACTCCACCTCGGGAAACAGATCAAGCAGCTGCGCCGTCATATGAAAGGACAAGAGGCAACTGCCGACATCGATTAAACTGGTTTGCCGGATGGGAGCGCCGCAGGTAAGCGACTCCAGGTAGGCTAACCGGGCGCTGTTTTTGAAGAGCAGTTTGGCCATATTGCCTAAAATACGCGCTCTCTCACCCTTGCTCTTGTTGGCCCAGACCCCCGACTCGAAAGCTCTGCGGGATGCATCAACAGCCTTTTCCACATCTGCCGGCCCCGCCAGGGGCACTCGGGCTACGATCTCTTGATTGGCCGGATTGATAACATCCATCATCTCCCCTGATTCGCTATCCACCCATTGGCCGTCGATGAACATCTTGTATTCCATGATGTCGCTCATAAGTATTTACCCCCTAATGGATTTTATTCCTTTACTGTCTGCGACCAAACCACCTCGGCTTCTTCGATCAGGCCCAGTGCGATGAGTTTTTCACGGGACGACACGCCGCGGGCGGGATCGAATTGCATCAATTCGTAAAACTGATTTTTCATCTCGTCAAAATAGATTTCAATGCCGGCAGTATCGCCGTCCCGGGCGGGTTCTTTCATGCGCGGGGTCAAATCGTCATCGGCCGCCCTGAAGCCGAATCGGTAGTTGATGCAGCGCTTCAGGCTGAAAACACGCAGGCCCGCCTCCATCATGGCGGGCACGTCATACCTATATCCGGCCGCCGCGTTGATCAACTCCACAACCTCCGGAAGGGTCAGCGACCGGTCGGCAAACTGGCAGAGGCAGGCGCTGTTTTCGATGCTGCCGATCGCCGCCGCAAGCACCATGGTTTCGGCTTTCTTGACGTGCGTCAGCGCCTCCAAGTCGAATTCAAAGTTAATTTCAGGGTAGTTGCACGCTCCGGTTTCCATGAAATGCATCGCAGACTGCACATGGCAGGCGCCCCGGGGGCTCACCGCGTAGGCCAGGGCGTGACCGTGACCGCCCCTGGTGTCATGCATCGGCGCCTCCAGACCTTTGCTCTGCGCCGTATAGGCAATGGAATCGGCGCCGATGGAACGCGCCGCGGCCGCGCTCCCCATCGAAAGAAGAGCTCCCAGTTTGCCGTCCCGCACGGCCATCATCGGGAGAATCCTGTGCACCACCGTATCCATATCGCCCCAGATCAGCGGAATACCGCCGGTCTGCTCGTCCGACAGGTGTCCCTTTTCATAGGCTTCCATCGCCCAGGCAATCGTAGCGCCCGCGCTGATCGTATCCATGCCGAGATCATTGCAGATCCGGGCCGCCTTGCACACAGCCGCAAGGTCCGGGGATCCCTGCAGACATCCGAACGCCACGACGGTCTCATATTCCGGGCCGGGCCCTTCCGCTACGGCAAACGGCCCTTCGTCCACCTGCACGATTCTCTTGCAGGCGACCGCGCAGTACGCGCAGGTGGCGGTTTTTTTGAGATACGTCTCCGACAGGGTGCTCCCGGTAAGGGCGGAGGCCATTTCCTCGTCATAGCTGGATGTCCAGTTGCGCATCGGCACGTCTCCGTCATACATGTGCCCCTCCAGATTCCCGGACGTGCCGAAGTCGTGAAGAACCTGGGAGATCAGATAATCTTTGATGCGCGGATTCAACTCCCGGGCAAGCGACTTGATCCGATCCGGGTCGGCCAGAGAAAGCGTCCCGGCTCCGGATTGCACAACCAGCGCCTTCAGGTTCTTGGCGCCCATGACGGCGCCCATGCCGCACCGGCCGAAGGCATGGTGGGCCTCGTTGAGGATACAGGCAAAGGGAACTCCGTTTTCACCGGCCGGACCGATGACCAGGGACGTTGACTTTTTCCCATAGGTTTTTTTGAGCTCCCGCGTGCACTCCAGAAGCCCCGTGCCCCATAGATTTCCCGCATCCCGGACGGACACGGATTCGTTTTCGATCACCAGCACGGACGGCTTCTTTGCCCTGCCGGATAAAATCAAACCGTCGAATCCGGCGAGCCTGAACGCCGGCGGGAAATGGCCGCCGCAGGAGGATTCCGCAATGCCGCCGGTGAGCGGCGAACGCGCGGTCGCGTTCATCCGGCTGACGCCGGAAAGTTTGACGCCGGTCAGCGGGCCGTTCATCAGAATCAGAATCGCTTCGGGAGAAAGGGGATCGGCGGAAAAATCGGCCCGGTCCCAGAAGATTCTGGCTGCCAAGCCGCTGCCGCCGATATAGCGGCGGTAGGTTTCTTCCGGCAGTTGAAGAATGCTGACGGTCCCGCTGGAAAGATCAACGTCGGCAATCCGGCCTGTGTTTCCTTTCATATCAATTTCTCCTTGCCGTATGGCGCAAACCCTGTTCCGCAATCAACCCTGAACATTACGCCCCGCGGCCGCAATGTCACCGGAAGAAATTTTATTTTTTCGTGACGATCAGTCGCTCAAGGCCCATTTCCTTTAGAGCCACCGGAAAGAGCTGAAACGCGGGCCTGATGACCGGCAGCAGCTTCAGCATGGCGGTGACCTTTCCGCCTTGCTTGATGATGCCTTTGGTGATCCCGGCAATCGGATTTTCCAGGCCGTGCCAGAACCGGTGGGAATGGTCGGCCGGCTGCTTGGACCACACATCTTCCTTGAGATCGCAGGGCCCCAGATAAAAGGAGCCGTAATAGCCGGGCTTCGACGGCGGATTTTTCAGGTCAATCGTGATTTCCGTGTCCGGGTCCGTGTACATGAATTTGATGATGATGCCCGCCTTACTCATTTTCGTGCCGATCTTTTCGTCTTTCAGCACCCGGTCCAGAAAATATCCGTAAATTCTGTAAAGATCATCCGCATCCTTGTAATACTGGCTCATTGCCGCCTCCTTATATCAAGCGTTAAAAGTCGAAGAGAGATCCGTGCTGCAACTTCTCCGGATCAGCCAAATCGAGCGAAACGGGCAACATCACCGTCTCGCATCTTCCAGGCTCTTGCCGGGTAGCAGTGTACAATCGAGAAAGAAATTTTCGTAGATCGCTCCGATCAGCAGCCGATTCTTCCAGGATGCGGCCACACTGGAACCGGACAATTCTTTCCCGTCGTTCTGATAGACCCGCGCTATGTCGTAGCCGCCGTTTTTCAAAGGCAGCACACGCACCACCTCAGACGGGGAAAGCTTGGACGCATCCTTCGAGTGGGCCACAAACGATAACAGTTTGGTATGGCATCCGGCCCAGATCGACCCGTCGGGGAGAACGTCCAGGTTATCTACGCCCGTGTCAAGCTCGATGGTCCCCCGCCCGGCAAGCTCACCCGTTTGAACATTTCGTGAATAGACATGAATTTTTCGTCCCACGGTGGCACCCACATACACCGTTTTACCGTCGGGACTCTGCGCGATGCCGTTGGCATAACCGATGCCTCCCGCAACTTTCCTGAACTGTCCGCCATCGTAATAAAGAACGTAGGAAACCGGAAGCTGAAGATAATTTTCCAGCATCTTTCCCCACTTTGAAGTCCAGCCGTGATCAATGGTCACATAGAACTGACGGGGACCCACCCCGAGAATATCGTTCGGCGTTGTCAATTCCGGGCTTTTGATGGTTTCCAGATAGTGCAGTTTCCCGTCGCGATAGGAAAAAATCTCCACGGTGCAAACGCCTGTGGCTTCAAAAAAATGACTGTCTTCCCCCATGTTGATGACGAAGAGCAGCTTGCCGCCGTCGGGTCCGTGATATAAATTGATTCCGTGGGGTGTCAGATGGCCAGGGAAGTCTGTTTTCAAAAGGACGGGCTTGGAGCCGGGCGCCGCAAGATCATAGGCCAGGATGCCGGAGTAAGGACGCTTTTGACCGGCGATGGCCGCCCGGCGGTCGGTGAATGATCCCAGCGCCACGGCCGCGCCGCGATCGATATCGATATCCTCGACGCCGGGAAATCCCGGGACGGCGACAGAACTATACAGAGAAAAGGGTTCTATTCTTTTGAGTTCGCCGGCGTTCCAGAGTGTTTTTACGAGCAGCGCCCCAATCAGAACAACAACCGCACAAACCATAATGATGATCTTCTTTTTCATGCCTTGTTCCTCCTTGTTCACGCCTCCGGAAAAGGACGTTTATTTACGCTGGTCGAAGCGTCTGCCGAAGATCATGCCGGCAATCCCGATCTTCAGCATCTGAATCGTGCCGCCCGCCACCCCCCAGGCCTTCGCGTCACGGTACATGCGTTCCACGGGGAATTCCGTACTATAGCCGTATCCCCCGAACACCTGCATGGCTGTACTCGTCACGTCCACCACCATCTCGTTGGCATAAGACTTGGCCATCGAGGCCTCGTAAATCGACGGAAGTCCCTGCCCCGCCCCGCTTACGGCCCGATACACCAGAAGCCTGGCCGCGTCGATTTTCGCGGCCATATCCACCATCATGAACTGCACCGCCTGGAATTCGCAGATCGGCCGGTTGAAGGCCTTTCTTTCCATGGCGTAGGCTTTCGCCTCCTCGAACGCGCCGCCCGCTATGCCCAGGCACATCGCCGAATTGCCGCACCGTTCGATATCGAAAGTCCACATCAGCTTGCCGAATTCGCCCTGAGGAATAACCAGATTGGATTTCGGCACCCGCACATTGTCAAAAACGAGCTCGCACGACGGCATGCCCCGGAGGCCCATGAATTTTTCCTGCTTGCCGAAGGTAAAACCGGGCGCTCCCTTCTCCACCAGCAGACCGCCGATGCCCTTGTATCCTTTCACGCCGCCGAAGCGGGTATAAACCATGTAGTGGCTGGCGTGCCCCCCGCCGGTAATGAAGCATTTACGGCCGTTGAGAATATAATCGTCACCGTCCTCGTCGGCATGCGTCGTGAGAGCGGTGAGGTCGGAGCCCGCTTCCGGCTCGGTCATGCAGACGGACACGCTCAACTCGCCACGGCAGACGCCGGGCACAACTGTTTTTTTCTGCTCCTCGGTGCCGAAAATGTCGATGACCCGAACCGGCCCGACGTTGGATTCAAACACCGGCGCCGCGATCATGGGACTGAACTTGGCCAGTTCTTCAATGCACAAAATCGCGTTGAGAGCCGGCTGACCCCCGCCGCCGTGGGCGGTGGACAGCGTCATTCCCAAGAGCCCGAGATCAGCGTATTTTTTCAGCAGACCATACGGAAATTCCCCCGTCTCATCAACGTGCCGGGCCAGTTCCTTGAATTTTTCCCGCTGGCCCATGGTCCGGATGGTATCGACCAGCATCTTTTGTTCTTCATTTAATGTAAAATCCATGTTCATTCCTTAGCTAAAGTATTGGTTAGATCAGTGAAGCTAATTCTTTTATATTATTTGTCTTTTCCATGTTCAAAATCGTGTCGACGATTCGATCCACATTGTTTTGATCCCGTCTGCCTGCGAAAAACTTCACTTTTTGCGCGATGTCTCCGGCTTCCATCGGATCACGCGGATCACCTTTGGGAATGTTCACCGTTTTCACCAGACGTTCGCCGTTTTTCAGCAGGATTTCCACACGGCTCGCGGTTTTGTCCGGATACATTTTATTCAGTTCGTCATCGGTTTTCACTGTCACTTTCTGTCGCAGCGCGATAATCGCCGGATCGACAATACGCCGCTCCGTGAGCTGCGCGGGACCCAGCGCACCGTCTAGGATGCAGGCCGCCACGACATACGGAATGGAAAACTGCGCGGAGACAAAACTGCCGCCTTCCGGAACGCCCTTCCCCACGGCCAGAGCGGCCACACCGTAAGTGAACACCTCGACGCCATCCACATCATCCGGGACAAACCCTTTTTCCTTTTTCAGCGTGAGCGTCGCCTGCGCCGCACCATGCGTGTGCCGGCAGGCAGTGTAAGGCTTGAAATAAACGTCGTTGATGGAATAATGCTCTCCCAGATTTTCCGTGATGCGCTCCGGTTTGGCGTCCACTTTCATGGTGATCTGCGTGATGCCGCCCTTGAGCTCCGTCCCTTCCAGAACAAACGGACTGCCGGTGATGCCCTTTCCCGCGAGCCCCGCCGCCATGATGCCGGCGCTCGCCGCCTGGCCGCCCTGAACAATCTTTACGGTATAGCCGCCCATAAGCTGCTCCGCCATGGAAACGGGCAGAATATAGCCGGCAATGCCGATGGCGTTGAGCATCACGGGATAGGCCTGCCCCATCAGTTTGGAAACCGCCACGGCTGAGCCTAACGTTCCGCAGGTGCCGGTGGGCAAAAATCCCGACAGGGTGTGATAGGGATGCATGGCTGCCGCTACCCGGTTGGAGACCTCGTAACCCGTCACTACCGCCTCGATCAGACGCTTGCCGGTAAGTCCCAGACTTTCCGCAACGGCCAGCGCCGCCGGAATGACAGACACGCCCGAATGATTGCCTCCGAAGCGGAGCCCGTCCTGCGCCTCGATGGCCTCGGCGGTCAGTCCGTTGATGAAAGCGGCGTTCTGTAATCCGGTCTTGAATCCGCAGCCCAGCGCCGTCGCGGCTTCCGGGCCGCCCAGCGACCGGACAAAGTCAATCGACGAGCGCACGGCATCCAGTTCCAGAGATCCGTAAATATTGGCCACATAGTCCAGGACGCAGAGTTTCGCCTTGTGCCGCACCTCTTCCGGCAGGGTATCAAAAGACAGATCCGAACAAAACCTGATCAGTTGTTGCGTGTGCTCCATAGCTCATCTCCTCCTTTAAAAAACGGAATGTCCCGGGCGGGAACAACCGGTTAAACGCTCCTACACATATCCGCGCTTCTCGTAGATCGTGATCATCCGGTGCGGATCGATGACTTCCCGGATGACGCGGATTTCCTCGGCACGGGGCGGCTCGGTTTCATGGACATCATCGCTCACCTTGAGGTCCCACGGAGTCAGCTTGACCACTTCGTCCACCGATGTCCCGGGATGAAAGCTTTCGAGATAGGCCTCTTTGGTCGCCGCATCAAAACGCAGAACGGCCTTGTTGGTAATGATGACCTGCGGACCCGTGTCCGGCGGAAGCCCCCATCGCTCCCGGTCGCCCGGGCCGTCCAGATAGCCGGGCGTTGTGATGAAATCCACCTTTGCGGCCAGGCTGCGCGTGTTGTGAAGCGCAATGATGAGAACCCTTTTGGCAAGCGCTCCGATGGGGTTCGCGCCGCCGGAGCCGGGAAGGCGGCTTTTCGGCTTTGCATAATCGCCGATGGCGGTGGTGTTGATGTTTCCGTACCTGTCGATCTGGCTTCCGGCCAGAAATCCCACATCCACCCATCCGCCCTGCAAAAACATTCCCATGACATCCGTGAGTCCGCCGATCATCGCCGCGCCGGGATTCAGACAGGGATCTCCCACGGAAAGCGCGGGCCGCGCGGGCCGTGCGTCAAACACGCCCGATTCCTGCATCAGCGTGGCTTTGGGCGCGTGCGTGTAACGGGCGATGTTCGCCGACATGGTGGGGAAACCCGTTCCCACGACCACAATGTCCCCGTCCCGGATTTCCCGGGCGCCGCAGCAGGCCATCAATTCCGGCTTGATATAATCACTGGGATGATTGCTCATGCGTCCACCTCCTTTTCAGTACGTGTAGGATACGGGGTAGCCGTAGTCGAATGTCGCCTGCAGTTTTTTGTACTGGGCATATCCGAACTTTTGAATGTAGTGATTGACGTACTCCGTGCGGTCCTTCACGCCGAACACCCATTCGTCCAGAAACGCCTGAAATTCCTCGACGGTGTTGGAGGCTTCCTTGTACAGGTAGCCGTAAGCCAGATCCATGTCGTAGAAGCCGGGCGTGTATCCGGGATGCGCGCCGAAGGGCTCCTCGGTCACCGCGACAACCTTGAACGCCGGTACGATAGTGCGGGACGGATCCTTACCGATCGTTTCCCGGCTGACGATCCGTTCGCAGCTCACGATGACCTTACGCGCCGCGTTGGCACCCCACTTGCAGTCGCCGCCGATGCCCCACATCTGGGCGTTCCCCTCCTCGTCCGCCTGCTGCACGTGAATGATCGCCACATCCGGACGCAGCGCGGGCGCCAGCATCACGGGGCTGCCGTCAAAGGGGGAATCGATCATCTTGTACTTGCCGTCCCCCATAAAAGATTTAACCTTCATCAGATCGGTCCCCACCATGTCCTTGACCGGCACGAAGGGCATACCCATCGCGCCCGCCATCAGCATGAGCGGAAGAGAAAGGTTGGTGTATTCCTCCAGCTCGATTCTGTGGGGGATCCCCTTTTCGATCGATCGCCGGTAACAGCGGGCAAGACCGTACACTCCCAGCGAGATAAAGGTGGCGATGAACCGCTTCACACAACCTGCGCCGATCAGCATGTCAAAGTCGTCCGCGGCGTTGCTCCGCGTGATGGTCAGATCCTTCTTTTTCTGACGGATGATCTCGTGGATGGACGCAAACGGCGGCCTGCAGACATAGCCGCCGACAAACAGAAACTCCCCGTCATGGACAAATTTGCCAATGGCGTCCGCAGTGGACATCACCTTGCCCATACCCCTCCTCCTTTGCGCGAAATGGCGGTGTTTCCGCCTTCAACGATCCTGCGCGGTTAGATGTCAAATTCGGTTCTGCTGATGATCTCGTCCTGGGCGATTTCGCTGAGGCCCACAAATTCCGCGGAGTAGCCGCTGACCCGCACAAACAGGTCGCGATGCTTCTCCGGATGCTGTTGCGCGTCCCGGAGAACCTCCGAATCCACCATGTTGAACTGGACCTGCGTTCCGCCGTTTCTGAAATACGTTTGGATCAGCGCCGCCAGGTGTTCCGTCCGGATTTTCTTCCCCTGAAAACGCATGTTGAGATTGACACCGTTCGTGGCCCGGATCACCGGAAGCTTGACAACGGAATTCATGATCGCCGTAGGACCGGATACGGCGTTGCCTGTCGTGGGCGTAATGCCATTGCCCAGAACGTCTCCGGCAAACCGGCCGTCCGGCGTGGCGCCCGTGAAAGCGCCCATGGTAATGTGAAAGCCGACCGAAAACACGCCCGGCCAGAAAAAACCTTTCCGGAAATTCCGGTAGTCGGACAAAACGTCGCAGTAGTGATCCATCACGCGGACGCCCATCGCGTCAACGTTGTCGTTGTCGTTGCCGTACTTGGGAACACGGTTCAAGAAGTAGGCGCGCTTGTCCTCCGCGTCCTGCCAGTCTTGCGACAGCCACTGCGCAAGGTCGGCCATCGTAAAGAGTTTGTCTTCAAAGACCGTTTTTTTCACCGAGTAGAGGCTGTCCACCACATTGGCAAACCCCATGAGCTGCACGCCCGTGGAATTGTAGTGTGCGCCTCCCCGCGTCAGGTCCAGACCTTTTTCCAAACAACCGTCCACCATGGCCGAAGCGAAGGGCGAGGGAACATTTTCGGCAATCGTGCGGTCGAGCACTGCCATGCCCCGGACCATCTGGTTGATAAAATGACGCACCTGCCCGTCATAGGCGCTCCAGACGTCTTCAAAATTTTCAAAGGCCGCCGGGTCTCCCGTTTCGACACCGCTCGGATACCCGAAGATATTGTCAATCCCGTTGGACAGGGCCAGCTCCAGGCATTTGATGCCGCTGAACTGCACCGCGAAGGTGGATCCGAAAGTTTTCCCCTGCGCGTTCGGCTCCAGACAGCCGACCATCCCGTAGTTGCGGGCATCTTCGAGGGTGTGGCCCGCATTGACAAGCGACCGGATAATCGCTTCGTCGTTGAAAAAATGCATCAGCACACCGTCGCGGGTATAGTCAACCGCCCGGCGCATCAGCTCCGCGGGACAGTCCGGCGAAACGCGGACGCCGAAATTGGGCTGAACCGTCCGCACGTCGGCAAATGCGTCCAGGGCAATGTAGCTCATCTCGTTGACGGCGTCTTTCCCGTCAATCCCCATGCCGCCCACGGTGACGTTCTGCGTTGTTTTTCCTTCCGTCCCCTCTCCGCCGGGGATGAAGGCCTCTTCCAGCACATTCCAGATCTCATTGGTTTTTACAAAAAGCATGGCCGTCAGTTCCCGGGCCTGCGCTTGTGTAATCTCGCCCGCTTCCGCGTCTCTCTGATAATAGGGGGACAGAATCTGGTCGATCCGGCCCAGGGAAATGGAATTCCCCCCCGATTCGATCTGGGAAACCAGATGAATAAAATAGAGGCTCTGAACCGCTTCATGAAACGTTTCGGCAGGGTGTTCGGGAACGCGGGCGCAAACGCGCGCGATTTCCTGAAGCTCCGCTTTCCGGCCGGGGTCGGATTCGGCCGCCGCCATGGCGAGAGCCCGTTCGCTGTAACGGTTCGCGAAGACGATGACCGCCCGGCAGCTCCGGATCACCGCCTCATAAAAGAGGACCTTTTCACCTTTTTTCTCTTCCGCGGAAAGCTCCGCAAGCTTCTGTCCGGCTTCGTCAATGACAGCCGTCAGCCCGCCTTCCAGGATCTTGTCATGGTTCATGGTAAAATGACCGATCCCGTATGTAATCTCGAGCATCATGGTAAAGATGTACTTGTCCATGTCCGTCAGAATATCTTCCGGCATGCTTTTCTGCATCTGCTCCTCGACGGTTTTCCCCTTCCAGAAGGGAAGAATCCGGGTCGCCAGCTCATCCTTTTCCGCCTGCGTGATCAGCGCGCGCTGCAGGACGCGTCGATCGAAATTTTCCAGGTCTCCCTCGATCCACAGCGACTTGTTTTCCGGAAACAGGGGCGCGCCCTTGAGCTTGGACGTCCGGCATCCGACAATGACTTCGTCTTCGCGGATGATGACGCTGATGTTTTTCAGAATATGCTCCAGGGCGAGGCTCATCCTCGTCAGAGGCGGCTTGTCCCAGTGAAGCCTCATGGATTCGGTCAGGAAGCGGGCGCGCTCGATGCAGACTTCCTGGGGCGCCTCGATAATTCTCCAGCGGAGCACCTCAATTCGGGAAGGTTCCGCCGGTTGCGACAGAGCTTGCTGCGTACTCATAAAACACCTCCTGTGAGCGCTAAACCTTGATGTTCATGTGGTTGACCAGAATCGCGTCCCGGACCGATTTCGGAAGAAACTGATTGAGCCACAGAAAAAAGCTGCTCATGAAATCGATCTGATTGAAGAACGCCGGCTTTTCCGCTTCGATGACCTTCATAATCTTTTCGGCTGCAACGGGCGGCGTGGGCGCCGTCTTGATGAGTTCATTGTCCCGCTCGATAAACCGCCGGGCGCGGTCGCGGTAAGGAGAATTCTCGGGCGGCAGAACGTGGATCTTGGCCGCGAACGTCGTGGATACCTGCGCCGGCTCGATCAGCGCCACCTGGATGCCGAAGGGCTCCACTTCGTATTTCATGGAAACCATCATTCCGGTGACGGCAAATTTGCTTGCGGAATATATGGATTCGAAAGGAAAGGGAATGCGCCCTACCAGCGACGACATGGCGATGAGTTTGCCTGCTCGACGCTCACGCATGGACGGAAGAAACGCCTGGAAAATCGCCGCTGCGCCGATGACGTTGATTTCAAGGCACTTGAGCGCTTTCTCCAGATGGACTTCCTCGAAGGGGCTGAAGAATCCGATGCCCACGTTCGACAGCACCGTATCCACACGACCGTACCGGGCGAGCACCTGATCGCGAAATTTCAAAATTGCCGGGCGGTCGGTGATATCGATCGTTTCCAGCAGGTGATCGCCGCCGATGCTCTTCAATTCTGACGCCAGCGACGCGATCCCTTTCTCGTCCACATCAAAGCCCGCCACCGAATGGCCGGCCTTCGCGAGCATTGTGGCCACATGTCGCCCCATCCCGTCCGCCAAGCCGGTAATCACTACAATCTGTCCCATACCCTCACCTCCCGTTGATTCAGTCCTTTCGGGTTACCTTCCCCCGAGGTTTGCGCGATGCCATTCTCCAATCTGCTTCATGGATTGACGGAAATCCGGATAGATCATCCGGTATCCCGTTTTCTTCAGTTTGCTGTTGTCCACCACGTAATCCGCATAAAGATATTTCACCGCGTCCAGTTCCAAATCCGGGATGCACCCTTTGCGCGCAGAGGCCATTCCATCGAGCTTTGCAACGATTTTGACCAGCCAGAGCGGCAGATGCGTCGTGGGAGGTTTGGCGCCGAAGGCCTCCGAAGCCATTTTCAGGGCTTCCTCCAGCGTCGGATGCGTGTCCTCGGCCAGATTGTACGCCTGCCCGACGGCAGAATCGGTAAGGGATAAATGATAAACGGCAGCGGCCACGTCTTCCGCGCGCACGTTGGAAAGGAGCTGCCGGCCGTTTCCCGGAATTGCGGTGATGCTGGAGGGGCGCGAAAAAGCCTTTCCCGCGCCGTCATTGCAGCGGGGGCCGTACACGGTGCAGGGC
>JAAZHX010000286.1 GCA_012510495.1 Smithella sp.
CGCCAGCACGGAGGATTTTGAGCGGAGCATCTTTATCCCGCCCCAACGCGACGCCTTTGACGGCATCCGCACAGAATATGCGGATATGCTCAAAAACCAGCTTGCCAAGGGCAACAACGGCCTGACCAAGACCAAGTTCATCACCTTTGGCATCGAGGCTGACAGTATCCGCACGGCAAAGCCCCGGCTGGAGCGTATCGAAAACGACTTACTCAACAACTTCAAGCGGCTGGGCGTGGCCGCCGAACCGCTGGGCGGCGCACAACGCCTGCGCCTGCTGCACAACGTATTCCACATGGACGGAAACGAGCGTTTTCAATTCGATTGGAAATGGCTCGCCCCCTCCGGCCTCTCCACCAAGGACTTTATCGCCCCACCCTCCTTCGAGTTCAGAGAAAGCCGGGTATTCCGCATGGGGCGAAAATTGGGCGCGGTGTCCTTTCTCCAAATCCTCGCGCCGGAGCTGAACGACCGGCTGCTGGCCGACCTGCTGGATATGGAAAGCAGCCTGATCGTCAACCTGCATATCCAGTCCATCGACCAGACGGCAGCCATCAAGACCATCAAGCGGAAAATCACCGATCTGGATTCCATGAAGATTCAGGAACAGAAAAAAGCCGTGCGTTCCGGCTACGACATGGACATCATCCCCTCCGACCTCGCCACCTACGGCGGGGAAGCGAAAAAGCTGCTTCAAGACCTGCAAAGCCACAATGAGCGCATGTTTTTAATGACATTCCTTGTGCTGAACACGGCGGACGGCAAGCAGCAGCTTGACAACAACGTATTCCAGGCCCAGGGCATCGCGCAGAAGTACAACTGCCAGCTTGTGCGGCTGGATTTTGAGCAGGAACGGGGCCTGATGAGCAGCCTGCCCATCGGCCTTAACCAAATCCAGATACAGCGGGCCTTGACCACCTCCAGCACGGCGATTTTCGTGCCGTTTACGACCCAGGAGTTGTTTCAAAGCGGCTGCGAAGCCCTGTACTACGGCCTGAACGCGCTTTCCAACAACCTTATCATGGTGGACAGAAAGCTCCTGAAAAACCCGAACGGCCTGATATTGGGCACGCCGGGCAGCGGCAAGAGCTTTGCGGCCAAACGGGAAATCGTGAATGTGATCCTCATTACCAAGGATGATGTCATTATCTGCGACCCCGAAGGAGAATATTTCGCCTTGATCGAGTGCCTGGGGGGACAGGTGATAAAAATCTCTCCCACCAGCACGGATTACATCAATCCGATGGATTTGAACCTCAACTATTCCGAGGACGACAACCCGCTTTCCCTGAAAAGTGACTTCATCCTGTCGCTGTGCGAGCTGATCGTCGGCGGTAAAGAGGGCTTGCAGCCCATCGAAAAGACGGTAATCGACCGTTGCGTCAGGCTTGTGTATCAGCAATATCTGGCCGATCCGCGCCCGGAGAACATGCCGGTGCTGGGCGACCTGCATCAAGTGCTGCTGGCACAGGAGGAACGGGAGGCAAAGCACATTGCCACGGCATTGGAAATCTACGTTTCCGGCTCCCTAAATATTTTC
>JAAZHX010000170.1 GCA_012510495.1 Smithella sp.
ACGCGGTAAGTCGTGCCCGCTGTCCCGCCGGAAATCCATGCGACAACGGTATTATCCTCTTAAAAACCGCCGTGACGATTTTGGATTTGGTCATGACGTTCATTCATCACGGGGCCACCTGTTCCTGCGGCTCCGCGCTCGGCCGGCAACTGCCGATGCCGAACGTGTTGACCGCCCACTCCCAATATCCTGCCCGCCACACAAACATTCCATCCCCGACGCAGATCGCCTTGAGCACATAGTCCGCATACTCTTTGTATGAGATGTCAATGTGTCCCAGCCGGATGCACTGATACAAAAAATCATGCACCAGGCTGCCGATCATGCTGTTCAGCGTGTCGATGGTCGGGCCAGACGCACCATTCCAGCAGTACTTGCGATAGATTGTCGTCAACCCGTCAGCGTCCATCGCAGCCAGCGGGATTTTTACCGGCGCACCGAAAATATCCTCCGTCTCGAACGACAACATAAACGGCGCATGAGGGCGGATATCCAGTTTGATATGATAGGGACGGGTCACAACGTATTTGTAACCCGCCCTGTAATAGAGGGACCGGTCCCTGATGACTCCGTTTATTTCTTCCATGTCGCGCCAATCTCCGTGCCGCTAACAAATGCCGCAATGACCGGATGCAGTTTAGCCAGGTCAATCGGGATTTCCGGGCTGTCGATTTGCAGCGCAGAAACAATCAGGCGCAAATCGCCCTCCAGCAGGGGGTCATCCGGGAACTGTTTCGCCAGTTCCGTAATAGCCAGGTTCAGGGCGGTTTTGACCAGAGCATTCCCCTCCTGCGCCAGAATGCCCTCGGCCACGAGTTTGGCATGAGGCACGATTTCCGGGTTATTCTGCCCGACATAAAATCCTGCCCGCTGTGCGGCAATCTGTAGTGCCAGCGAGTTTGCGTCGCTGACCTGCAACCCGGAACATCCGGACATGAGCACTAACATCAAAACAACAATTCCTAATTTTTTCACGAGTCTCTCCCTCTTTCAGTTAATAAAACCAGCACACTTTCGGTCGGCCGATTTCATCCATGTTGTCCGCGTGAATAAACTGTGGGTGCACGCCGATCCGGTTGAATCCGGCCATGATCAGGCCGCGTAATATTTTCATGCGCGTGGCGGAGTCCGTCGCGCTGATGTCTGCCGCCCTACCCGCCGGGTGATTGCCGGACGTGGAGCCGACGTTCTTATTGTGCGCCTCGCACCGGTAGCCGGAATTGATCGAAAACGGGACGCCCGCAATGTCCCGCGCCGCGTCGATCTTGTCCAAAAAGGAATCCTCCATGTGGGTCTGGCCGCAGCACTTACAGGCAAATTCTGTGATTTTGAAGTTTCTCATTACAACCCCACTTGCTTCCGGATCCATGCGACAACGCCCAGGACCAATACGGTTGCAACGCCGCCTATGATTGTAATCAACGTAATCCGCCCGACCAGGGACTGACAGCCTTCTATGCCGGTTTTCAGACCCTTGATAAACTGATGGTGCTGGTAATGTTCTTCGCGGTCGATGTAGAAGGCTTTCATTTCTTCTTGCATCACGTCCCGTACAGCTGTTTTTATGGTGTCGAGTTCCGTCATTCGCTTTACCCGCCGTTTTAATAATATACGCCGCCCCGTGCAATCCTTCGCCAGTTCGCGCCGGTAATCGTGTTTGCGCCAATACAGTGGTAAAGATAGCTGTCATCGGCGCATATTTCATTAGCTACACCAACCGTGCCGTTAACGGCACCGGCAGACATTCTCACGTAAATCAGGTTGCAGATCTTGTCGTTATACGCCGTCCCGTTCTCGGCTGCTTCGATCTTGATATTTACTCCGTTTGTGATTTCCGCCGTCCAGTCCGTCATGTCGTCAAGGCACGAAATCAAACCTGCCGTATCGGCGAACGTATTCGCGGAGACGTTTGTTTCCGCAGCCTTGGTGAAGGTTGCCTCGTCAAAGGTCACCCTATCGCCCAGGGCAAGCTGGGCCAGATCGTCTCCGGAAAGAACACCCCACGCTTTTGTCACTGCCGATCCGTTGCTCGTTGAAATGCCACGGTGAGTAATGGTCGCGGCCTTCCCATTCTGCGCGACCCCGAGAGCATCCGATGTCGCTGTCACAACGCCATCTTTTTCTGCCCCTGTCCAGCCTTCAAGATCATTCAAGAGGGCCGCGAGTTCCGCCGCGCTGTTGAATTCACCCTCCCCGGCTTGTGCCGCTTTGGTGCAGATCACTTCCTCAAAAACGATGGTGTCACCGATTTCGAGAATGGCAAGGTCCGCAACGGGCAGGGTCAATGTGGTTCCCGTGGCATTGACCGGTTTTTTATTAGGCAGGCCGACAGAGACAAAGGCCGGATTGGTGAGGTTAGCTTTTAAGGCTAGAGCATCATAAGTAGCTTTGTTAGTTGGTGCGTGTGTCGTGTCGCTGCCGGATAGTGTGCCTGTTAAGAGAGCCGCCACAACAGCCGCAACCTCAATATCAGTGGCGAGTGTCGCGGGATCCGGGAAGGCCGTCGCAATGGTCAAAGTCCCCGCCGTGCAGATA
>JAAZHX010000015.1 GCA_012510495.1 Smithella sp.
CCGGTGGCCACGCCCCCGACGCTGGGAAGTAACGAAAGGCTCTCGGTCTGCCGCGCGACACTGACCGGTAGCCGGTTGGACACAATTAAAAGCCTGCTCATTGTTCTGCCTTCTATTGATTGTCATCTTGCTGTGTCTCTTATTGTAGCCGACCCGATGATAATTGCAAGAATTTCCTCAGCATCACCACCGTTTGACGAAAGGAAGGCGATTTGAAGATTTCCAGATGTCAATTGGCAGGTTTAATGCGTATTTCTTGGAAAAAGATATAAAGAGGTCATAGTCCAGCATCTTCGGGTCAAAACCCTACTCGTCTTCTTTATCCACCACCGTCGAATCGACTTTTTTTCTTTTGTGTTGCCCCCATTGTTTCTTCTTGTGCTCATCCAAAATACTTTTTCTACCAATTTTATAAAAGAACAGGCACATGAACCATAGTACCATCAATCCCAATAAAAGTCGTAATATAACAAGCATTTTTTGTCCTATAGCCTTTCAGAAAATTGATTTAAGGAGACCGTTCTTTGGATAACTGCTTTTGCCTTTTTCTTTTTCCAACAAGAGACAGTCCTTTAGGGGTATAGACGATATCTTCACAGCAGGCCACACCGGATGCAATGGTCTTGTTGTGGAGTGTGCATCTTGCTATTCGTGAATCACCTTCACAATAGACACAATGCTGGCATTTAAAGTGTGGCATACCAGCTACCTCTTTGTAATAGCCTATAGTCCATAAATGAATTCAATAACTCAAACTGACCGACTGAAGGAATTTTGATGATAGTAAGGATTCAACAAAAACGACCTCGAATGCCGATAAGTAGTGTGACGAACATTACTTATATGCGTGGAGGCCGTATGGTTACTATCGGTAAAATTCCGCAAAAAGTCAAATCTTTTTTCCAGCCGATCCAATCGGGGGTTTCGGCTCACGTTTATGCCTACTATTGCAATCTGGTTGTCGCCCTCTGTGTCAGTCACAGCGGCACGATTCAGCGGCTGGTGGAGCGGCTGCGGAATTGCCCGCACCGCACCAATCACGGCGAATTCCTGTGGCGCAGCGCTTTTGATGAGAGGGCTGTTATTCAGACCCAAACGCTGGCGATGCTCAAACGCCTGTATAAAAAAGGGCACACGGACTGCCTGTTGATTATTGATGACACCCAAACCATCAAGCGGGCCAAGAAGATGCAGGCGGTTTCAAGACCAAACTCTTTACGCAGGGACGCGGCGGCGTTGTGGCTTAGCTGGTGAGGTATTGGGGGTGACACGATTTCAAGTGCACCCATGTCGTCAAACTATTTTATTTTTTTCTTGATTTACCACTGGTCAGGGGTACAATACCATTCGCTTTAATAGGAGACTGCCAAAGAGCACTGTGCGTGGACGCAGGGAGAAAACCTGTTAAGCCTCTTGCGATTTCTTCCCCCCGCTTTCATTTGGTTTTTTTTGAGATAATAAAAGTCAATTACTGTCAACAAGACTATATTAATGTATTGTTCAGTCAAGGAAAGTGAGGTGGTCATGAAGAAATTAATCTCCACACTGTTTGTCGCGGTTTTATTCGCGACGTGTGTATCCGGCATCGGCGCAGGCGCAACAATCACTGTCGGCCCGGGCGCCGGTCACAACTATTCGAGTATTCAGGCGGCCATCGATAATGCCGCCAATGGCGATGAGATTGTCGTTGCGCCGGGGACCTACAACGAAGCCATTAATTTTCTGACCCGGGCGGTTCATGTGTACAGTACCGGCGGGCCGGCGTCAACCACGATCAATGGGGCCGGCTATTCTCATGTGGTGCAGTTCATTTTGGGTGAAGGGGCCGGTTCCATCCTGGAAGGCTTTACCATCAAAGGCGGCAACGCCAGCGGAATAAGCGGCGGCGGAATCCGCATCGTCAACAGCAGCCCGACGATCATCAATTGTATTGTGACCCAAAATTCGGCCCGCAGCGGCGGCGGTGTTTCTGTCGAAAACGGCAGCCCGACGCTGACGGACTGTACATTGACCACTAACTCATGTACCGACGTCGGCGGCGGGATATTTGTATCAGGAGGC
>JAAZHX010000311.1 GCA_012510495.1 Smithella sp.
GCCAGAATTGAAAAATCAATGCATGATGAGTATAAGTATATGATTTGTCAAATAAATAACCAAAAGGCTTTGTAAAGAACAGGGTTTCCCAAAGTCCTTCAACTCGCTTTTTCTTAATTAAACGTTCAACGGGGTTGAATGAAGCGTAAAAAAGGTTTAGTTATTCATGGAAGAGATCATTTATGACTTGTCGGGTTACAATGATGCATGAAAATAAGCTATGCTCGAAGGAGAAAAATAAAATGAAAAACATGGTCATCTTTTTGTTTGCCGTCTGCTTTGTTTTCTGCTTCAGTAGCGGCGCGTCCCTCGCCGCGGGAGAATCTTCGTCATCCGGTAAAAGCGTCACCGAATCGGTTACGGAAACGGCCAAAGAGGTCAAGCAGGAAGCGGTTAAGGTTTATCAGGAGAGCAAGGACGCGATCGTGCGGGACGCCAAAGAACTGAAGAAAGAAGTCCCCAAAGATTTGAAGGAAGCAAAAAAAGAGGCGGTCCGGAAAGCGAAGGATGTCAAAAAAAGCGCCTCTTCGGAATGGAAGGAAATTCGCGATAACGTGGCCAATCCGACATTGACCCCCAAACCCGAAAAAAAGTAGTCGGGGAAAACTCTATTCCAGGGAGAATTTGTTTTGAAGATACGGTTTCACGGACGGTTTCTTTTGAGCACCTTGCTTTTGATCAGTGTAATTGGCGTGTCCGCAAGTTATGCTCGAACCAAGGCGCCGCCATCCGCGGGGCAAGCCATTCTGGAAGCCATCCGGATTCAGGCGCCGCTGGATTTTTGCGGTGAACCGGTGCCGCTTGACGATCCCGATGTCCGCGAACGCCTCGAAAGAGAATTGCTGGTGTCCCTGGACAACAGTGACAACATCATCCTCTGGCTGAAGCGCGCCAACCGCTACTTCCCCGACGTCGAAAAAGTCCTGAAGTCTGAGTCCCTGCCCGATGATCTGAAATATATCACCATCGCGGAAAGCTCCCTCCGGTCGCTGGCTTTCTCCAACAAGGGCGCCGCGGGATACTGGCAGTTTATCGAAGGCACGGGGAAAAAATACGGTCTGGAAATCAGCGGCGACATCGATGAAAGAAGAAACGTGCACAGGGCCACGCAGGCGGCCGTTGCCTATCTCAAAGACCTCCATGACCTTTTTGGATCCTGGACGCTCGCGGCGGCTGCGTACAACATGGGAGAAGACGGCCTGCAGGCCGAACTGCTCATCCAGAATGTCGGCAACTACTACCAGCTTTACCTGAATCAGGAAACGCAGCGGTACGTCTTCCGGATTCTTGCGGCAAAAATCATCATGTCCAATCCGGTCAAATTCGGATATTTCCTGTCCCAATCCGATCTCTACGCTCCGCGCCGGACCGACGTGGTGGACATCAAAGCCTCCGAGCCGGTGCCTCTCCACATCATCGCCGGGGCAGCCAACACGTATTTCAAAATCATCAAGGATCTCAACCCGCAGATCAAATATTATTCGCTGCCTGCCGGCGCCTATTCGATCCATATTCCCGCGGGACAGGCGGATGGTTTTTACGAACGTTACGATAAACTGCTGGCGGACTGGACTGCCTTGAAAAACGACTCCGTTTATGTTGTGCAAAAAGGAGACACTCTGACGGGCATCGCCAGACAATTCAACGTCCCCTACAGAGCCCTGACCATTTGGAACAAAGTCGGCGGCAGAAAGATTTCCCCCGGCGACAAGCTTTATATTTTTTCCGATTCCCTTAAAAGAGAGCCGAAGCCATGAATAAGCGAATCCTTAAGTCAGGCCAATTGCCGGCTTCGGGACCCTGCTTTGCCGCCATGGAGGCGTCGTGCGGCCCGGTCTTTCTTTCCGGGCAACGGCCGATGGAAATCGAAGCCGTAGCCGTCAGAAAACAAGGAGGCGCTCATGAAAGTTCTCGCTCTTAATTCCAGCTCCCGGACGGGGGACGTCAGCAAAACTGAACTCATCCTGGGAGATCTGCTCCAGGGTATGCGCGAAGCCGGTGCGGAGGTGGAGGTCGTCGAACTGCGCAGAAAGAAAATCCGCTATTGCATCGGCTGCTTTACCTGTTGGACCAAAACACCGGGGGTTTGCCTCCACAAAGACGATATGACCCGGGAGATTTTCCCGAAATACCGGGACAGCGATCTCGTCGTCCTGGCCACCCCTCTTTTCCATTACACCGTGAATGCCATCATGAAAACCTTCATCGAGCGGACGCTGCCCATCGCGCTCCCCTTTTTTGAAAAGCAGGGCGGCGCGACCCGGCACCCTTACCGCCACAAGCCGCCGCCCGTGGTTGTTCTTTCCGTCGCCGGATTCCCGGAAGACAGCGTCTTTGACGCGCTGAAGTATTACGTGCGTTTCCTGTTTCAGGATCACCTCGCGGCGGAAATCTACCGGACGTCCTCTGAAATGTTTTTGCATTCGACGGGCAGCAGAAAAGTCTCCGGGGTGCGGGAAGCGCTGATTCAGGGAGGCCGGGAACTGGTTCATTCCATGAAAATATCCCCGGAAACCTTGCAAAGAATCCACAAACCGATCACCGCCTTTGCAGAGATGGCGCCCCTGGGAAACCTGATGTGGCAGACCTGCATCGATGAGGGGGTTACGCTGGGAGAAGCCCAGAAGAAAAAACTGATTCCTCGCCCCGACTCCATCGACAACTTCCTGATGCTGATGCGCTTCGCGTTCAAAGCCCGCAAAGCCGCAAACGTGAAGATGACCGTGCAGTTTCATTTTTCCGGACAGGCGGCGGGAGATTGCTATTTCATCGTCGAAAACGGAACCTTCCGGACCGGCGTTGGAGCGGTGGACCGACCCGATCTGATCATCGAATCGCCCTTCGGACTCTGGATGGATATCATGACCCAAAAAGCGGACGGCCAGAAATTGTTTATGGAACAAAAGTATTCCGCCCGGGGAGATATTTCGGCGCTCATGCGCTTCAAGGAACTCTTCGGCAATTAAGGCAGCCTGCTGAATTTTCGTCCCCAGGCAAATTTTCAAAAAGCAAGGGCTTACGAAATCTTCCGTAAGCCCTTGCTTGTATTGGTCGGGGCGGCAGGATTTGAACCTGCGGCATCTTGCTCCCAAAGCAAGCGCGCTACCAGGCTGCGCTACGCCCCGTTTGATTTCAACCGGCGGCCAGAAGCCATTCTTTGAACTTCGCGAACGCCTGGCCGCGGTGGCTGACCTTGTTTTTGACTTCCGGGGGCAATTCCGCCGCCGTCCTGTTGAGATTTGGATCCAGGAAAATCGGATCGTACCCGAAGCCGTTCGCGCCCCGGCCCTCGTCAATGATCCGGCCCGGCCAACTGGCTTCAAAAGAATGGCAGAGGCCTCCGGGCTGATACAAGACCAGCGCGCAAAAAAAAGATGCCGTCCTTTTCTCCCCGGGAACCTCTTTCAATTTCGCCAGAAGCCTGGCGTTGTTTTCTTCGTCCGTGGCGTCCTCACCGGCATAGCGCGCCGAACAAACACCCGGTTCGCCTCCGAGGGCATCTACCTCCAGACCGGAATCGTCGGCCAGAACGGTTTCCCCCAAAAATTCGGAAACGGTTTTCGCTTTTTTCAAAGCGTTTTCCAGGTAGGTCGCTCCATCCTCCACAACCTCGGGCAAGACCTCAAAATGATTGAGGGACAACATTTCAATGCCGGTCCCTTCCATCATCTGCGCGATCTCCCGGACCTTGCCATCATTTTTCGTTGCAAAAACGATTCTCATGATCGCCAGTCGCCTGTGATTTCCTTCTGGCAGGCAATGATCTGCCGGATGCCGTCCGCGGCCAGGGCGGTCATGGCGTCCAACTGGTCTTTGCCGAACGGGGCGTGTTCGGCTGTTCCCTGAACTTCGATAAAAAGGCCGGCGCCGGTCATGACAAAATTCATATCCACGTCCGCCCGCGAATCTTCTTCGTATTCCAAGTCCAGCAAAATCTGATTTTCCACCATCCCGACGCTGACGGCCGAAACAAAATCTGCAATGGGGATTTCCTGGATAATCCCCCGCTGCTTCATGTCCTGGAAAAGATCCACCAGAGCGACGAACGCGCCGGTAATGGACGCGGTTCGTGTTCCGCCGTCCGCCTGGATGACGTCGCAATCGATATAAATGGTCCGCTCGCCGAAAGCGTTCAGATTCGTTACGGCGCGAAGCGATCGTCCGATGAGTCTTTGAATTTCATGCGTCCTGCCTCCGACTTTTCCGCGCGCGGATTCGCGCGCAAAACGGGTGGATGTGGACATGGGCAGCATGGCATATTCCGCGGTCAGCCAGCCCCGGCCGGTATTTTTTAAAAAAGGCGCTGTTTTTTCATCCAGCGACGCGGCGCACAGCACTTTCGTGTCGCCGAATTCAACCATTACGGAGCCGGGAATATTTTTCAGATACCGGTTGGCAATGGAAATCGGACGCAGCTCGTCAAATTTTCTGTCCGCGTTTCTCCTGAACACAGGCCTCCTAAAAGAATCCCTGAATGCTTTTCGCCAGCGCCGCGGCGATTTCCGCCTGTGTTTTTCTTGAGGTCAGCTTCTTTTTTCCATTGGCGTTCGTGATAAAACCCATCTCCACGACCAGCACGGGCACTGCCAGTCCCTCCGCCAGCGGAATCCCGGCTTCTCGGAGCCCCCGGCCCTGCCGGGGAAACAGGTTGTCCAGGTTTTTCTGAACCAGGCGCGCCAGCTTCACCGTGTCGTTCAAATGACGGTTGTCCGGAGCGCCAACGGCCGGAACCGTCTTGTTTGCGGCGCGGACCTTGGCAAATCCGGGATAATACAATTCAAACCCCGTGGCGGTTTTGCCGAAGCCGGCATTGGCGTGCAGGCTCAAAACCAAGGCGGGATTTGTTTTCAAAATAATCTTTTTGCGTTCTTCCAGCGACAGCGTCCGGTCTGTTTTACGGGTCAGCAGGACTTCCAGGCCGCCTGCTTTGGCCAGTTCCTTCTGGAGGGCCAGAGCAACTGCAAGCGTCACGTCCTTTTCAGCCGCGCCGTCCACCCCGAGAACTCCCGCATCGTCGCCGCCGTGCGCCGCGTCAATCACCACGATGTGTTTTGCCGTCTGGGCATGCCCCGCCGCCCCCGCAAAACACAGCAGCAGAACCCCAAAAAAGACAAATTTTTGCCATGATGGAAACATTCTTTTCACCTGTGGAAGATGTTCTTCTCCGCGCAAAGCGGAGTTGGGCCTGTTTATAGCAGAGTCCAAATGTTTGTCAACAGACAAATGGAGTTGCGACAGGCCGTCAGGCCTTGCTGATCCTTTCGATGGACCGGACAATTTTCAACTGACGAACGGCGGAAAAAACGGCATTGAGCTGCTGGGTATCGTACACATCGATGATGAAAATGCAGTTAGCGATCATGTCCGTCGTTTCCACTTGGGCAAAGCTGATGTTGACATCCAGAGAGGTGATGGCCGAACTCACTTCCGTTAAAACACCCTTTCGGTCGGTGCAGACGACTTTGATATGCACCGGATAGGTGTGCTTCTGGCGGAGGTCCCAATTGACTTCCACGATTCTTTCGATGTCCAGCTTCTGAAGGTGCGGACAATTCTGCGTGTGAACGGTGATGCCCCGCCCGTGCGAAATATAACCGGTGATCTCATCGCCGGGGATGGGATTGCAGCATTTGGCGAACCGCACCATGACGTCGTCGATGCCGGTAAGACTGATGCCCAACGAAGGAGCGGCGGCTGGTTTTTTCTTTTCTTTTTCAGGAAGCTTTTCCGTTTCCTTCGGCGTTTCCTGGGCCACAAAATAATTGACGACCTGCCGGGACGAAATGCGTCCATAGCCCACCTGAGAAATCAGGTCGTCGATCGTCAAAAGCGAGTAGTCCTTCAGGAGCTTACGAATTTCGTCCGATTTGAGACAGGCCGCAAATTTCAGGTTGTTTCGTTTGAATTCTTTATCCAGCAGGTCCTTGCCGAGCGCGAGGGAACGATTCTTTTCCTCCGCGTTGATCCAGTTGCGGATTTTGGAAATGGCCCGGGAAGTCACGACGAATTTCAGCCAATCCTTGCTGGGATGGTGGCCGGACTGGGTGATGATCTCCACCATGTCGCCGTTCTGCAATTGATAGCGCAGCGGAACAATATTGCGGTTCACCTTTGCGCCCGTGCACTGGTGGCCAACGTCGGTATGGATACTGTAGGCGAAGTCAATGGGGGTGGCGCCTTTGGGAAAGGACTTGACATCCCCGTGCGGCGTGAAAACATACACTTCGTCCGGAAATAGCGCCATTTTGAGATTGGACATGAATTCCCGGGGATTCTTGATATCCTGCTGAACCTCCAGGGCTTCTCTGAGCTTTTTGATCTGATTGTCTTCGTGATCCTGAAACGCCCGTCCTTCCTTGTAACGCCAGTGGGCGGCAATTCCTTTTTCCGCCCACTCATGCATCGTGCGGGTCCGGATCTGAATCTCGACTCTTTCGCCGTAAGGGCCGATCACCGCCGTATGCAGCGACTGATAATTGTTGGCCTTGGGCATGGCGATGTAATCCTTGAACCGCCCGGGGACCGGTTTCCACAGGGCATGAACGATACTGAGCGCCTCATAGCAGGTTTTATCCGCGCTGGAATCCAGAATGATGCGGAACGCGATCACGTCGTACACTTCATCAAAATTGATGTGCTGCTCCTGCATTTTTCGGTAAATGCCGTACAAATGCTTCGCCCTGCCCTCCACTTCGCCCTGGATCGACACCTTCTCCAGCTCCCCGAAGATGATACCTTTGACTTCTTCGGTGTAACGGTTGCGCGACTCCTGGGACTTGGCGACGCGGCTGGCGATCTCGTTGAAGGCGTCCGGCGAAAGATACTGAAACGACAGATCTTCCAGCTCCATGGTCATCCAGTTGATGCCCAGACGATTGGCCAGAGGCGCATAGACGTCCATCGTTTCCCGCGCAATGTAAATCTTCCGTTGTGCCGTCTGATATTTCAGAGTTCTCATGTTGTGGATGCGGTCGGCCAGACGAACGATCAGGATGCGGATGTCGGCAGACATGGCCAGGATCATCTTCCGGAAATTTTCAGCCTGGCGCTCCTCCTGCGATCCGAAGGAAATGCGGCTCAACTTGGTCAATCCGCTGACAAGAAAAGCGACATCCTTGCCGAATTCCTGCTCGATCTGTTCGCGCGTGGTGAGCGTGTCTTCAATCGTGTCGTGCAGCAGGCCGCTGATGATCGTCGCGGAGTCCATCTTCATGTCGACCAGGATGCCGGCCACCTCCATGGGATGCGTGAGGTAGGGCTCCCCGGACAGGCGCACCTGGCCCTGATGCACGGTGGCCGAATAAATATAGGCCTTCCGGATCATCTCCAGCTCTTCAGATGTCAGATAGGTCTGCGCATTATCCAGAACGTCGTTGATTCTCAGCATGACAATTTCCTGCCGGGTATGGGGATCAACCGGCCGACTTCAGTTGGGCGGCGATGATCATCCGGGCCTCGAAGACGATGTCGCTTTTCGGATAAAGCCGGGTCTCGCCGGTTTTACGGATTTTCAGCTCTACCCGGTCCTGGGACAGGTTTTTGGACCCCACGACAATTCTAAGCGGAATGCCGATCAGATCGGCGTCCTTGAATTTCACGCCCGCGCGCTCGTCCCGGTCGTCAAGAATCACTTCCACGCCCGCGGCCAGCAGCTCTTCGTAAATTTCTCCGGCCGCCTTCATCACGTCGGGTTCGTTGACATTGACCGGCGTAACGATCACGGCATAAGGAGCCAGCGGCATCGGCCAGATGATGCCGTTGGGATCAAAGTTTTGTTCGATGCAGGCGGCCACCGTCCGGCCGATGCCGATGCCGTAGCAGCCCATGATCATGGTTTTTTCCCTGCCGTCGCGATCGAGGTAAACGGCCTTCATGGCTTTGGAGTATTTGTCGCCCAGCTTGAAAACGTGCCCGACCTCGATGCCGCGGGCAAATTTGATTTCACCTCCACAGCGCGGGCAGGCGTCGCCCGGCTGCACCACGCGCAGATCCGCGAAAGATTCTACGGTAAAGTCCCGCCCGAGGTTCACGTTTTTCAGGTGGCAGTCTTCCCGGTTCGCCCCGGTCACCATATCCACGAGATCGAGGATCGAATAATCGGCGATCACGCGGACTTTGACGCCTACGGGTCCCGCAAAACCGCGCGGCGCGCCGGTGGCCTTGAAGATCATCCCGTCGTCGGCCAGTTCCAGTTCAACCGCGCCCAGAATATTTTTCACCTTGATTTCGTTGACCTCATGGTCGCCGCGGATCAGCACCGCGCAGGCCTTGCCGTCCGCGTTGAAGATAAGCGTCTTGACAATCTGCTGCGGCGTAACGTTCAGAAAAGCGCTGACCTCTTCAATGGTGCGCACGTTGGGCGTCTCCACGCTTTCCAGGGCCGGCCGTTCCGAAGCTATGGGTGGGGTGTTTTCGGGCCGGGCGATTTCCGCTTTCTCCAGATTGGCCGCATAGTTGCATTTTTCGCAAAAAGCGATGGCGTCCTCGCCTGACTCGGCCATCACCATGAACTCATGGGAAAAGCTTCCGCCGATGCTGCCGGAATCCGCCTCCACCGGGCGGAACCTGAGGCCGCACCGGCGGAAAATGGCGTTGTAAGCGTTAAACATCTTCTGGTAGCTTTTCTCCGCGCCCGCCTCGTCCGCGTCAAAACTGTAGGCGTCCTTCATCCCGAATTCGCGGCAGCGCATCACGCCGAACCGCGGACGGACTTCATCGCGGAATTTGGTTTGAATCTGATACAGATTGCGCGGCAACTGGCGGTAGGTTTTGATATCGTGGCGGACCAGATCCGTAATGACTTCCTCGTGGGTGGGCCCCAGACAATAGTCGCGTTCGTTGCGGTCGCGGAATCGGAGCAGCTCCTTGCCGTAATAGGTCCAGCGGCCCGATTCCTGCCAGAGCTCCGCCGGCTGCACCATCGGCAGATGCACTTCCTGGGCGCCGGCTTTGTTCATTTCCTCCCGGACAATCTGTTCCACTTTTTGAATAACCCGGTAACCGAGCGGAAGATAAGAATAGATGCCGCTGGTGAGCTTGCGGATCATTCCCGCCCGGATCATAAGTTGATTGCTGACCACCTCCGCATCGGACGGCACTTCCCGTCCGGTGGGCAGGTGCATTTCCGAATAACGCATTCTTCCTCCTCAGGATTCATTGTCCAGGGCTCGAATCTCCTCGAGCAGCGCCGGGACAAAATTTTTTTCTTCAACTTTTTTGCAGGCGACGCCTTTTTTGAACAACATGCCGAAGCCGCGGCCGCCGGCAATGCCGATATCCGCTTCCGCCGCTTCGCCGGGACCGTTAACCACACAGCCCATCAGCGCCACCTTGATGTAATCTCTTCTGCCGGCCAGCGCCTTTTCCACCCGCGACACCAGTCCGGCGAGATCGATTTCGCAACGGCCGCAGGTGGGGCAGGAAATAATTTCCGCTCCGACTTTCCGGATTTTCAACGCCCGCAGAATGCTGTAAGCGACGGGCAGTTCCGAGACGGGATCGCCCGTGACGGACACCCGGAGCGTGTCGCCGATGCCGAGGGCCAGCAGCATGCCGATGCCGAGGGCCGATTTGACCGCTGCATCCACCAGCGTGCCCGCTTCCGTCACGCCCAGGTGCAGGGGATAATCAGTGCCGGCGGCAATCAGACGGTACGCCTCGACCATCATCGGCACGTCGGAGGACTTGAGCGAGAGCTTGATTTGCTCAAAGCCCAGATCCTCAAACAGGGCGACGCTGCGCAGGGCGCTTTCATACAGGGCCCGGGCCGAAACGCCGTATTCGGCCTGCAGGTCCTTCTGCAGCGAACCGGCGTTGACGCCGATCCGGATGGCGGTTTGATGTTCCCTGGCCGTCCGGACAATTTCGGCAATCCGGTCTTTCGCCATATTGCCCGGATTGATCCGAATGCCGTCCGCGCCGTTTTTGACGGCGTCGATGGCCAGCTGCGCATGGAAATGAATATCGGCAACAAGCGGAATGGATATCCCTTTTTTGATCTCCGAAAGCGCTCGGACCGCGTCGGCGTCGGGAATCGCCACCCGGACAATCTCACAGCCCGCGCGCGCCAGGGCGTTAATCTGCTTCACCGTCGCTGCGACGTTCCGGGTGTCCGTATTGGTCATGGACTGGACGGCAATCGGTTCGTCTCCCCCGATCCGGACGTCTCCGATCCGGATGATTCTGCTCTTTCTTCTGTATATTGAGGGTTCTGTCATACGCCGGGCGCTTTCATCTTTGCCTTTGAAATTTTATAACATGTGTATGCCCCGCGGGCAATGGCTAATTTGCAAAGAGGAGGCGCCCGCGGATTGGTGGGACAAAAAAAAGCGGCCGCGCGGAGCCGCCGGGCAGATCCGCGTCAGGCCGCCTTGTGTCTTTCATATTATTTTCCCAACCAGCAGTGCAGGCAAAGCTGATCCGCCGGAAGGCCGATGGCCGCGATCATGTCTTCGATGGTCATATACCGGAGCGACGTCACGTTTAAATCCTGCCGGACCCAGTCGATCATTTTCGCGTACTTCGCCGACGTTGCGTCGAGATACTCTGAAATATCTTCAAGGTCCTTTCCCTCCAGCGCGTGGATCGCCCTCCGGCAGGCCAGTTCGGAGATTGTCCGGGTGGAGGAGGCATAAATGCAGGGATACAACAGCGGCGGACAGGCCGGGCGAATGTGAATTTCCTTTGCGCCGTTGTCCCATAATTTTTTGACGGTCAAATTCTTCAGCTGCGTGCCGCGGACGATGGAATCGTCGCAGATCACCATCCGGCTGCCGTGAATAACGTCCCGCACGGCAACCAGCTTCATGGTGGCCACCAGATCGCGAATTTCCCGGGCCGGGGGCGTGTAGCTTCTTCCGTAGCCGGGCGTGTATTTCACCAGAGGACGCCGGTAGGGAATGCCGGATTCCATGGCGTAGCCGACGGCATGCCCGACGCCGGAATCCGGGACGCCGGCGACAAAATCCACTTTCACGTGATCGCGCCTGGCCAGATAACGGCCACACCGTTCCCGGGTGCTTTCCACGCCGATGCCGTCGTAGATGGAGGAAGGAGAACCGGTATAGATCCACAGAAAGGAGCATATTTTCTTCTGGCTCCCCTCCGGTTTGAGCTGCCGGATGCCGTCGGGGGTCAAAAGCGCAATTTCCCCGGGCCCCAGAAACCGCTGCAGTTCATATCCCAGGTTCTCAAAGGAGCTGGCCTCCGTGGCGACCACATAGGATTTCCGGTTGGGATCCGTGCTCCGGCCCAGCGCCAGCGGAAAGCGTCCGACCTTGTCCCTCGCGGCATAGATGCCCTCCGCAGTCAGCACCAGAACACAGATGGACCCTTCAATAATCCCGCGCATGGACGCGATGCCTTCCACAATGTTGTCGCCCCGGTTGATCAGGGAAGCGACGATTTCCGCATTATTGACACCTCCGCCCGCCACTTCCGTGAAGGACGCGCCTTCGTTGAGCAGTTCGTTCACCAGTTCGCTTTTATTGGTGATGAGCCCCGTGGCGACCACTGCGTAAATCCCGAATTTGGACCGGAAAATCAGCGGCTGCGGGGACTCGTCGTCAATGGCGCCGATGCCGGAGTGCCCTTCCATCTTCCGGTAGTCATCGACAAACCGCGACTTGAACTGCGCCTGTGATATTCCGTGAATCGTGTTATAAAACCCCCTGGCGCCGAACACGGCCATACCGCCATGCTCGGTCCCCAGATGAGAATGATAATCCGTCCCGTAAAACAGTGTCTGAACACAACTGTCCTCGGTGACCACGCCGAAAATCCCTCCCATGACTCCCTTCCTTCCAAAGTTTGTTTAACGGAGCTTCGCAACTGCGTCCCTGATTCTCCTGACGCCTTCTTCAATGTTCCGCATTGAGGTCGCGTAAGACAGGCGGATGTGATCGTCGCTGCCGAACGCCGCCCCCGGCACCGTGGCCACGTTGGCGCCGTCGAGCAGATATTCGATAAACTCCGTTGAATTTGAAATTTTCTTTCCTTCGTGAGAACGGCCATAGAGAGCCGACACATTGGGAAATACATAGAAAGCGCCCTCGGGAATCGGACAGAAAATTCCCGGGATATCGTTGAGGGCGCCGACAATGTAGTCTTTCCTTTTGCGAAACTCGGCAGCCATCGCGGAGACGACCCGCTGATCGCCTCTCAGCGCCGCAACCGACGCCTTTTGCGAGATGGAGGTCGGGTTCGACGTGTTCTGGCTCTGAATCTTGCTGATCGCGCCGATGATCTCTTCCGGGCCCGCGGCATAGCCGATCCGCCAGCCGGTCATGGCATAGGCCTTGGAAACTCCGTTGACCACAATGGTTCTGCTTAGTAAACGGGGATCCGCCATGGCGATATTGGCAAAAGGAAAATCGGCATACAGTATTTTTTCGTAAATATCGTCGGAGATGGCAAAAATTTCCGTATCCGTCAAAACGGCGGCAAGAGCCTTGAGTTCGTCTTGGGAATAGGCCGCGCCTGTCGGATTGGACGGCCCGTTAAAGATGACGGCCCGGGTGCGGCCGGTGATCGACGCCTTCAGCTGTTCGGGCTTCATCTTGAAGCCGTCTTTCTCCAGCGTGTTGAGGATGACCGGCGTTCCCCCGGCCAGGACGACGATATCCGGATAGGAAACCCAGTAGGGCGCCGGGATGATGACTTCATCTCCTTCTTCAAAGAGCGCCTGCGCCAGATTGTACAGTGTGTGCTTGGCGCCACAGGAAACGACCACCTGTGACCGCTTGTATTCCAGAGAGTTGTCCACTTTCAGCTTGTCGATAATCGCGTCCTTGAGTTCATCCGTTCCGCCCACCGGGGTATATTTTGTAAAGCCTGCCTCGATGGCCCGGATAGCCGCCTGTTTGATATGATCGGGGGTGTCAAAATCCGGTTCGCCTGCGCCAAAACCGATGACATCCCTTCCCTGCGCCCGCAGGACATTGACTTTGGCCGTAATGGCCAGGGTCTCCGACGGTTTCACTTTTGCCACTCTTGACGCCAGCTTCACAAACTATCTCCTGTTATTCTTAATAGGGTATTTCTCGAGCAGTTTCTGATGTACATTTTCCGGAACCAGTCCCCTGACCGTCCCTCCGAGGCTCGCCACTTCCTTGATAATATTAGAGCTGGTGAAAAACCACCGAAATCCGCTCATGAGAAAAACGGTCTCGACGTTTTTTGTCTGACGGCGGTTCATCAGCGCCATCTGGAATTCATATTCAAAGTCGGACAAGGCGCGCATACCCCGCAGGATCGTTCTGGCGCCGGAATTATGCAGGTAATCAATGAGCAGGCCGTCGTGGCTGTCCACCTGGATGCATTCACAATCCTTGAATATTTCGCGGATGAGCTGGCATCGCTCTTCCACGTTAAAAAGGTATGATTTGCGTGGATTATAGGCAACCAGAACGATGACTTTGTCAAAAATCCGGCTGCCCCTTTTGATGATATCCACATGACCGTTGGTAATCGGATCAAACGAGCCGGGGTAAATTGCGATTTTGCCGCCGGTTTTTTCTTGTGTCATGCGCTGTCCATCCTTATAAACGTTAATAGGTTTTCTCCGTACTTTCGCCGGTCCGCCACAAACCACGTTCCGGGGAGCGCGGGCAGCGGTTCCCTTACGGAATGCTGGAGCACAAGGGTTCCGCTCTTTTCCATGACCGGACAGGACTGCAGGGCCGTCAGCGTCTGCCCGATAAAACCCCGGCCGTAGGGAGGATCGGCAAAGATGACGTCAAACCTGCAGGATTGATCGGAAAGGGCGCGCAGGGCCGAAGCAATGTCGTCATGAATGATCCGGGATTGCTCCGAACAGCCGCATAAAGAAACATTTTCGCGAATAACGCCAATCAGTTTCCCGTTTTTTTCAACAAAAACAATTTGTTTCGCCCCGCGGCTCGCCGCCTCCAACCCCACGGATCCCGAGCCTGCAAACAAGTCCAGAAAGCTTTGTTCCGTTTGCGGCCCCAGTAAATTAAAAAGAGCTTCCCGCAAAAAATCAGTCGTCGGTCGGGACGATGAACGGGAGGGAAAACGCAACGCTCTTCCTTTGAACTTCCCGCCGGTGATTCTCATAATATCATTACCGGACCGCCCCGCTCATCTTGTCACTTCTCCTCACTGGGAAGATGGCTGTCCTCCGGTGGAACGCCCCTCTTTTTGCTGATGACCTTGCAAAGCCACCAGACGGGGCCGGACAAAGCGTAGCCGACGGTGATGATAAAAATCGTCACTTCCGGTTTATAAATAATCACCAGCAAAATGCCGACCACCACCAGAAAAATCATGAACGGCGTGCGGGCAAAGAGCTTCATGTCTTTTCCGCTGTAGTATTTGATGTTGCTGACCATCAAAAAAGCCAGAATGACGACGCAGATCATCACGTATGGGTTGTGGAAAACGCCCTCAATACCCATGACATCATTGACGAATATAACGGTTGTGGCAATGACGGCCGCAGCAGCGGGAATGGGCAGCCCGTTAAAATATTTGCTGTCGATCAGGCCGATCTGAATGTTGTAGCGCGCCAGGCGCAGCGCTCCGCAGGCCACAAACAGAAAGCCGGCCATCCAGCCCGGTTTCCCGTATGAAGACATCGCCCACATGTAGGCCAGCAGGGACGGCGCGACGCCGAATGCGATCAGATCCGCCAGAGAATCGTATTCCGCGCCGAACTTGCTGGTGGTATTGGTGATGCGCGCAATCCGGCCGTCCAATCCGTCGAAAACCATGGAAACCAGAATGGCAACCGCAGCCACAAAGAACTTTTCCTGAATCGATGCGATGATCGAATAAAACCCCATGAACAAACTGGCGGTGGTGATCAGGTTCGGCAAAACATAAATGCCCTTCTTGAGGCGGATATTGCGAATTTGGCGCGCTGAATTCATGAAAGGTATCCTAGCGGTGTTTGCCCCGCCCGGACCTTGTCGTTCAAACGGACGACAACGCGGGAATCGGCAGGCAGAAAAACTTCAACACGGGAACCGAAGCGGATCATGCCGAACCGTTCGCCTTTGGCAACGGTTTCCCCTTCACGGGTCCAGCACACAATTCTTCTGGCGATAAGGCCGGCAATCTGAACGACCAGGATTGCGCGGCCGTCTTTCGTGCGGATCAGAACTTCGTTGCGTTCATTCTCCGCCGAGGCTTTGTCCAGATTGGCCGACATGAATTTCCCCGGATGATAGAATATCTTCCCGATCGTTCCTCCATGGGGAGCGCGGTTGACGTGAACATTGAACACATTCATAAAAATGCTGATTTTTTTGAACCGGCCGGCCGTCGCGTCCGGGGCATCCACCTCTTCAATTTTAATGACTTTGCCGTCAGCCGGACAGAGGACCAGCTTTTCCGCGTCCTGGAAATGCCTCTCGGGATTGCGAAAAAAAGCAACAATAAATATCGTCAAAGCAGCCAGCAGAATCGTCAGCCAGACCACGCCGAAAAAAGCGGCAAAACCAGTGAAGAGAAGAGAGAGAATGATGAAAGGAAAACCTTCGGCTACGATAATGCTCTTATGTTTCATACCGTATATTATCTTTCCTCGATTGAGGTTTTGTTGATATATGAATTGAGGGGTCTTGTCAATATATCTTTGTCCGCATAAATCGCCAGGTTCATCTTGACAGAGTCCCCCGAAAGCATATATAAACCGAAAAAATCACAGGAGACGGAAAATGCCCAAGACAGTGAAGATATACACCTTGAGTACGTGCAGCCATTGCAAAGCGGCCAAGAAATTTTTAAACGAACACTCTATCGTTTTTGACGCCACCGATATCGATCTCCTTCAGGGCGCCGATCGGGAGGCGATGTTGAATGAGGTGATCCAGTACAACCCCCAGCGATCCTTCCCGACGATTGTCGTCGGCAATCAGGTAATCGTCGGGTTTAAGGAAGCTGCCATTCGGGAGGCTTTGGGAATCTGATGAAACCTTCCGAATTGTATGATCTGCTGAAAAAAGCCCAGGAGCCAAAAGGCTATTATTTCAACAAAGACAAGGAGTGGACGCTTTCCATTCTCTCGGACTTGCTGGTCAATAAAGAACGCTACGGTTATTCATCCTGTCCCTGCCGGCTGGCCACGGGCGACCGCGAAAAGGACCGCGACATTCTGTGCCCCTGTGTTTACCGGGCCCAGGACGTGAAAGAATTCGGAAGCTGCTACTGCAATCTTTACGTTTCCGAAGACTGGAACCGGGGCGCTATTCCTCACGCGTATGTCCCGGAGAGGAGGCCTCCGGAAAAAATATCTTTTTGACCTCTGTTTCGGGATTGACAAACAACTCATCCAGCCATAAGTTACGCTCTCTAATTTAGGCGAGGGGGCCATCCTTACATGATCAATCAGTATATCTGCAAGAAGAAGGGGCATTTAATCGCGGAAATCTGCACCGACACCACCTGCGAATGGCGTCTGAAGAATGAAGTGTTCCTGAACTGCACCTGGGTCGCCTGCAATTACGGGCCTTTTACCCTTGAAGAAGTCGGCGATATGATGGGGGTAACCCGTGAACGCATCCGTCAGATTGAAGCCAAGGCGCTCAAAAAGCTCCAGCACAAGAAGCGCCGGGACCAGCTCAAGGACTTTGCCGCCCCGGGCAACGACTGGGACAATCTGTAGAATTCCACATGCGGAAGCTCTAAATTAAGAATGGTCGTCCCGCGGAAAACGCCTGCCATCCCCTTCCCGGCAACGGGCTAATTCTGCTTTTTCTTGCGCAGTTTCTTCAGGAACAGCTCTTCATTCATGTGAATTTTTCGTTCATCCCGGGCAAACAGCATGCCGCCGATAGACAATTCCATATCCAGCGCGGCAATTTTATCCATCCGGGGCACGACGGCGCAGATATTCTTCAGCTCTTCAATGGCCCGGGCCGAGCGCATCGACAGGGTCTGCGCTATTTTTTCAGCTTCCTGCATAAACTTTTCAGGAGGCGCCACTTTGTTGACCAGGCCGATTCTTTCGGCTTCCCTCGCGCCGATGGGCTCCCCCAGCATCGCGATTTCCTTGGCCTTGTTCACCCCGACCATCTGGCTGAGCGGATAAAAAAGAGGGCTGAACCCGAACTTCAGCTCCGGATGACAGAAGATCGCGCTTTCCGATGCGACAATCAGATCGCAGACGGTCACGATATTGAATCCTCCGCCCAGGGCGATTCCGCCGACCGCGGCAATCACGGGCTTCGGGAATGTATAAATTTTTTTCAGATACCGCTTCATGGACTCGAAGTAGTCGTCGATCTCCACATTGGACAAAAGCGACATTTCCTTGATGTCCATGCCGGCGGAAAAAACATATTCGCCCCCGGTAATCACCAGCGCCTTGATTTTCGGGTCGTTCTCCACGTCCAGAAGCGCATCGTTGAATTCCAGCCGCATTTCCCTGGACAGGGCGTTCATTTCGTGGGCGCGGTTGAATCGAATGACCGCATAGCCTTTTTTCTTGTCAACGATAATATTTTTATACGTCATCTGCGATTATCCACCCTTAAACGGAGATCTTTTCCTGTTTTAAAAAAAGCGACTCTTCTGTCTTTCAACGCCACGCGGGCGCCCGACTTCGGATTGCGGGCCATCCTGGATTTTCTTTCGCGCACGGTAAATACACCGAAACCCCGAATCTCGATCCGGTCGTTTTTTTTCAGCGCGACGACGATGGCATCCAGAATCGCCTGCACGGCGAGCGCGATGTCTCTTTGCGGGTAGATTTTACATTTTACCCGCACTTTTTTGATGAGTTCATTTTTTGTCATGACGTCACGAAGGATCTTCGGTCACGGAATGTACAAATAGCCGGCCCCTCCCCAGGTTTGTGCTTTTTGCCTGACAGACCGCACAAACAGATCGGCTGCGCTCTCCATGACATAACTCAGGATGGAGGAGCGCTTTTTCGGAGGATACACCAGCTCGCAGCCGCCATGGCTTCCGGCCAGAACACCGGCCAGTTTCGCCGCCGCCGTCAGATCGCCCAATTGATCCACCAGGCCGTATTCCATGGCTTTGCGCCCCGAAAAAACGCGGCCGTCCCCGATCGCGATCACCTGCTGGCGGGGGAGTTTCCGGTCCCGGACGATCACATCAATAAACTGATTGTAAATATCGTCGATGAGATCCTGAATGATGATTCTTTCTTCAGGCGACATTTCCCGCATGGGAGATCCGATGTCTTTGTATGGACCGCTTTTGACAACGGAGGACTTCACGCCGATTTTTTTCATGAGTTCTTCCACGTTGGCGAATTGCATGACCGCCGATATGCTGCCCGTGATAGTCCCCGGATTAGCGACAATTTTATCGGCGGCGCAGGCGATCAGCAGTCCTCCGGACGCGGCGACGGACCCCAGGGACGCCACCACTTTCTTCTTTTTTTTCAGCGCCGTGATGGCTTCGTAAATTTCCTGCGAGGCGGCAACGCCCCCGCCGGGCGAATCAATGCGCACGACGACGGCGACAATCGAACGGTTTTTCCCGAATTCTTCCAGATTTTCGGCAATTTCAAGCGAATCGGTGATGACGCCTTCCACAGGCACCACGCCGATCTTATCGGCCAGCGAGAATCTTTTCGATCCGGCGCCGCCGGACTGAATCCCCGCCTGGTACGACATGAAATACACGACCGTTCCCAACGCGGCAAGCAGAATCAGCCCCACAACGACCGGATGTTTTCTCATGTCTTATTCCTTCGGCTGGCCGCCGATTTTTACGTCGGCCAGCGCCCGTGCCAGCGTTGACCCGATATTTTCGCGATTGTTCAGGTACTGGTTGGACGCGGGCGTCGGCGCCGGCGCTTCCAGGTCCTTGATGCTCAGGCGGATTTTCTTGGTTTTGATGTCGATGCTCTTGACCGCCGCGGACACCGTGTCTCCGACGTTGTATAATTCCGCCGACGATTTCACGCGTTTCTGGCTGATTTCGGAAATATGCACCAGTCCCTCGATGCCGTCTTCAATTTCCACAAAAATCCCGAAGTCGGTAAAGTTGGTGATTTTGCCCGTCACCACGCTGCCGGGCGCGTATTTCCTGGGAAGCTCTTCCCAGGGATTCTTTTCAGTCTGTTTGATGCCCAGTGAGAATTTTTCGTTGTCCACGTCAATATTCAGGACAACCGCCTCCACCTCCTGGCCTTTCTTGAAATATTCGGAGGGATGGGTGACCCGGTGCTTCCAGGAAATATCCGACACATGGACCAGGCCGTCAATACCGTCCTCGATTCCGACAAACACGCCGAAATTCGTGATATTGCGCACAAGACCCTTCACCATCGTCCCGACCGGATATTTTTCCTTCAGCTTTTCCCAGGGATTGGCCGTTGTCTGTTTCAGGCTGAGGGAAACTCTCTTGGCCTCCGGATTGACTTCCAGCACCACCACATTCACAACATCCCCGACATTCATCACCTTGGACGGATGCTTGATTTCACGCGTCCAGTACATTTCCGAAATATGCACCAGGCCTTCGACACCCGGCTCCAGTTCGATAAACACGCCGTAATCGGTCAGGTTGACCACTTTGCCCTGCACCAGGACGCCAACCGGATACTTTTCGGAAATATGCTCCCAGGGATTTTCATGAAGTTGCTTCAGCCCCAGGGAAACTCTTTCCTTCTCCCGGTCAAAAGAAAGAACCATCACCGTGATTTTCTGGCCTTTTTGAAAAACGTCCGCGGGTTTGGCGATTCTCCCCCAGGAAATATCCGTCACATGGAGCAATCCATCGATACCCCCCAGATCGATAAAAATCCCGTAGTCCGTGATGTTTTTGATGACCCCCTCAACAATGCCGCCCTCGGAAAGGCTGTCCAGCGTGGCCCGTTTTTCCTTTTCCCGTTGGGCGGCCACGATCGACCTTCGGGAAAGCACAACATTGTTGCGTTTGCGATCATACTTCAGGATGTTGAACTCCAGCGTCTGACCGACGAACTGCTCCAGGTCTTTGATCGGGCGGATATCGATTTGCGAACCGGGCAAAAAAGCGATGATGCCGATATCGACGGAAAGGCCCCCCTTGACCTTTTCCACAACGGTTCCTTTTATTGTTTGATTGTTTTCGCTGACAGCCCTGATTTCATCCCAGACCTTCAGCTTGGCCGCTTTCTCCCGGGACAAGACCAGATTTCCTTCGGAATCCCTTTTGTCGATAAACACTTCTATGTCGTCGCCGACGGAAACATTCACGTTTCCCTGGGCGTCTTTCAGTTCCTTGATGGGAATAAAACCTTCCGTCTTCCAACCCACGTCCACCATTACCGTGTCCGCGGTAATCTGCACAATTTTGCCGCAGGCGATATCGCCGTACTGCAGTTGATTAAGGCTCTGCTCATAAAGTTCCTTAAAGCCCATATCCTCTTCTTTGGTCTGCGCAGGCGTGTTTGCTGCGCCGGAAACGGACGATTCAGTCTGAACCTCCTTTTCATTTGTTAAGTTTGTATTGTTGTTAACCATTTACGTGGCACCCCCCTAATTTTTATAAAACTTTTTCAATCATTGCTGCCTAGCATACCGAATATTAAATAGCAAGATAAATCAGGTTCCGATGGAAGACGCGCTTATTTTGTGTCCACAATCAGCGGATCTTGCAGATGCTCAAGAATTTTCCGGAGGACTTCCGAAACCGTCAGGGACGTCGAGTCAATGACGACGGCGCCCGGCGCCGGCGTCAGCGGCGCAATTTTTCTGTTGGCATCCTGCGCATCCCGGGCCTTCATATCCCGGGACACCGCGGATCGTTCAGCCGCAACGTTTTTGACAGCCAGTTCGTCGTGCCGTCTTCGAATCCTCTCTTCCGGATCGGCGTCCAGATAGAATTTGAAATCCGCGTCCGGAAAAACGACCGATCCCATGTCCCTTCCTTCCGCCACAATGCCGCCGTCCGCGCCCGCTTCTCTCTGCAGAGAAAACAGTTTTTCGCGGACTACGGGAAAAGCGGAGATGACCGAAGCGGCAAGGCCGACTTCCTCCGTGCGGATTTTTTCGCCCACGTCCTCGCCGTCCACCCAAACCGTCATTTTGCCGTTCACATTCTTCAGCGTAACCTCGGTGGTCGAACATAATTTCGCCAGTTCGCCGGGATGATTCATGTCCAGGTTGTTTTTCAGCGCCTTGTAAGCGAGCGCGCGATACAGCGCCCCCGTGTCCAGATACAGATATTGCAGCCGGGCGGCCAGCGCCCTGCTCACCGTACTTTTTCCCGAGCCGGCCGGACCGTCAATCGTGATCACTTTTTTCGTCATTTCTTCCGCTCCTTTTCACCCGCGTCCGGCCCCGCAAGGAAAACTTGCCTAATCCGAACAAACCGGGTAGGATTCGTCATCGCAAAAAATGGCTGCCTGATGACCTATGTGTAAAACGGCTCAAAATCAATATTTTTATTTTTTTCTCGTTTTGGTCCTGCTTCTTACGGCGACACCAAACGCCTGGTCCGCATTCACCATCGATGACGAAAAAAAAATGGGCAGGGAAATATATGAAAAGCTCGACCAGGGCAACTTCCTGTCCCGCGACAAAAAGCTCAACGCCTACGTATCGGAAATCGGTAACCGGATTCTGGCCCACAGCAACAAGGCGTCCTTCCCCTACACGTTTAGCGTCTTCAACAGTTCGGGCATCAACGCCTTCGCCACGCCCGGCGGTTATGTTTACATCAACAAAGGGCTGATCACCGTCGTCGAAAACGAGGCGCAGCTCGCGGGCGTCTTGGCGCATGAAATCGCGCACGCAAATTCGCGGCACGTCGCCGACATCATCGAAAAGTCCAAGAAGCTCAACATTGCCATGCTGGCCGGCATCATCGCCGGCGCGCTGCTGGGCGGGGGCGGAGACGCTTCGGCGGCTCTGGCCGCGTTTTCCATGGCGGGCGCGGCGACGATGAGCCTCAAATATCAAAGGGAGCATGAAGAAGAAGCAGACCGTCTGGGCATCAGTTACCTGGCTCATTCCGGCTACTATCCCGCGGCCATGGTGGAATTTCTCAAAATCATGAAGCAGTATGAGTTTTTATCCAAAACCATCCCCTCGTATTTCCTGACGCATCCGGGCACGGATGACCGTATCTTTTATCTGGAAAGCCTGCTGCAAACCGAGTATCGGCGGAGCGGCGGAGCGGCCAATATTGTCGGGAATATCGTGCGTATGCAGGCTTTGATCACACCGGACGCGGGCGACCTGAACAAGCGGCGCGGCCAACTGGCGGAGGCTCTGGCCAAGGCCCCCCAAAACGTGGACCTGCTGTATGCCCTGGCGATCGTGAACGATCAGCTCGGGCAAACAAATGAAGCCCTGGAAAATTTAAAAAAAGCGCTCGCCCTGGCGCCGCGGGACGAGGATGTTCTGAAAAGTACCGGTCTGATTTATTTGAAAACGGGCAATGCCGAAGCGGCCCGCTTCTATCTGCTGAAAGCGGCCGCGATCAACCCGGAAAATGAGCAAACGACGCTGGCCCTGGGCAAAGCGTATTTTGCCGGAGGCGACTATACAAACGCCCTGAAGTATTTTCTGAAGCTGCAAAATGAAACCCTGGAGGGCGAGGACATCAACTATCATGTCGCCATGTCCTACGGCCGCCTCCATCAGATGGCCGATTTTCACTATTACTTCGGTCTGTATCTGAAAAAAGACAATAAAACCCAGAGCACCCTCTTCCATTTCCGCAAAGCGCTGGAATACACAACGGAAGGAACGCCAAGAGCCGCCGCCATTACCGCCGCCATCAATGAATTAAGCGTCGACAAGCGTAAAAAACCTGCCCCCAAACCGCCTGCCCGTGAACCGACACCGGAATAAAACCGTTTAAAAAATCAATTCTTAAATACAAACCGCCGGTCAATCTTTAAAGTTGCGAAAAATGAGACAATACATTATAAGGCGGCTGGTTCTATATATTTCATGAAAGGAGTATGAGATCAGTGAACATTTTAATATTTGGGCCCAACGGCAGCGGCAAAGGAACGCAAGGCGCCATCGTGCAGAAGAAATTCGGGGTTCCCCACATTGAAACCGGCGTGATTTTCCGCCAGAACATCTCCAGAAAAACTACGCTGGGAGAAAAAGCCAAAGCGTATATTGACCGCGGCGAACTTGTTCCCGACGATATCACCATCCCCATGATCCTCGACCGTCTGAAGGAAGACGACGCCAAACAAGGCTGGCTCCTGGACGGATTTCCCCGCAACCTGGCGCAGGCCGAAGCTCTCTGGGCAGCCCTGCAGAAAGAAAACATCAAACTGGACATCGTCATTGAAATCGATCTCGACCGCGAAACCGCCAAGAAGCGCATCATGGGCCGCAGGCTGTGTAAAGTGGACAACAACCATCCGAACAACATCTACATCGACGCCATCAAGCCCGCTGAAAAAGACGGTAAGACGGTCTGCCGCGTTTGCGGCTGCGAAGAGCTTACCACCCGCGCCGACGATCAGGACGCCGCCGCCATCGACAAGCGCCACGGCATTTATTACGACACCAAGACCGGCACGCTGGCCGCCGTCAATTATTTCAAGGAAAGAACCAAAGTCATCATTGTTGACGGCAGCGTCGGCGTAAAGGAAGTTTCCGAAGACCTGATGAAAAAACTCGGATAATTGCATCCGGACAACTTTTAGTATAAAAAGCCCCCCAGAACCTTTGGAGGGCTTTTTTAAAACCCGTATGGAAAATATCAGAAATTTCAGTATTATCGCCCATATCGATCACGGCAAATCCACGCTGGCCGATCGGCTGATCCAGCACACCGGCGTCTGCAACGAACGAAATTTTCAGGATCAGCTTCTCGACAACATGGACATCGAGCGCGAACGCGGCATTACCATCAAGAGCAACGCCATCTCCCTGCCCTACAGCGCCCGCGACGGCAAGTCCTACATCTTGAATCTGATCGATACGCCGGGCCATGTCGATTTTTCTTATGAAGTCTCGCGGTCGCTGGCCTCCTGCGAAGGCGTGCTGCTTCTGATTGACGCGGCGCAGGGCGTCCAGGCCCAGACGCTGGCGAACCTCTATCTCGCGATGGAGCACAACCTGGAGATTATTCCCATCATCAACAAAATCGACCTGCCGTCGGCCGACATCGACCGCGTTCTGGAGGAAATCGATTCCGAACTGGGATTGGACCCGGACACGCACATCAAGGCTTCCGCCAAGGAAGGCACCGGCATTGAAGAAATTCTGGAGGCGATCGTCGAGCGCATTCCGCCGCCGGAAGGCGATGAAAAAAACCAGCTCGCGGCATTGATTTTCGACGCAAAATACGACGCCTACCGGGGGACCATCATTCACTGCCGTGTTTTTGAAGGCAGCGTCAGGGCGGGCGATATCATTCGCTTCATGCACAACAACGCCACATACAAAGTGGAAGAAACCGGCCGTTTCATGATGCAGCGCGTCAGGCAGGAAAAACTTTCCGCGGGCGAGGTGGGCTACATCATCGCCGGCGTCAAGACCGTCTCCGACGTGCGCACGGGCGACACCGTCACGCACCAGGACAGCCCCTGCCGGCAGCCTCTGCCGGGCTTTAAGGAAGTCAAGCCGGTGGTCTTCGCTTCAATCTATCCCATCGCGTCGGACGATTACCAGGATCTGGCCGATTCCCTGGAAAAGTACAAGCTGAATGACGCCTCGTTCATCTATGAAAAAGACTCCTCCGCCGCGTTGGGCCAGGGCTTCCGCTGCGGCTTTCTCGGGCTTCTGCACCTGGACATCGTTCAGGAAAGACTGGAGCGGGAATACGACCTGTCGATTATTCTTTCCGTTCCCAGCGTGCGTTACCGTTTCACCCTCAAGGACGCCAAAGTGATCTACGTTGACAATCCCGCGCACTATCCCGATCCCGCGGAAATTGACAAGGGCGAAGAACCTTATATCCGCGCCTCCATGATGCTGCCGGAACGCTATCTGGGATCTGTCATGAAGCTGTGCATGGATAGGCGCGGCGTCAATTCCAGCATGAATTACACCGGGCCGGGCCGCGTGGAGCTTTCCTACGAAATGCCGCTGGCCGAAGTCATCTTCGACTTTTACGACCGCTTCAAATCCGTCACGCAGGGCTACGGCTCGTTCGACTACGACGTCATCGATTACCGTGAAAGCAACCTCGCCCTGATGGACATCCTGGTCAACGGCGAAAAGGTCGACGCGCTATCCCAGATCGTCCACCGGGAACGCGCCCGGGCCCGGGCGC